>JAJVIF010000002.1:430062-683853 GCA_022072165.1 bacterium | reverse complement strand
CCGTAGCCGCCACCACCGCCGCGGCCACCGCCGCCGCCGTAGCCGCCGCCACCGCCGCCGCGGGGACGATCCTCACGGGCGCGAGCCTCATTGACCACCAGCTGGCGGTCCATGTAGCTGTAGCCATTGAACTTCGAGACTGCGGCCTGGGCCGAATCCTCGGAGTCCATCTCGACGAACGCAAAGCCCCGGCTCTGACCCGTCTCGCGATCGGTGACGATTGAGGCGCTCTGCACCCCACCCGCCTGAGAAAAGAGTTCCACCAGCTCCTGGTCGGAGGTGCGGAACGGAAGGTTGCCGACATACAAACGTGTGGCCAAGACTTTGGCCTCCTTGACTAACCTAGCCGAGCGATCAGGGAATCTGCAGGGCCGTAGGACTAAACGTGTGCCGCTGCCGCTGCACGCAGCGCCAGAATCACACAAGGCCAAAGAATACCATAAAGCAGTACCCCGCAAGGCTACCGGGGCCGGAAACCAGAAAATGTGCCCCAAACGCCAGCATCAGGATGGCGAGGGGGGCGAGCCGACCGCCCCAGATTCCATCGCCAGACGTGCCACCAGATACAGCACCACCAGTACTGGCCAATAGGTCCGGAGCCCAAACTGAAAGTCCCAGACCCGGTCGGCTACCAGAAACCCGACCGCCGCCAGGAGGACCATGAGCCAGGGGAGCAGCCAGCGCGGGAGCATCCAGTCAGTGTAGGACAGCTTCAGCTCTCACCGGGCAATTTCCTGCTGAGTTCCTGAGCACTTTCCCTCAGGCTCAGCAGTCACCTGGTGCGGTTCGGTTATCCTGTCAGGGATGCTGCCGGGTTCTTTAGCCTGGCGTATCCTCATCCTCACCACTGCCAGGGCATCTCACCCCCCAAGGAGTGATCCGCACTCATGGTGCTTATCGACGAACGAAACGCCAACTATCTCAACCTGCTTGAGGGGGTTATTGGCCAGACCGTCTCCACTTCGCAGTACCCCAACACCACCGCCAACTTTTATTTCTGGCTTTCGCGCCACTGCGAAAAGTGCCAGCTGGGGAATATGGTGGCCTGCGTCGATGAGAAGGGGATCACCACCTTCGGCGTGGTCGTGAATATGCAGGCGATTCTGAATGTGCCCGACGTGGTGAACGACTTTTTGTCCCACGACTTCGGCATCCCCGAAGCCAAGCCGCCGACAGAGCCCGAGGAAATCACGCTGGTGAAGTGCCAGGTGATCAATAACACCTCCGGACGTGTCCAGCCCGTTTCCCGCTCGGAGGTCTACTTCGCCTCCCCGTCAGGCATCGAGCATGCCCTGGGCATGGATTCCTACGCCGGCGATGACCGGGGGATTCCGATCGGGGTGTTCGAAAATGGCGATGGGGAAATGACCCCGTTGCTGATCGACGAGTCCTTCCTGCTGGGGCCGGAAGGGGCGCACCTCAACGTCTCCGGTATCTCCGGTCTCGCGACGAAAACCTCCGTGGTGGAGTTCATCCTCAAGTCGATCTTCCACTACTGCTCCGAGCAGCGGGGACGCAAGGTCGCGGTCATCGTCTTCAACGTGAAGGGCAAGGACCTCCTCTACTTCGACAAGCCGAATCCCGCGCTCTGGGAAGACTCCCCGCTGGCGATCAAGAGCCGCAAGATGTACGACCTCATGGGCATCAGCCCGGAGCCGTTCCACAGCGTCCGGGTCTTTGCGCCCTACGACTCCAAAGCCGCCAGCCGTGCGAAGTCCCTGCGCCTCGATGGCTCCGTGGAGCCCTTCGTCTGGTCCATCACCGATGTCCAGGACGATGTCAACGTCCTCTTCGACCGCAGCGCCTGGGATGACGCGGTGGAAGCGGTCTGGGTCGATATCCAGGCGGTCCTCGAAAAGCAGGGGATCGACAGCTACGACGGGCTGATGACCTGGCTCGCTGAAGAGCGGCGTGCTACCCACGACTCCCGGCACACCAACTGGCATGGCCACGCCAAGCACATCTTCCACAAGGCCGTCAAAAACCTCAGCGGTTTGCCGGGGTTCTACGATGGCCTCATCGCGACCGGCACCGCGAAGCCCATTGACATCCCGATCCAAAATCTCAAGAACGGCGATGTCTGGGTGATCGACATCCAGTCCATCAATGAGCGTGGGCAGCGCCTCGTCTTCACCAAGGTGCTGCGCAAGCTGGAGCATCTGCTGAGCACCCGTCGCGGGGAAGTCAACATCGACAACATCATCGTGTTCGTCGATGAGCTCAACAAGTTCGCTCCCCGGCACGACACCTCCGGCAATCAGATCAAGACCGGCCTCATCCACCTGGCGGCCCGCGGTCGTTCACTGGGTGTCACCCTCTTCGGCATCGAGCAGTTCGCCTCGGAAGTCGACAAGCAGATTGTCGACAACTCCTCCACCCTCATGTATGGCCGCACCGGGTTCGCGGAACTCAAGGACGAGATCTACGGCTGGCTCTCCGATGAGCTGAAGCAGCGCCTCAGTACGGTGCCTCGTGGTGAGCTCCTCCTGAAGCACGCGAAGTTCACCCAGCCCCTCTTCTTCAAATTCCCCCTCCCGGCCTGTGTCCCCGGCGACCTCTACATCCCCGGCGAAGACGAAGTCCTGGAAGGGACCCGGGATCAGGACAGCAAGGGCGCCGAGACCGCCTTCGCCCGGTCCGAAGGTCGCGAGATCGACTTCTAGCGCTCACCATCGCTTATGCGCGCACTACCTGCACCCCTCCTGGCACTGTCAGGAGGGGTGCGGTGCTTTTATGGAGCGCGGGAGCTACGCCGTTGGGCTGACAGGTACGCTATCCTCCCCCGCCACATGTCGGCGGTCACTACGCATGCGCTGGTCAAGACCTATCGCACCGGTCTCCGGAGCCCGGCGGTCGTGGCGCTGAATCAGGTGACCCTCGAAATCCCGCGTGGCGAAATCTTCGGCTTTCTGGGACCCAATGGCAGCGGAAAAACAACCCTCCTCAAATGTCTGCTGAACATCATCTTTCCCACCAGCGGCGACCTCACCATCCTCGATCGCCCGGTCACTGACCTTGGCGTGCGACGGCAGATCGGGTACCTCCCAGAAGCGCCTTACTTCTACGATCGCTTCAATGCGCTGGAGCTGCTGGAGTTCTACGGGGGGCTGTATGGGATGTCAAACGCCGACATCCAGCGCCGGATCCCGGTGGTTATCGAAGAGGTCGGGCTCGGGATGACCGCTGCCCGCCGACGCCTCCGGACCTATTCCAAGGGGATGCTGCAACGGGTCGGCATCGGACAGGCCATCCTGGCGGAGCCAGAACTCATCATCCTCGACGAGCCTTCCACCGGGCTCGACCCAGTCGGGCGACGGCAGATAAAGGAACTCATCCGCGCTTACCACCAGCGGGGACATACGGTGTTCCTCAACACCCACATTCTTGAAGACATCGAAGATCTCTGTCATCGGGTCGGCGTGATCTACAAGGGCAACGTCCTGGCGCTCGAAACAGTCGAAGAACTCACCCGGGCCCCGCAGCAGGTACTGGATGTCGCGGTGGGACACTGGTCCCAGAGTGTGAGCGACGCGGTCGCGCCCATGGTGGAGTCCATCGAGCCCCTGCCTGATGGCCGGGTTCGCCTGGAACTCCTCCCGGGACTGACAGCACCTGAACTGATCCGGACCCTGGTGGTCGCCGGCGCGGACCTCTACAGCGTCCACCCCCAGACCATCCGTCTGGAAGACCGCTTTATGTCCCTGATCGCCGCTTCGGGCGGTGTTCCGCCTGAACTGCTGCTGCAACAGCTCCGGGGCAAGGAAGACCTGAACGAGGACCTCACCTCGCCGGAGGTGGCGGCATGAAACCCCGGGACTTCGCCGTTGATCCCACCTATCTCATCGGGACCGAGCGTCTGCAGTGGATCGCCCTGATCCTCGGCACGATCGTCCTGCTCCTGTGGGTCACGACCCTGCTGCGTAATGGTCGCGCCGGGTGGTACCTCACCCGGCATACCTGCCTCGACATCCTCCGGACCCGGCTCTACTGGATCATCACGATCTGCGCGATTCTGGGGAGTATCGGGACCGTGCTGCTGATGTTCCTCAAGGCCTACCCGGATATGCAGCAGGAGGGAGTGAGTGGCGTCGAGCTGGTGGCGGGGCTCTATCTCTTCAGCGACACCCCCCAGAATGTCCCCTCCCCCGGCGATGCCGCTGCCGCCGCCCGAGACCTGAAGGAAGGTGTCACGCTGCTGACATCGATTTTCCTCCAGGCGCTCTTTGTCTTCTTTGGGAGCCTCCTCGCCATCTTCACGGGCATGGGCCTCCTCGCCAATGAACTGGAACGTCGCTCTATCTACACCCTCATCAGCAAGCCCCTCGACCGCATGATGATCTTCTTCGGGAAGCTGGGGGGCTGCTACGCCGCGCTGGCCTGCTACGCCTTTGTCGTGTGGGCAGTCGATGCCGCGCTGCTGGCCTACTTCGGACTCGGAGTCCGCCTCAACATCCTGCCGGCGTTCCTCGTCGGTGCACTGGTGCCGATGATTCTCGCGACCCTCACCCTCTTCCTCTCGACCCGGACCTGGGCGCTGGTGGCTGGCTTTCTGTCGATCGTGCTGATGTTCGCCTCGAACAATGCCGGGACCGGGACGCTGAAATTCATCCTCACCAGTGTCATGCGCCGTCCGGGGGATGAGGTGGACTGGGTCTTCCTCCTCCTCCCACCCCAGCGTCCGGTGGGACTCTACTCCGTGAACTTCCTCATCGAGGATCCCCTCACCCGCTTCTTTGTGAGTCGGGCATTTCCGATTACCGCGGACCCGGCGATTCTGGCGCTGCCGGTGGTCTACCTCAGTGTCATTCTGCTCTGTGCGTACCTGACCTTCCGTAAGCAGGAATTCAACTAGCTCGGCCATGCTCCGGAATCTGGGATGATGCCCTTCGGTGAATCCGACCCGTCTGCCACCGAACACGCCCCGTGACCCCGATGCCGTTTCCGGCATCGACACGCCGACCTACTTACTCCGGATCGCCCGTCGGGGTCTCACGCGGTTCATCAGTCACCTCGACTGGATTGTGTTGCTGCAGCAGGCGGCATTCCGCTCGCGACTCCCGGTCGTGCTTACGGAGGGGTACAACAAGAAGCTCAAGGCGAAGTACGCCCCCCCGCTGCCGACTGGGGTCGCCAGCGAGTGCGAGTTTGTCCAGCTCTGGCTGCATGAGCCCCTCGCGGCTGAGGCGGTCTTCGACGCCCTGCACGACAAATTCGCGACCGACTTCGTGCTGCTCAAAGTCTTTCCCCTTGCCTCACCAGTGCCGAAGAATCCGTGGAAAGCAGTGATCGCGGCCCGCTATCGAACCGACCTCGAAGGCGATGGCATCACTCCCGCGATGCGCGGCGAGGTCCTCGCCTACCTGGAGCACTGCATGGCGACAGAGCCGGTGAAGCTCCCGCCGCTGGCTCAGCGTCGTGCTGCCAGAAAAGCCCGGGGTGGTGCGACCTTCGGCGGCGATGAAGACCTCATGGGGGGGGGCGGAGGGGGCGCAGTGGTCCCGGCAGCCCGGGCACTCTTTGAGGAAGCGGGGGATCCGCGGGAGCTGGAGCGCGCCAGTCAGTCCGTGGCGCAATCGATCAGCGACCTCATCAATCCCATCGAGCATCAGGGGCGGGTCCACCAGGTGGCCGGCGTGGAGTCGTTCCTGGCAGGGGGAAGCCAGTCGCTCTGGATCACTGGTCCGATGTCCCCCAGCATGACCCTGCATCCCATGCGGCTGAGTCTGACCCTCTGGCAGGAAGTCGGCCTGCCGGCACCGCCACTGATGACCAAGGAAGAGTTGCTGGATAGCGACGGCTGCGCGGTCTATCCCGTTTAGCGCAGCGTGGGGTACTTGGGGCCTTCGTACTTCCCCGCTGTCAGCCGTGTTTCAAACAGGCGGGAGACGTTGGAATCATCCTTCTGCATCGCATAGTGCAGGGCGAGGGCGACCCGCAGCCGGGCGCTGACCTCATAGGCCACCAGCGGCACCCGGAGCATGTCATCCGCACCGTTCCGGACCAGGAAGTCCGCATCGGGAATCTGGGGATCCCGGGTCACGATGATGATGGGGATATGTCGCTGCTGCGTATTCGACTTCACCTGGCCGATAAAGCGCTCAGCATCGGCCCGGGGAATCTCGATGTCGAGCAGGATGACGTGAGTGGTCCGGACTTCCAGAAAGCGCACCGCCTCCACCACATTGGGGACCCGCGATAGCCGGTAGTTGAGTTGCTCCTTCTGGGCGGCGAGGAGGCGCTGGATTTCATCACCGATGGTGAGCCCCGGTTCGATGACCAGGAGCTGCTCCCGGGGCGGCCCCTCGGCGGCGGCGGCCTGCATCACGCCAAAGTGCTTGAACGCCTGCCCGAGGGTGTCATAGATGGGGATGAAGATTTCCACGCGGGCGAGCTTGAAGACCTTCAGCACCGCAGGCTGTAACTGGCATAAAGCCATTTTGGCGTCGGCCCGCAGGCCGGCCTTATAGCTGTCGACGAACGTTGAGAGGCCCGCGGAGTTCACATACCGGACTTCCGCGAGGTCCAGGATGATCTTCCGTTCGCCCCGGGCCAGGGCATCCTGCAATCCGGGCAACATCCCGCCGGTTTCTTCCGTCAGGTCGCCGCTGTACTGAAGGATGGCGATGTCCTGCTCATGCTTCAGGGTCGCACGGAGCATGGCAACTCTCCCCGTGGGCTACCGGAGACTGGTGTAGTTCGGCGCGGTCGAGCTGGTGACTCCCGCACGGGTCCGCATCCGGTCGACCTGCGCATCTTCTTTGCGGAGGGCGTACAGCAGGGTGATGGCGTTGCGAATACGGGCGGACGCTTCGTAGCGATTGAAGGGATGACGCAGGATGTCATCGGCCCCGTTGCGGATGAAGTAGTCGGCATCGGCAAGCTTGGTCTCCCCCGCAGCGACCAGCACCGGAATCTTGTTCAGTGAGGGGTCGGTCCGGACCTCTTTGAGAAACTCCTCGACTTCCGCGTAGCTGAAGCTGGCATCGAGCAGGACCAGGTGGAACGGCTTGGTCCGCAGCCAGTTCAGGGCCTCGGCGGTCGAGGAGACCGGCGTGACCTTGTAGTTTGAGCTTTCCTTGTTGTCCTGGAATATCTTGCGCAGCTGCTCATCCACCGGGAGCGCTTTTTCCACGGCGAGGATGTTTTCCCGGGGGGGCGGACCAGGGGTGGTCGATTTGGCGGAGACCCCGAAATGCTGTAGCGCCTGGGGTTCGGTCTCGAAGACCGCGAAGAAAATCTCCACCCGGGCGAGCTTGAAGACCTTCAGGACATTCGGCACCAGGCAGCAGAAGACCATCTGGGCATCATGGCGGAGGGCCTGGCGAAAAGTGTCGATGAAAGAGGAGAGCCCGGCGGAGTTCACATAGCTCACCTGGCCCATGTTCACGACCACCTTGCGGTCGCCGCGCCGCAGGACCGCCATCACCTCCGGGATTGGCCCCTGCAGCGCTTCGGTCGCGGTCCCGTTCAGGTCCACGACAGTGATGTCGCCCTCTTTACGATAGGTCGCCTGCAGCATGATTCGGTGTCCCTCGGAGTGCATTCCACCCGCATGGCAGCGATGGGGGCAGACCCCGAAGGTATCTGGCCCCCCGGCTCAAACTGACGCCGGCGCCACTGGCGGGAGCTGGACTCTCAGTATAATGATTTTCTGTACCGGGGCAGTTCGGCTGGCCCCGCTGGATCCTCGCAGGCCTCGATTGGAGCAGTACCCATGTTGCAGGCCACGTTCCGTCCCGAGCAGGACGTCCTCGTTGTGAATCTCGCCGGGACCGCCACCGAAGCCCTCACCAGCCCGGTGCCCGAGATCTTTCGCTATGTGGAGCGGAATCCCCGGGGCATTGTCATCAATATGCGCGGGGTCCACTACATCAACTCCGCCGGACTTTCCGCCATCATCGCGACGTTCCGGGAAGCCCATCGACGGGGTGTCTCGCTGGCGTTCTGCGAGCTGCAGCCCCCGGTGCTGAAAGTCTTCAAGCTGGCCCGGGTCGAGATCTTCATTCCCACCTTCGACACCGAAGCCCAGGCCCTGAAGTTCTTTGGGGTTGGCCAGGGACGGAGCGATGGCGGCACCCTGCCACTGCCCCGGGAGAATCTCCTCATCATCGAGGAGTCGCTGGAGATCGCCGAGAGTCTCCGCGAAGCGCTCCACAAACTGCACGATGCTCCCAACTACAAATTGACCACCGCGCACGATCATGCCGAAGCCTCCACCTGGCTGCGGACAAAGCGCTTCCACGTCATGCTGCTCGATGTGTCGCTTCCCCGGCCGGTCCTGGAGCACATGATCCTCGGCTGCCGCACCTCCGTGGAGAACAAGACCCTCCCCATTCTGGTCGTGGCGCCGGAAGCCCGCTTCCCCGATGCCGACTACCTGGTCCGCTACGGGGCCGACGAGATGCTCCGCTTCCCCCTCAACCCGTATGAAACCTCCACCCGCCTGCGGTCCATCATCTCGGCCGCCAAGGCCCTGGACACCCACCAGCAGGTCGAGAGTAACCTCGTCCGTTCGGCCTAAGCGCTCTTCTTCTTCCTCTTTCTTCTTCCTTTGCTGCTTGGCCGACATGTGAACCTTCAATAAACACCCCCGGACTGCCATCCGGGGGTGCGGACCTCGAGCCTGATGTCGTTGGGGGGTTACGCGACCCGGGAGCTTTCGGCAGGCTGCGCCGTATTGACACCCGTGGACCGGCTGGAAATTGCGAGTTCCATGAATTTGCCTGTCGCCTGGGCGAGCGCCAGTACCTGCTCATCGATGAACTGACCTTGGCTGATTACCAGGGTGCCATCATCCCCCCGGATGTCCCGCTCGCAGCGACGCCCGATCAGATAGGCGTACTGCCGCTGCTGGAAGCGCTCGGTGAGGGAGTCTGCTGCCGCTGGTTCCGGGGTCGTGATCTCGGCGGCCGGACGGGGTGGGCGGAGCTGCTCCAGGGTCTTGAGGGTCGGGGGAATCCGGGGAGCCCGTACCGCTTCCCAGGGGGCCCGGACGCCAGGCTGGACTTCGGTGGGGATTAGTTGCCCTTCGGCGACCAGTACGAGGCTCTTGCCGACCCGGCGGGTCCGCTCGGCGGGGACCAGGGCGCACCCGGGCTCGCCGGCGAGATAGCGATGCAGGTAGTAATGGACCGTCGTGCCATCGCGGTCGAAGTCGTAATCGAAGATCTCCCCGAGGTATCGACCCCCTTCGGTCATGACATGCTTCTCGAGCAGGGTTTCCCGTTGCTTGAGAATCAGCCGGATCTCCGCCGCCTGATGCAGTTGCAGTAACTGGGAGCGGTCGTCCAGCAGGAGGGCGTTCTCGCCATAGCCAGCAATGGCGCGTTGCGGGACGAACTTCGGACCTTCATACCACTCGTCATCTTCAAACGCGAAGCCCAGGACCCGGCCTGTGAAGGGATCCTCCACCGCCCTCCGACAGATGCCAAGGACAGCTCCATCCTGGAGGATGACCACCAACCGACCGGGCAGGGTACCGGCACGGACCAAGAGCGGGGCGGTTGCCATACTGCGGGCTCCTTTGAGGTTGACACAATAGCACTCTGCGCGGTGTCAAGCAATATGGTAAACCGGCTATTCCCCCCTTCTCCAGAACTTCTCCCCCAATCGGTGCAACTTTGACGTCTTAATGGTGACCCGTTAGCGGTCGCTACAGCCGTTCGATCCAGCTCTGTTCGCCATATTTAGACGCTATCAGCGCTTCCCCGGTCTCCCCCAGCAGCGCGATATCCGATGCACTCAACGGGCGGAAAGTCGACCCAAATTGACGACAGGTAGCGGATAACACCCGCTCCTCCAGGTCCAGTAGCACCTTCACCCATCCCAACCCGTTACTCGCATTATGTCCCCAGGCGTACTGACGTCCAACGCCTGCCGCTTTCAGCGAGGTCACGAACTGCCGATGCGGGAGGCCCGGACGATCATGAGGAATCGGCAGTACTTCTTCCATCAGGGGGAGATTCAGGTCGACCAGCAGGCTGATGTGGTGCATCAGTCCCTCGACCTTCCGCATCTGCCCCGACCCCGCCACCTTACGCGGTGGACGTCCTATGCTGACATCACTGATGCGCGTCTGTTGCGCCCCCAGCCCATACGACCGCAGCGCCGCGATGAGACAGGCCAGGATTTCCTCGGTCGCGTTGTCGGCCAGACTTCGCAGATGGCATCCCGGCAGCCAGGACCAGGGGAGCACCCAGGCGAAGTTCACGACAAACGGGTCATGCACGACGGTCCCCCCGCCGCTGGCACGACGCAGCACCGGGATCCCCCGGGCCTCACACGCCGCAACATGGACATCCTGGTGCCGTCGACGCGACAAGCCCAGGATGACCGATGGCGGATTGCAGTACGCCCGCAACAGCGCCCGGTCGGCGCTGGCCAGCCGTAACAATGCGGCCTCATCGGCGGCCAGATTCCGCAGCACATGGAGGCGTTGCTGCGGAGCCGGACCAAACGCGGGTGCCGGGGCAGCCGGCCACCATTCCAGGACCCGATCAGTCATGTGTCGGCTCCACCCACAGCTGGCACGACCAGGTCGAGCAGCATGGACGCCGCCCGACTGATGGCATCCGGACGCACCAGCCGGTCATGCAACTCCAGCAGGGCTGCACGTTGCGCGTCCCGGGCAGCGGGGTCCGATAACAGCGGCGCGACTGCGGCCTGCAAGCCCGCGACTGTGCAGGTTTCCTGAATCAGTTCCGGCACGATGGCACGTTCGGCCAGCA
Organism: bacterium; assembly: GCA_022072165.1. Taxonomy (NCBI): domain Bacteria; species bacterium. Next base: position 673,126 of record JAJVIF010000002.1, on the reverse strand, counting down.
AATTGGGGAACGTGTAGTACGGCATATTGAGAAAGAGCTGACGCGACAGCGCCAGAATCAATGGACCGAGCACCGGCGGCATCCCGATGCGATAGCACGCCACCATCGGCAGCCCCAGCAACAACGCGGTCTGCGCCGCGGTCCCGGACTTCATCAGCACCAGGTCCATCGCCCGAAGCTGATCCGGAGCCATCCCCTCAATGATCTGGACCTGCGATCGCAGCGCTGGCGGAAAGCGGTCGATGTCAGCGACCAGTCGCGACCGGTACCGGGGATGCGCCACCGACACCAGCCAGGTGACCTGTGGCCAGTCGGGGCCGTACTGCCGCAACCAGTCCCGCATCACCGGCCAGATGTCGCGCAATTCCTGGGTACGGCTCCCCGGAAAGAGGCCCACGAGTAAAGGCGCGGCGGGGTCATCACTGGCAGGCGGCAGTCCGAACCCGGCCCGGACCTCATCAGCAGGTATCGACAGCTCGGACTGGATCGCGTTCCAGAGAGGATGCCCGATGTAATGAACGTTCGCGCCCGCCCGGCGATACTCCCCCTCGCTGATGGGATAGGTGAGGAGCACCAGGTCCGTACAGGCCGCGATCCGGTCAAAGCGATCGGGTTTGCGTCGCTCCCCGCCCTTTCCTTCATACACCTGCACCAGCGCTTTCCGCGCCTTGCTGCTCGTGCTTCCCCAGTGGACTGGTGGGAAGTAATACGCCGTTCGCGCGCCCTGCTTGTGTGCCGCCTGCAGCAGCCGGAGATTCGCGACCCTGTAATCCACGCCGATCACCAGGTGGGGCTGCCAGCGCTGCATCCGCTGCATGATCCGACGGCATCCCAGCGCGACTGTCGGGCCGACCCGCAGGGAGTCGAGGATCCCGATGCCCGCCCAGTCCGCCGTCTCCTCCCAGAGGTCATCGACCACTTCCCGCAAATGATGCGAACCGCTGGCAGCGATCTGAGGGGTGAGCCCCTGCGTCACGGCGGCTGCCCGGAGAGCTTTCACCAGGTGCATGGCGTGATAGTCGCCGGAGAGTTCGCCGGTCGAGAGGAAGATACGGACGGGACCCATAGCAGGGGGAGGTGCAGGACTCACAGGTCGCGGTGCCGGAAGCAGAGCCAGGACCCCAGGCCCATCACCATGGCATAGGTGAAGGCCCAGCCGACAAAACCGGCGACATCGGTATGGGTCTGAAAGAGATTTGCGGTGGGGTCGAGGATGATGGCGCTCCAGGCGCGGTCGTAATGCGGCATCACCACATAGCCGCTCCAGAAGAGGAGACGCAGGGGCCAGTCGAGTGCGACATTGGTCGCCAGGTCGTGAACGTTGGACGAGATATGACCTGCCACAAAGAGGAGCAGCACCACGAGTCCCCCCGCGACTGGTGGCATCCGCAGGGTCAGGAAAAAGAGGATTGCCGCCAGACTCGCCCACTTCATCAGCAGCACACCGGTGCAGAAGAGGATCTTCCACTCCGGAGCGGTGGGCTGGGTCAGTACGGCGGGATTCTTGATAAGAAAGAGGAGGAAGATCTGGAGGCCCATGATGATCCAGGCAGCACCGACGGTGATGGCGAGTCCCAGTCCCCGTCCCCAGAGATACTCCCCCCGTGAAAGTGGCTTCGGCAAGAGCGTCAGCAGGAACCCCTGCTGGATGTCGTTACTGATCAGGAAGAGCCCCAGCGCCAGCAACATGAAGAGGGCGAAGAGCTCCGCAAAGAAGGACATCGCCGACTGCATGTAGTAGTCGAACTGCAGGAAGAAAATCTGCTTCGGGTCGGTGTTGACCCCCGGCGCTCCCAGGCCATCGCTGCCGATCTGGCTGATGACCACGCCCCACAACGGGGACTCCTTGATGCCTGGTGCAAAGAGGAGATAGCCGATACCCGCAAAGAGAGTCAGCGCCAGTAGCAGAATCGCCTGGAACTCCATCCGCCGGATGCTCTCCAGGGTCGTGAGCCAGGCGAGCGCCCGAATCCGAGAATTCAGCAGGAGCCAGATCAGCGTCCCGGCCGCCGCCATGCTCCCGACCCAGCCCAACGGACCGAGGATCTGCTCCGGGCTCATGTCACCCATGGGCCGGCACCTCCGCCATGAGCTGCAGGAAGACCTGCTCCAGGCTGGTCTGTTCTTCCTGCAGGCCGGTCAGGCGACCACCGGCTGCCTGTCCCGCCGCAATGACTTCCTGCGCGATGGCCTCCGATGGGCAGCGGAACAGCTGGGGCGATCCGGGGTCGCCCTGCAGCGTAATGCGCGACTGCGTGCGCTCAGCAACCAGCTGCAGGACCTGATCCGCCTGGGTCAGCGTAAGTCCGGCGAAGGTCACTACCCATTCCTGAGTGCCGCCCAACATAGCGCTGGTCGACTCAGTCCGGATGAGGTGCCCCTGGCGGATGATGCCGATGCGATCCGCCACCTGCTCCACCTCGGTGAGCTGATGGCTGTTGAGGAAGATGGTTTTGCCCGCGCTCTTCAGCTCATGGAGCAACCGACGCAGGTCGGTGATCCCGACCGGATCGAGGCCGGACTGCGGCTCATCGAGCAGGATGAGGTCGGGGTCGTTGATCAGCGCTTGTCCCAGCAGGACCCGCTGTCGCAGCCCCTTGGAGAGCTCCTGCAGCCGCTGCGTCTTCCGATCGCTCATGCCGACTGTCTCCAGCGTCCGGTCGATCCGTCGCTGCGCTTCAGCCCCGCTAAAGCCGAAGAGTCCGGCATAGAACCGGAGGAGATCCGACACCGTGAGAAATGTATGGAGGACCGGCTCTTCGGGGAGGTACCCGAGGCGACCACGGATGCGGGGGTCTGTAATGCGCCCGTCAAGCAGCGTGGCGCTCCCGGCGGTGGGACGAATGAGTCCGAGTACCATCTTGAGTGTGGTGGTCTTGCCGGCGCCGTTGGGTCCGAGGAACGCAAAAATCTCACCGGATTCGATGGTGAGGGAGAGATCGGCGACTGCGGGCACCGACCCCGGCGGACCATAGCGCTTGGTGAGGCCTGACAGGACCAGAGCAGCTCCGGGCACCGGTTCCTCCCGCCGGACTGCTGCCGGCTGCTGTCGATTATAGGGAACGGAAGCCGGGTATCCTGTGGAGCGTGACGCGTGTCGATCCCCCGGTGCATACCCTGGTCTGGTGGCGGGTCCTGCTGGTCTGCCTGGGGCTCTGGTTCGGCTTCCCGTCGCTGGTGCAACTCACTGCCGGATCGCCACCATCTTCCGACGGGACCTTCCTCGCATCCCAGCACATGGGCATGTTCGATTTAGCCTACGGCCCCGGCTTGCACAGCATGGTCTTGCGGGAATCCACCTGGGGGGGGGGAGCACTAAACGCATCCCTGCTGACCTCCCCCTGGGCGCGGCAGTTTGTCATCCGATTTCTGGTGTTGCTGGTGGTCATCAGCGCGGTCGGGTACCGCCTCCTGCCTCGCGCCGCTGCAACACCAGCAGAACATGACGCAGGACGTCCGGTGGGACAACTCTGGCTCGGCTGGACCCTGGCCCTCGCCCCCTGGCTCTACCTGATCTGGACCGCTGGCGGACGCTTCGGCTATGGCGCGCTGGTGGCGGTCATCATCGATGCCTGGGGGTACTCAGCGGCACCGGACCAGCGACCGATGGTGATCCCGGACTGGACTCCAGGCGCGGAGCGACTGGTCGCTCTCGCCGCTTTCGTGATGCTGTTGCTGGTCTCGGCACGTTGCTACATCCGGACCGAGGGGACACGCCCCACCCTCGCCCGGCTGCTGGGGCTCGACATCGCCCCGCGTGATCCCGGGCGGATCCTGCATGACCTGCCGCATCTGGGGTCGCACCAGCCTGTCGCGGCGACCATTCCTAACGTCGGGGCTTCTTCTTCGGCGCAGGACGATTAAACGGCTGCAACAGCTGTTGTCGGGTCTTCGCTCCCTGCTCTGAGAGCATCCCGCCCAGACTCCGTTTGCGCTTTTCGGCCAGGTCCAGCTGCGCCTTCGCCTCGTCGTTGCCCGGCTCCAGGCTCACCGCCTTGGCGAACGCCCCGGCGGCATCGCCATACAGCGCTTCCTGGTAGTAGTACCGCCCCAGCGCCATCCAGGAATGGGGATTGGTCCCGCCCTGATGGACCGCATACATGTACTCGTCCAGGGCCTCGCGACGTCGATGCCGGAAGTAGTGGATGTCTCCCAGGAGGATGTGGCCTTCCACGAAGTTCGGCATCAGCTGTAGGGCGCGCTGGCAGAAGTCCCAGGCCTGATCCGCCTGCCCCTTGCGGAGCAGAATCTGGGCGAGCTTGAAGTTGACCGTGAAGTTTTCCGGCGCGATTTCCGCCGCCTTCCGCAACTCCGCCTCCGCCGCTTCCAGATTCCCTTCCTGCAGGAACGACTGCGCCCGGTTGCTGTAGACATGAATCACCGGACCCGACTGGAATCCCCGTCGTGCCCGGAAGACATGCTCGGCGGTGACATCGCCGAACTGCGCGACCAGCACTGCGATACCCACCTGATACTGCGGCTGGCCCTTGGCCCGGGAAGAGGCGAGGCTGACAATCCGCTCCGCCGCTTCCTGCGAATCCACCGTCGAGACCGCGATGTTCCGCATCTCGATGTCCGCCAGCATCCGGGAGAGATTGCCGGTCCCCAGGACCAGGGTGTCGCCCGGACGCAGGTGCCGCTCGGTGGAATCGAACTTGATGCTCATCTCCCGTCCGAGGATTTTCTGCTCCACAGGCTTCCGCAGGAACGACCGGATCGACTGCGCCCGGAAGACATAGGCAAACGCCCCCCCGACCCGTCCGAGATAGAGCCGGTCCCGGGTCACCATCCCCAGCAGCAGTTCCGCGCCCAGCTTGCCGATGCGGTTCAGCCGGAACGCTTCCTGATTCACCACGCCGTTGCAGCGGGTGATTCCCTCCTCGATAAGGGTCATGGGGTTATCGATGAAGTCGAGCTGCTGCAGTCGCGATGGGCTGAAGGTCCGTTCCAGCTCTTCCACGACCTTGTTCTGCGCCACCAGTGCATCCGCCGGATCGCCGACTCCCTGCGCCAGTGCGAAGATGCCCCGGATTCCGGTGGAGGAGTTGGGCATCCGCATGACATAGGTCGCCCGGTCCTCTTCCCGTCCAATGAGAGTCTGATAGGTCTCCGATCCGACCAGGAAGTTCAGCGCTTCAGCCGGCGTGTCAGCGCCCGTGTATGCCGCGAGGAAGTCATCAAGATCATCGAGGAACTCGGGCCAGTCGGAGTACCGGGCCGTGGCATCACGTTCGATGAGCTTGCTGATAATGCGCCGCAGGCCCGCCGGGATCTCTTCCCGGGTCGCCAGTTGACCCGCGAGATCGCCGAACACATGTTGCTGATGAATGGTCGCCGCCTCGCCACTCAGGAGCGGCGTCCCGGTGCAGAGGGTCACCAGGAGATGGCCGAGAGCGTACTGATCCACCGCGGGGCCGATTTTCCCCAGACCCGTAATCTGTTCCGGCGCGAGATAGGCGGCTTCGTTCTGGTCGGTCCCGCCGGTGCTCAGGGTCCGCCATTCGAGACCCGCCAGCTTCACCCGCAACTCGGGCTTTTCCTGGAGCATCAAAAAGCGGGGCGACAGGGAACCGTGGCAGTCCCGTCCGCGCTGCTCCAGGACCTGGCAGGCCGCGGCGATCTGTTTCGCGAGCTCGCAGGCGAGGTCCACGAAGAAAGGACCGTGCGCTTCGAGATGCGTGGCAAGGGTCGTGGCGCGCAACTCGGAGACATAGAAGAACGCCCCCTTGTCGTGGCCGAAGTCGAGCACCCGCAGGATGCTGGGGTGGTCGCAGGTCTGCGCCTCTTCCATCACCTTCTGAAAGCGCTTTTCCAGTTCGGTGGTCCGGGTGCGCTTGTAAAACCAGAGCATGACCGGCGTCTCGGTCTGATTGTGGACCCCGGTATAGGTCGTAGCACCCCGGGGGTCATCGTAGAGCGGGAGCCGCTCTTCGAGGAGGAACTTGCCCTTGACGGTCGAGCCGGCATCGATGAGCTGCAGGCCGGTGCCACGTTCGCTCTCGCCCACCAGGCTCACGATGTGATCCAGCAACTCCTGGTAGGTCTGGTAGCGCTCCCGGGGGTCCCGCGCCAGCATTTTGGTCAGCAGGTCGTGGAAGACGAGGGGGATTTCCTGATGGCCATCGATGGCCTGTCGCGGATCTCCCGTCAGATGCAACTGCTCGACCGCTTTCACATCCTCGCCAGGGAATAGCGGCTCACCAGTCGTCAGTTCGAACAGCAGACACCCGAGGCTATAGATGTCCGTCGCCGGCCCAATCGCCGACACTTCGTCCTGCCAGAGCTCCGGTGCCATCGACCGCCAGGTCGACAGTGGCAAGCCGTAGCGCTCCCGGATAAAGCGGGAGGTCTCTTCCAGCCGGAAGTCGGTCAGCCAGAAATCATCCCCCGAGGCATGGACCAGAATATGCTCCGGCGCGAGTTGCTGATGCGCCGTGAAGCCCCCCTTGCGGACCAGGTACTCGAGGATGCCCAGGACCTTCCGGACCACCCGGAGGGCCTGCTCCGGTGCCAGCCGTCCTTCCTGGGTCAGAACCTCGCGCAGGCTCAGGGGCAAAAATGGTTTCACCGTATAAAACTGACTCTGATGCCAGCCCGACCCATTGAGCCCCGGGATGTGAGGATGCTGCAGGGTGGTCTGGGAATAGAGGTCCTTGTTGATCGCCCGGACAAAGCCTTCCTCCGCCGAGATCCCCTTGTCCCAGACTTTGACTGTGACTGGCGTGTCCCGACCGACTTCCAGGCCTTTGTAGGTCCGGGCGAAGGGACCGGGTCCCAGCTCTTCCACCAGCTGCCAGCGATCTCCAATGATCTGCCCCACCAGTGAGTCGGCCGGCAGGACCTTCTTGAACGATGACGCCGCCAGTGCATAGGCCAGTGCTTCCCGCATCTGTGTCACCGACTGAAAGCGCTTCCCGGGATCCTTCGCGAGGGCGGTGAGCAGAATCTCCCGCACGACCTGCGGAATCTGGGTGTAGTAGTCGATCAGCTTTTGCGGGTCGGTGTAGACCTGCTGATAGCGAATCTGTTCTTCATCAGAATGCTGGAACAGCGGGAAACCGGTCAGGACGTGATAGAGCAACAGGCCGCACTGGTAGAGGTCGGTCGCTTCCGAGACCTCCCCGATGCCGTGAATCTGCTCCGGCGCAAGATACCGCGGATCCTCCCAGCTCTTCCTCAGATCGCCGCTCACCGCTGCCATCCCGGATGCGAGATACCAGTCGCCGACTTTCACCTGCTCAAGGGTCTGGTCCACCAGAATGTTGTTGGGCTTCAGGTCCAGATGCTGCGGCAGCCCTTCGGCATAGCCAGCCTCCAGGCCATCGAGCACTTTCAGCATGACCCCCAGCGCTCGCTGCAGCTCCAGCGGCTCCTTGGCATGGAGGACATCCCCCAGACTCAGGGGCATGATCTCGGTCGCGACCGCCAGACGGTCCGACTTCATCCCGATCTCCAGCACCCGGACAATGTGCTCGTTATGGATGTACTTCAGGGGCGTCGCAATCTGATCAATGGCATGGGCGAACGCCTTGTCGCTGCCATAGGGGTCCTTGAAAATCTTGAGGGTCGCTTCGCCACCCTGCATCTCATCGATGCCTTTGTAAATCAGTGCGGCCTGCGACGACCGCATCCGCTCGCGTGGTTCAAACCCCATGGTGTTGCTCCTCTGAAGCCAGACTGAGGATGGGTCGGGGTCTGCCGGGAACCGCTGACAGACACGCCGACAATGGGCGAATCCCCGGGTGCATTGTACGGGGCGGGTGGAATACTGCGACGACGCGCACCCGAGATTCCGGCAGCGCGTTGGTCTCTTAGACGCCCTGCCCCGCAGGGAAGTTCCAGCCTTAAGCAGACATCCCGGACCGACTACTCCGCCGGCGTCTCCAGCAGGGTGCCGCGACCGACACCGTATTGCCCCTCCACCGCAATGTCCTCCGCCGTAGGGACCCTAAAGAGCCGCCGGAAAAACGCCCCGGCGTTGTCCCAGAAGATGTAGGCCACCGGCACCACAAACAGCGTCAGGAGCGTGGAAGTCGCGACCCCGCCCATGATGGCCTGCGCCATCGGGGCGCGGAACTCCGAGGCGGAGCCCAGGACGAATGCCAGGGGCGCCATCCCCGCCAGCGTCGAGAAGGTCGTCATCAGGATCGGACGCAACCGCGTGCGACCCGCCAGCTCCAGCGCTCGCATCCGGTCGACCCCCCGCGCCCGGGCCTGATTCGCGAACTCCACCAGCAGAATCGCGTTCTTCGTCACCAGCCCCATCAGCATGATCAGCCCGATCATCGACATGATGTTGAGGGTCGACCCAAACAGCAGGAGCCCCAGAATCAGCCCGATCAGCGACAGCGGCAACGACGCCATGATCGCGAAGGGTTGCAGCACACTGTTGAACTGGCTCGCCAGAATCAGGTAGATGAAAATGATCGCCAGGAGCAGCGCCTGGATGGCATACATCCCGGTCTCCGCGATCTGCTGCCCCTCCCCGGAATCCTCGGTCGAAACCGAATCCGGCAGCCGCAACGACGCCATCTTTTGCTGGAACTCCCGGTTCGCCCCGCCGGTGTCCCGACCCTCCACATTCGCGCTTACCGCGATCACCCGCTGCAGATTGCGATGCTCGATCCGGCTCGCGCCCAGACTCTCCTGGACAGTCGCCACCTGGGCCAGCGGAATCAGGATGGTCCGGCCATTGACATCGCCGGTCAGCGGCAATTGCGCCAGTTGTGCCGGCGACTGCCGCCACGATTCCGGCAGCGTCAGGATGACATCGTGGGCCTCGCCGTTCGGATCCTCCCACTGCGTGATGGCGTCCTCGCCGAGAAAGGTCCGGAGCAGCCCGCCGGTCTGCGCGATGTCCAGGCTGTACCACGCCGCCCGCTGACGATCGATATCAATGTCCAGCGAACGCCGCGCGACCTTGTAGCTTGTCCTGATATCTACCGCGCCAGGGACAGTCGCCAGGACTTCCTGGATTTGCTGCGATGCCGCTTCCAGATCGGTGCTGTTGGGTCCGACAATCGACACCTGGATGTCCGCGCCCGGTCCGCCGCCGCTGAGGACCCGGACACCGGTCCGGACTCCGGCGACCTCCGACAACAGCGGCCGGACCTCGGTCATGACTTCCCGATGACCCCGCTTGCGTTCGGACAGCGGCACCATCTTCACGAACACCGTCGCCTTCGATGGACCCTCCACTGAACTCCCGCCGATGGTGGCGTAGCGATAGGTCACCTCGGGGATCGATGCCAGCAGGGCATCGACCTCCATCACCTTGGAGGTCGTGTACGCCAGACTCGAGGACTCCGGCGCTTCCACATCCACGATGAACTCGCCGCCATCGATCTCCGGGACAAAACTCACCCCCACAAAGCGGACCAGACTGAACGCGCCGAACAGCGACAGCACCGCGATCCCCACCACGATCCAGGGATGGCGCAGGGACCACGCGATGGCCTTCTCGTATCGCTGCGAGAGCGCATCCACCGCCAGATGCAGCCAGTCGAGGATCACCCCAAAGCCCGTACGACGCGCCACCCGTTCGCCACGCAGCAGCTTGACCTCCCGCTCAATCGCCGGGTCATGCCAGATGCTCGAGAGCATCGGGTCGAGGGTGAACGACACCAGCAGCGACACCAGGACCGCAAATGCCACCACGAGGCCGAACTCGTAGAAGTACTTCCCGACAATCCCCCCCATGAACGCCACCGGCACGAACACCGACACCAGCGTCAGGGTCGCCGCCAGCACCGCCAGGCCGATTTCTGCTGTCCCATCCTTCGCTGCCGCCATCGGACTCTTCCCCATCGCCAGGTGACGCACGATGTTTTCCCGCACCACAATGGCATCGTCGATCAGCAGCCCGATGGAAATCACCAGCCCCATGGTGGAGATGACATTGAAGGTAAAGTTCAGGACATCGAAAATGATGAACGTCGACACAATCGCGATGGGGAGGGTGAGACCCGTAATGATGGTCGAGCGCCAGGACCCGAGGAAGAGATAGACCACGAAAATGGTCAGCAACGCCGCCAGCAACAGGGCTTCCTGCAGCTCGTGCAGTGAATCGCGGATGATTTCTGAATTGTTCCGGACCACCTCAATCGTGGTCCCCGCCGGGAGCATCGGACGCAGTTTCTCGATGCGCGCCAGACTCTCCTCTGCCACCTCCACCGTGTTTGCGCCGGTGACCTTCTGGATGTCCAGCGAGACCGTCGGCACCCCTGAGAGGAACGCTGCACTCCGCTGCCGCTTCCCCCCCTCCTCGATCGTGGCGACCTGTTGCAGGAATACCGGCTGTCCCTCCGGACGCCCCACGATGATCTGGCCGAAGTCCTCCGGTGTCCGCAGACGTCCCGTGATCGTCAGGTCCCGCTCCAGCGCGCTGTTGTCCGCGATCCCGGCACCAATCTCGAGATTCGACGACCGGATCGCGAACGCCACCTGGTCCGCCCCGAGGCCATACGCCGCCAGTCGTGCCGGGTCGAGGGTGATCCGGACCACCCGCTCCTGGCCCCCCAGCACCCGGACATTCCCAACCCCCGGTGCCGACTCCAGGCGGCGCTTCAGGACTTCCTCCGCGAACGCCGTCAGCTGCACGAAGTCGAGGCTCGTACTCGACAGCGCCACCGACAAAATCGGCTCATCTGCTTCCCCAAAGGACTGGATCACCGGCTCTTCGATGTCCCGGGGGAGCGCCCCCCGCAGTTGCGAAATCTTGTCCCGGACATCCTGGGTCCGGGCCGCGGCATCCTCTTCCAGCTCGAACTGTGTGATCACCTGCGAGAAGCCAGGCGACGAGGTGGAGGTCAGTGTCCGCACCCCCTGAATCGCGTTCAGGGCCTCCTCCACCGGACGGCTCACCTGGCGCTCCACCGTTTCCGGCGAGGCTCCCGGGTAGACCGTCGAAACACTCACGACCCCCCATTCCACGTTCGGGAACTGATCCACCGGCACCGACCGGGCGGAAAAGAGCCCGAGCACCACCAGCATCAGCATGAGCATGGCCGCGAAGACCGGCCGGTTGACAGAAATGTTCGAGAGGAACATGAGCGCGTTGACCCACCGACGAAGAGAGTGTTACTCGGCAACCGACGCCGCATCCGGCGTCGTGGAGGAGGACGTGTCATCACGCACCGGCGCGCCATCGCGCACCATCAGCTGACCCTCCACAATGACCCGCTCACCGGCCTGCAGCCCCGCGCGGATTTCCACCAGTCCCTCGGTCATCAGCCCCACAGTCACCGACCGCCGACTCGCCACGCCCTGGGCGACCACATACACATGCGGGTCGGACCCCGGCGACAGGAGCGCCGCGCCCGGGATCACCAGCGCATTCGGCGACTCGGCCAGCGGCAGCGAAGCGGTCGCGACCTGCCCCGCCTTCAGCCGCTGATCCGCATTCGGGATCCGCAGGCGGAGTTCAAACAGACGTGTTGCGCCATCAGCCGCCGGGGCGAGATACGTGATGGTCCCGGTGACCGGCGGAGCATCCGGCGTCGCGGCCAGCTGCACCGGCACCGTCAGGCCCTGATGCAGTCCCAGGATCTGGGAGTCGGGGAGCGACAGCCGCAGCTCCAGGTCCCCCAGCGCAGTCAGACGCGCCACCGGCGTCCCCGGATGCGCCATCTCCCCGACATCAATCAGGTATTCCACCAGCCAGCCAGCGATGGGGGCCGTGACCTGGCACTGCGCCACCTGGGTCTGATAGAGCCCCACCCTGGCGGCTGCGCTGTCGCGCTGCGCCTGGGCCAGCGCGAGGTCCTCCGCCCGGGCTCCCGTATCCACCAGCTGACGGCTCGCCTGGGCCGCCTGGAGCGCTGCCTGCGCCACCCGCTCCGCCGTGAGCCAGCTCTCCAGCTCGCTCTGTGAGATCACGCCCTCCGCATACAGTCCCCGCGCCCGGTCGGCATCGGCTCGCGCCTTTTCATACTGCGCCTCAGCCCGCGCGACTTCCTGTGCGGAAAGCTGACGCTCTTCCGACCGTGCGCCGTTCCGGACCTTCGCCAGCTGCGCCTCCGCCGACCGCAGGTCCGCCTGGGCCGCCGCGAGCTGACGCCCCAGCAGCGCGCTGTCCTGACGCAGGAGCAGGTCCCCCGCCTGCACCATCGTCCCCTCGGGCACCAGCCGTGCGGCGATGACCCCGGTCCCCTGCGCCGGCAGCAGCACATCGCTCTGCCCCTGCAGACTCCCGGTGACCGCAATCCGCTGCGCCAGGTCCTGTCGCGCCACCGCGACGGTCCGGACCTGCAGCGACTCCGCCGCCGCTGGACCTTTCTCGGCGGGTGCGGCATCGCTCTGGCCGCCGCAGCCCGCCAGACCGATCGTCAGCAGGCCGACCCCGACCAGCAGGACCAGCCGCATTCTGCTGTCAGTACCTTCCCCCAACCGCGCTGATGGCCTCACCCCTTGCGCCCCCCTGTGACTATTGTTGATGGCACGACCTCGCCAGCAGGACTCGCGGTCTCTGCGGCTGGCGGCCTGATGGTGTCGGGCAGGGTCATCCGGGGCGACGGCTCGTCTTCCGCCAGCGTCCACCCCAGAAACTCCCGCAGGAGGCGGCAAAGCTCCGCGACCCCCGTATCCCCCAGACGCTCCTGGAAGCGGGCTTCCACCAGCGGTCCCCGCTCCTGGAAAATCTGGAGCAGCTCCTCCCCCGACCCCGTGAGCGTCAGCTTGACCAGCCGACGGTCCGCGGCGTCCCGGGTCCTGCAGATCAGCGCCATCTTTTCCAGACGTGTCACCAGCCCGGTCATGGTGGCGGCATCGATCACCATGGCTTCCGCCAGGTCCCGCTGCGAGATTTCCCCGGCGCAGCCGAGGCAATGCAGGAGCGCGATCTGCTGGGGGGTGAGGTCGATGTCCTGGTAATGGTCGGAGACGATGTTCCAGGCCAGCTGCCAGCCTTTGGCCAGCAGGAAGCCGGGATGCTGCATGAGGTCGGCTCTGCAGCGGAGTTTGTTCGCATGCGAATCGTTTGCCACGAAACGAATCCTACATCCCCCCCGCCTGTCGTCAAGAGTCCCCCCGGAATCGCCCAGAAAAAACATTTGTTTAGTTTTTTTCGGTACCCTCTTTATACTCATCTGAACGCAGCGAAAGGACGCCAACCCATGCGCTCCACTACCTGGCTGAGCTGGTTGACTCTGCTCTCACTAATGCTTCTGGCGCTCCTGACCGGGGGCTGCCAGAAAGGACGCACCCCGATGCCGCCGGTGATTACATCCATCGCCCCCACTGGAGTTCTCGGGGTCCCGGACCAGCCGGTGACTTTTTCCGCCCAGGTGACCGGTGCGGGGCCCTTCACCTACGCCTGGACCTTTGGCGGCGGCACCGACCCCGCCACCAGTACAGCCGAGAGTCCCACGGTCGATCTGGGGGAGGTCGGGACCTACACCGGCACCCTGACGGTCACCGACGCCCTCTCCGAAAGCACGATGGCGCCGTTTGTCTTTGAGGTCCAGCCCCTGCCGACTATCCAGGGGATCACCCCCGACGGCCCGGTCGGACGCCCCCTGCAGCGGGTGACCTTCGCGGCCGACACCACCGGCTATGTCGCGGCCTATGCCTGGGATTTCGGCGGCGGTGCCCTGCCCAACAGCAGCACCGACGCGACCCCGGAAGTTGCGATCCAGGCTCCGGGGACCTACACCGGGAGCCTGACCGTCTTTGCCAACGGCGCGGCGATCCAGGCGGTCCCCTTTGAGTACGAGGTGGAGGTCGCCACCGCCCCGACCTTCAGCCTGACCCGCGTCGGCCCGGCATCATCGGGTGCGCCGGGTCGATCACCTGTAATCAGCATGGTGAACCATTGGGGGCGGTTAGCCATGGTTTACAACCCCCCAACGGGTGGATTAATGATGGCTCGGGCCAAGACAACGGTCCCCTCCGGCTGCTGTGACTGGGAACAGTATCCCGTGGTTCCAGTCGGCGGAATCCTCTCTTCTCAATCGCTCGTCTCCATCAATGGGCGGCTGGCGCTGCTCTATGGGACGGCACCCGAGAGTGGAGCTGCGTATCTCTGGGTGGCCATCGCCACTACTGAAGAGCCGACCAGCAGCGACGATTGGATCCGGTACAAGCTGACCGAATCCGAAGCCAGAGTACCTTATGCAATGATTACAGTCGGAGAGCGGTTGCGCGTTTTTCATTGCAGAAATGTCCTTCTGGATCCTCTCATCGCGATGACGATCATATGTCAGACCGCCACGGTTGAGCTTCCGACCTCGGCCTCCGACTGGAGTGAGACAATTGCCACGGATGACTTTAACGGGATTATCGAAACCTTAAAAGTGGCGCAAATCGGGGATACGGTACAGGCCTTGTTCAAGCGCCCTACCGAAGTGGGAGGCGGAATCGTGCCGCTGCTCCAGGCCTCCAGTCTGGACCCGGCGGGGCCTGAGGACTGGCGCATCGTGTCCGCCTCGGCCGATGGCTCCCAAGTCTCCCGGGGGTTTGACCTGATCGATGATGGCGGCGTTCCGTTCCTGGCCTTCCCCCGCAGTGCGCTGACTCCGTTCCCCCGAAACATGCTTCTTTTGCGGCCGACCGTGCCCGAACCGAGGGAGCGCGGTCATGCTGAAGACTGGCAAGTGTTGCAACTCACCGGTCAGACCGCTGACAACATCGGACCGGTCAGTCTGGCGCGCTCCTTAGGACGGCTGGCGGTGGTCTTCCAGGACCGGAAGGCTGGCACCACCCTTCTGGGCCGCCAGATTGGCGTGAACAACATGGCAACCGCCGACTGGGAAATCGTCACCATCGACGGCGGACAAACTGATCGCTGGACTGGGCTGACCGCCCTGACCGATCTGGACGGTCGCCTGGCGGTGGCCTATAGCCTGACCAGCGAAGGCCAGATCGGTATCGCCGTCGCAAACGACGAGTATTAAGCACCCCCCACTATCCGGCGGGCATACCCGCTAATCCGACTGGTCGCACAGTTTTGGTGCTCTCTGTGCTAGTCCCCCCGATTGCACCGATGGGCTGCCCATTGCGGGACCTGTCGGGACAGGGCACAATAAGCGCAGGATGCCCCACATGCGGGGGTGTCGCGGGGGCCCACCACTTTCCGGATCACTCGCAGGGCTTCTGTAGGGCTCTGAAGCAGGCACTAAGGAGTAGTTATGGCCGGCTTCATGAACTTCATGATCTTCGTGGTCCTCACCATCGGGATCACGATCTGGGCGGCGACCGGCGACCCGTCGTGGTTCTTTTCGCCGGTCATCACCGCCATTATCTGGGGCTCCAGCGGCAAAATTGTCGATGCCATGACCGGCAATCTCTCCAGTGAACTCTCCACGTTCCGCCAGACAGTTGCGTATGAACCAGGCGGCGGGTTTGAAGTCGTGAAGGACAAGTACAGTCGCGACTTCGGCGACCGGAATGATGCCAGCGACGAGGACTTCCTCTACTAGCGGGCGCTCATGTCCCCCAACAGCAGAGTACCTAACGCGGCCCCTCCCTCAGAGGGGCCGCGTCATTTGCTAGGGTTTTGCGCGTGGCGACCCGTTCTGTTCCCTTCGCTGGTTATGTTCCGTCTGCGTCCCAGGCGCGACGCGCCCTGGGGCAGCTGGAGGCTGCCCTCCTCGACCGCTATCCCGTCATCGAATTCAAGCCCAAACGCGACCCGCTGGATGAGCTCATTCTCACCATCCTGTCACAGGCCACCAGCGACCGGAACTCCCTGGCCGCCTTCGCCAACCTCTGCCGCGCCTTTCGAGACTTCCGGGAGCTTCTCACCGCCGATGTCCGGGAGATCGAGGCCGCCATTGCGGTCGGTGGGCTGGGGAAGATCAAGTCGGAGCGGATCCAGCGGGTGCTGCAGCAACTGGAGACGCAGGTCCGGGCGGAGTTCCGCTGGCCGGATGCCACAGGCCACATTCCGCCGCCACGGGCCTTCGTGACACCGGAATTTGATCCGACGGAATACACGATCCTGCTGCCCCGGCATACCCTCGACTTGCGCTTTCTGGGGGACTATCCCCTCGACGAAGCCCGGCGCTTTCTCACGGCGCTGCCGGGGGTCGGGGAGAAAACCGCCGCCTGCGTGCTGGCCTTCGCTTTCCATCGCGAGGGCTTCCCGGTGGATACCCACATTCATCGGGTGTTGCGACGGGTCGGGGTGCTGCCGGAGCGGATCTCTGCCGAGAAGGCGCATCACAGGATGTACGAGCTGACGCAGCCGGTGGAGCGCTACGCCCTTCATGTCCGGATCATCCAGTTCGGACGCGAGGTCTGCCACGCCCAGCGTCCCGACTGCCACGCCTGCGCCCTGACCCGGTCGTGCATCTTTTACCGCGACCAGATTGCGTCGGGCGCAGTCCCGCACAAGGCGTCAGCAAAAGCGACGCCGCCCCGGGAGCCGGGACGGCGTCGGACAAAGCGCCAGACTTCGTCGGATTAGTTGGCGGGCTTAGTTGCTCTCCCGCAGCAGGCGGATCATATTGCGCGGTTCACGATTCTCGTCGCGATACATGATCCGGAACCGCCCCTGATGGTTGTAGGCCAGAGAGGGGTAGCGCTGATGTCCGGTGGCCCCGACCACCAGGCGATCCGGAGCCCAGGTCGCCCCCCGGTCGGTGCTGACGGTATAGAAGATGTCGTTCCCCGACGTGAACCGATTCCGGTTGTCGTGCCAGACCAGCCCCACCGGCGGGTTGGTGCCGTCATGGACCCGGGCCAGGACCGGCATACTCGCCTGGGTGACATCGGTGACATCGGAGACCTGGACCGGCTGATCAAACATCGGCTGGCCTTCGCGACGTCGCGCCACCATCACCTTGCTGGCGTTGATCTGGATGGTGGTCCCGCCCGTGCCGTTGACAGAGAGGAGCTCCTGCTGGTTGTAGGCCACCAGCAGATCGAGGCCCAGCCCCGAGTTCACCCAGACTGCGGTCGGCATCACAGCGACATCGGTCAGTCCCTCGGCACTCACGGCCTGCATCGCCCCACCGAGTCCGGCGAAGCCGGTGGTGGAGATCGAGGCCATGACATCCGGCCCCAGATGATTCGAGCGGACCCAGATCAGGGCGACCCGGTTCGGCTCGCCGGCGCTGGCGGGCGGGAAGGCGACAAAGGGAGTGCGGCGTCGCTTGGTTGCATCGAGCAGGGAGGCGGGGTCGAAGGTCGACTCGGCTTCAAAGATGCCATCGCCGTTCTCGTCGCGACAGACCCGGATGCGGGAGTTGCCGCGAATCTCTTCCATGCTCACCAGGACTTCCTTGGAGTTGAGCGGATTCACCGCGAGTTGCGGCTGGGTCTGCTGTCCGTTAGCGGAGCTATGGACCTGTATCGGCGGCGACCAGGTGGTCCCCAGGTTGCCACTCCTGGAGTAATAGACGTTGTAGTCGCCGTTCACCTCTGCCGCTGCCACCATGTGGACCCAGGCGAACCCCGGGGTGGTGGAGTCTTCGATGACCATCAGCTCCGGCTGCATCTGTGGACCATTGCCGCTCAGCGCGGGAGCAAACTGCGCCTGGCCCCAGTTCAGCCCACCATTGGTGGAGGCTGAGACGGCCACCTGCGTGGTCTTCTCCTGATCCAGGAAGCCTGAGACTTCGCTCACCGCAAAGAGGTACTCGTTGGGGAGCCCGACCTTGGAGAAGATGCCCAGGTTGCCGCTGGTCCCCGGATCCACCGTCACACTCTCCAGCGTCGAAGGCGGAGTCGAGTTGTTGTTGTACACCGTAGCAGTGTCGCCAAAGGTCGTGCCACCACTCGCTTCCGGCGCGACCTGCACAGCGAAGGTGAAGTAGGTGGAGTAGTCATCGATGGTGAAGGGCGTGAATCCGCGCCCGACCCCTTCGGGCTTGCTGCTCGCTTCGTAGTTGTCGCGGATCGCAAGCGCGCCAAGATAGGTCCCCTCGTCTGCCCCCAGTGTGTTGGGGAAGATCACTTCGTAGATCAGGGGATCCTGCGGGGTGCCGACACCGGCGAGGAAGCCGGAATTGACTTCGGACATTGGGGTCACCCCCGGAATCGAGCCCTCGACATCCAGCACCTGGCTGGGGCGGCGCAGGGAGCTCCGGGACTGATTCTCGGTCCGGAATTCATCGACCAGCGTCATGACCCCCAGGTGATGCTGCCAGTCGTACACCGTCACCTGCAGGCGGACATCGGTCGCGCTGTTGCCCGCCTCCAGGGTGTTGGATGTCTCTTCCACTTTCACCCGCCAGGGGGATTTCATGTTGGCCCAGGGCAGGTAGTAGACCGGATTGCCCCGCTTGCCCAGCGCCAGGCCTGGTCCCTGGGACGCGGCGGCGAAGTTCGCGGCCAGGACCACCAGGTACTCCACCGACTCTCCCGGTTCGGCGGTAAAGATCACCCGCTGGGTGTAGGGGCCACCCCCCTGCGGGAAGACGTTGTACCCAATGGGGTTCCGCAGGTCGCTCCAGCCGTTCTGATGACCCGGATCGAAATTCGTCTGCCGGGTATCGGCCCGCATCATGACGTAGGGATGCGCGGTCGCTTCCGTCGGGTAGAACGTGTCGGTGTAGGCATCGAACGCCGTGGTGATGCCATCGATGGTGATGCCCGCCAGGAAACCGGAGTTGTCGATCAGCAACGTTTCGGGGGTGCCGCCGGCGGAGGCGAGGTCGACAAAGCTGTGCATCCCCCGGGGATCCTTCGGGTCGGGCTTCAGGAAAATGCCCCGGACGTCATACACATGCAAATCGAGGCGATCCCCAAACTGCGGCGGATTGGAAGCCGGCAGCGGAAAGGGATGTCGCAGGGTGTAGTCGGCATAGACATACTTTTCAGGAGTCAGCCCGACCCCACTCACTTTGAAGCAGTCGGAGCAGGGACTCCCCGCCAGGTACCCGGTGATGTCGGCGGTGTAAGGGTCACCCAGTGCGGCGGTGGAGCGCTGGACCGGCTCGAGAGTCGCGCTCAGGCTCGCCGGATCCAGAGTGAAGCGGAAGAGTCCCAGGACCCCCTGCCCCGCGACATTGCCAGTGGCATCGGCATAGTCCACCACCAGACCTGCCGGGATCTCCGACGGTGCTGGCCCCTGCCCGGGATGGGTCGGGGTCGATGGTCCTGCCCCCTGACAACTCGCTGCCAGCCCCAGGAGCCCGAGCAGCAGCAGGACGCATCCTGCCTGATACCACCCGTAGGGTCGGTTGTTGGTCATGGGGGCACCTCCACCGCTGTGCGACACGCTCCCGCCCGGCGCCAGGGCCGGGTAGGGTGAACCGCTATACCGTCGGAAAGTGCCCCTACATCATTCGCAATCCCCCTTTACCCACCGGTGATTCCCGCGGAAGCGCTGTTCGACGTACCCTTAGTCCCATGCGCGGACTCCTCCTGATCGGAACCGGATGCGTCGCCAGCCTGCTGCTGGCCGGCTGTGCGCGTCCGCCTGCCGCCCAGGCCGCGCCCGTCCGGACTCTCCCGGCAGCCCCCCCGGGGGAGTCGACCGCGATCCCGGTGCGTCAGGTCACCCTCCCGCTGTCGCCCCGGTACCCGGTCTGGCTCCTGGCGGATGGCCGTCGGACCGAGCAGACCTCGGGCTTCACCTTCGTCGAACGATCCGCCGATGACGCCCTTCTTTTCTTTAGTTGTGATGACATCGGGGCGCTCCACCGGATCGAAATCCGCGAGTCGCAGCGTCCCGACACCGGCACGACCGGCGATGGCTGGATCACTCTCGCGCCCATCGCGATTCCCGACACGTTGCGCGACCGCTTTGGCGTCGGCACAGCCAAGCTCGACCTCGAGGAAACTGCCTGGGCTGCTCCCGCAACACCGGGTGGCATGCCGACTGCGCTCCTCTCTGTGGAAGGCAATGCGTCCGCAGCGGAACTGGCCAAGGACCCCCGGGCGCACGAGGTCCGCAACGAACTGGTGTGGGTCGAGTTCGATGCCCCCTTCGCCACCGCCACCCGACTCACCTCAGTGGAGCCCTTCCTGCGGACAATGGTCCAGCCCGTCTGGGATGCAGGATGGGAGTCCCCCTGGGAGGGTCATGCTGCGCGACCAGCGATCCCCCTCGCGGGGATGAAGCCGAATCGGGGATTCGAGGGTGTGGCTATTGGCGGGGCGAGGGCGCGTCAGGGACAGCCTGCAATTCAGGCGGAGCTCTGGTTTGGTCCCGAGGAGCCCTGGCCCGCGAGTCCGCTGGTGCCATCAGCCTGGCAGGGACGTCTGCCGATCTTTCATCGGGTGCAGCTGGAAGGCGCAGCGGAGCCGACCCTGCGGGTCCAGTTCCTGCCACCCGCCTGTACGCCTATGAGTCTGTGCGGCCTGTATCTGCTCCCCGATGGCTCAGCGCTGTTTGTGCTCGATCGCAATCTGCAACGGATTCACCGTGTTCGCCTCGCTGCCGATGGCACCTTCAGCGCGGTGGATACAGCGCAACTCTCGCTGCCGGGGCCATCGGGCGAACCCTATTTCACGCCATCGCTGGAGTCGTTGACGGTCGATGATGCCGGCGCGCTCTGGACCGTGGTGGACCCCTGGAAGTACACGCCGCTCCCCGGTGACGATCTGGTCCTGCCTCCCGAAGAAGTCCAGCGCTATCAGCAGCTGGTGCCGCTCCTCTATCGCTATGAGCCCTGGCCGAAGTAGCTGAAAGTGACCGCTACGACTTGCGTACAGGATCCCCGTAGAAGACCAGGCTGAAGATCTTCCACTGACCCCCCATTTTTACGAGAATCATGATGTCCTGCCCCGCCTGATGCTCGCCATCCGCGCGGTAGTTGTAATCGGCCACGACGGTCGCGAGGTTTCGGTAAACCGTGATCTCCCGGTTCGAGAGGATGTCTGAGACGCTCCGCTTGTCTTTCAGGAGTTGCTCGGTGGCCGTGATCCATTCATCGATGCGGTAGGTGCTCTGGACAGTCGAGCCGGCGTAGTCAATGCCAACGTTTGCCTTGGGATGGAAGGTCCCCCGCAGGGCGGCGTAGTTCTTCTGGGAGTACGACGTCTGGAATGTGTCAATCAGCGCGTTGATCGCCTGCAGCTCCCCGGCCAGCGGGTCCGGGGCCGGTGCGCTCCCGCCCAGGGTGCAGCCAATGATGGTGATAGCGACACAGCAGATCGCCAGCAGCAGGTCGCGAAACGAAAGGCGCTGAGTCATGAAGCGGCACTCCTGCAACGAAGGGGGCTCGGCACTGGGAGCAAGCGTACCCCACCTGCCGGTCCGGTGAGTGCTTCTATACTCCCCGAAGAGGCGTCACCTGACCGGTGTTCCAGTTCCCCACGATCCCTGGAGGTGCGCGGTGCGCTCCTGGCTCATGCTCATTTTCACTCTCTCGCTCCTGGCGATCACTCCCACGCGTGCTCAGAGTGCGCCGGTGACCTCCCGCACTCCCGGGGGCTTTCTCATGGCCACTGCTCCGAATGGGCAGATTTTCCTCGTGAAGGAAAACCGGGCCGCCCCCCTGGCGATCGTCAACACCTGGTTTCAGGTCGGGGCGCGCAACGAACTCCCCGCCGATGAGGGGATCAGTCATTTCCTGGAGCACATGCTCTTCGATGGCACCACCGTCCGCTCCAAGGACGAGTTCGATACCTACATCTTCAAAAATGCCCTCCAGCGCAACGCTTCCACCAGTTACGACTGGACGAACTACTACCTGCAGGGTCCCGCCGACCGGCTGGCGGCCATGATCGCCATCCATGCCGAGATGCTCAAAGGTCCCTCTCTACTCGATGAGCAGTTCACTCGCGAGCGGGAAGTGGTGAAAGAGGAACTGCGACGTGCCCAGGACAATCCCTCCTCCTGGCTCTTTAGGCAGATGCTCAACGCGACCTGGTCCCATGCCAACTACGACCATCAGGTGCTCGGCACCATGGAGTCTCTCAACGGTCAGTCCAATCAGCAGATGCGGGACTACTTCGCGAAGTACTACGGCCCCAACAACGCCATCACGGTCGCGATCGGTGACTTCGATGCCAATGCCGTGCTGGAGGATCTGATGCGGGCTTTCGCCGACTGGCCCCGTCGCACCCTGCCACTGGTCCCTCCGGTAGGTAAAGACCCGCAAACCGCGCCACGCCAGGTGGTCCTCGATGGTGCCTTCGAGACCACCACCCAGATGCTGACTTTTAAGGCTCCGCCTTTTGCCGCCGACGAGACCTATGCAGCGGACCTCGCCATGACCATCCTCGGCCAGGGGGAGTCGAGCCGCCTGACCCGGCGACTGCGCGATGAACTGGGGCTGGTCGCGAGCATTAGCGCGAGCAACTACAGCAAGATCGATGGATCCACCTGGTATGTCACCTGGCAGCTCCTGGACCCGGCGCAGGCGTCGGCCGCTGCTGATGCGGTGCTCGAAGTCCTGGCCCGCTTCCGGATGGAAGGTCCCACCGCCGAGGAACTGCAGATCGCGAAAAAGCAGATCGCCGTCGACCGCGTCATGGAAGGCGAAAATCTCCTGACCGCTGCCCGGAGTGTGGGGAGTACAGTCCTTGCGCTGGGCATCGAGGGCTACGAAACGTATCTGGACCGGATCTACGGGGCTACCGTGCAGGATGTCCAGTGGGTCGCCCAGCAATTCTTCACCAGCAGCAAAGCGACCCTCGGCATCATCGGACCGACCGGCACCGCTGCTCCGTCTCCTAACTGGGCGCTCCTCGATGTGCCAGTCACGCCCCTGGTGGCGCCCCGGGACCTGGGACGTCGCGGGCAGTCGCCCCTCTCGCAGCTGCAGCAACTGGCCCATTCGCTGAATGCGTCGGCTGCGGCAGAGACCTATCACCTCGCCAATGGCATGACGATCCACCTGCGCCCGTCGACCGCCAATGCCACGGTAGCGCTGAGTCTCGGTGTCCGGGGCGGCCTCCTCTGGGAAGACTGGAACACCAACGGCCTGGCGACGCTTACCCTCGATACGCTTACCGACGGGACTGCCCGGCGTTCCAAGGCGCAGCTCGCGAAGGAACTCGATCTGCTGGGAGGGCGCTTTTCCACGAGCGCGGGGCGCGATGATCTCGGCATCCGGACGACCCTCCTCGCCAGCGACTGGCAGACAGGCCTCCGATTCCTCCATGAAGTGGCCACCAGCCCGACCTTCCCCGATGAAGAAGTCCGGCAGAGTCAGGCCCGCCAGTTACAGGCCATCGCCGCCAGCCGGGATGACATGCTCCGCTCTACCATGGACCAGGTCCGCTTTGCGATGTTCGGTCCGGACTCCCCCTATGGACGCCCCGACCTCGGGCGCGAGTCGGTGGTCCGCAACCTCACCCATGCCGACTGCGCGCGCTTCCATGCGACGCTAATGCAGCCGGGGCACCTGGTGCTGTCAGTGGTCGGACTGTTTGACCCTGCACAGATGAAGCAGGAACTGGAAGCGACCTTCGGCACCCTCACCGCAGCGCCGCAGTCGCGCAAGTTGCCGGAGAACTGGCAGCAGCTGGCCGCTCCCACCCTGCCTGAGGGGACCAAACGGCTCCTGACGCTCAAAGACAAGGCGCAGTCAGTCATCGTCCTGGGAGTTCCCGGCGTGGGGGTGACCGATCCCGATTTCGCACAGATGCAGGTCCTCCACACCATCCTGGGATCTTCGGGGCAGGCCCGCCTGCACCGTCGACTCCGGGGCCAGGAGGGACTCGCGTACACCACGAACACTGCCCTATTCGCGGGACAGGGCACCGGCAGTCTCATGGCCCACATCGCGACCCGTCCTGCCATGTACGAGCAGGCAGTGACCGGCTTGCGTCGCGAGTTCCGCCTCCTCGCCACCGAGGGACCGACCCCGGAAGAGGTTGAGGACGCCATCAACTATCTGGCGAGTCAGACCGCCCAGGCGCATCAGGGCCATGCGGCCCTGGCCAACTTCGCGGCGTCCAATCTTGCGAAGGGGCTCCCGGTGGACTTCCAGTGGCGTCAGCTGGAGGCGGTGCGGCTGGTGACCCTGGAAGCGGTTCAGGAGGCGGCGGCGAAGTATCTGCAACTCGACCAGCACTGGCTGGCGGTGAGTGGTCCGCTCTATGAGGCGGCCCGGCCCCTCGAGTAAGGGCTGGAGGCTATACTCGCTCTTTATGCGGACTCTGCTGTGGCTCCTCCCTCTGCTGCTCCTCTCAGGCCTTGCCTGCGAGCAGTTCAACGGACACATCCCGGCCCCTGCCCCCGGTCCCGGACCGAGGCCGGACCCTGATCCCGACCCCGACCCCGATCCGGATCCTGACCCGGTGGGACCCGTGCGGAGCATCGTCTTCTCGCCAGGTCTCGCCGGCACGGCCGGAACGACCTGGGAGGGGAGCTTCACCGGCGACCCCTGGGCGGATGGGGATGTCATCGAGTGGAAACTGACGCCTGAAGCTGCGACTGCCGCCGCGTTCGCCAAAGGCGCGGGACCGGTGGTCTTCCCGGCCATCGCCCAGCTGGGCGCGACCATCACCACCGACTCCGTGAGTGCCATCCCAGCCCGCTGGACCCTCACGACGCCCGGCAGTTACACCGTCCAGGTAACAGAACGCGGAGTCGGCTACACCCCTATCGTTCGCCCCTTCACGCTCTCCGCCAGTGCCGCGCCCCTCGCCAGCCTCCGCCCGGAAGCGACCGAGGTGACCGGCATCACCCTGCCAGGGTCGGACCCCATCATTGAAGGTGTACTGGTCGCTCAGGAGTCCCTTGGACTCAGTTCCAATGGAAGCGATGGCCTGGGGGAAGTCCTGACCCTCATGGTCCGGCAGACACGCCGGGATTCCGTCAGCGATGAAGTCCGCCATGAGTTTGCGCTCTATCTGGGAGATGTTGAGTCGGGTATGTGGTCCGCGCCGATCACCCTCTCGACGCTGGCGGAGGACCGCCCGGTCGCGTTGCCCAACTTCCCGCTGCGTGAGTACGGTGTCTCCACGCAACAGAGCTTCGGGCAGGTAACTTCTGGAAGGTTGATCGATTGTTTCTGGACCGACAACACCGGAAAAATCGCCTGGGTCACCGCGACTCTAAAAGCTACCGGAGGCGCTCTCGACCTGACCCTGAGCCCCCGTCGGCAGGTGACCGCGCAAACCGGCCTGCGACTCGTCCCCACACTCAATCCTGCCAGCACTCCCGTACTGACCTGCACGTCCGGGACCCCCATCCAGGAACAGAGTCTCCAGAGTTTCATCGCTAATCGTGCCGCTGGAACTGTCGAACTCCGACAGGCCGACATCATCAACTCCACCGAAGACACGGCCCGGCTCGTGGCCCACGATGCCGCCTTCCGGAGCGATGGGACCCTCGCGCTGGCGACTTTCCTGCGTAATTCTTCGTCATCAGTCACCGCTCGTCTGAACTATGTCCAGTTGCCGAATACGCTGACTGGTGCAGCGACATTCGAGTCCCTGGGCATCGATGACAAAGTCGTGGAAGCGCCATCGATTTTTGTCGGCACCGGGGATGTCATTCACATCGCGGCGGCCAGCGACACGAAAGCGCAGTACGCGCGACGGCGTTCACCCGGCAACTATGAGTTCATAGAACTTCCGGTCCGGGCCGAAGGCAATGCCCGACTGATCCGTATCGCCGCTGATCCCGGCGCGGCGGATGGTGTGCTGGTCCTGACGCAATACGGGACCGGCAGCATCCTCGAGAATTTGCAGGGAACCCTCATTCTCCATCGGGCATCCCTCGCTGCCGATGGCGCATTCGACACCACCGGCTTCCCCCTCTCCCAGGGGTTGATGCCCACCACCGACAACGGTCCCGGATGCCTCGTCGGATCCACCGCCGGATTTCACATCCTCTGGCAGGAGAATGGTCCCGGCCTCAACCGGAACACCCGACTCCTGGAAGCCCGGTCGGGCTAGGGGGCACCCATGCGCTACCAGGTGCTGATCCTCCTCTTGCTGGCCGGACTTGTCGCCACGACCGGGTCACTCACCGGCTGTGAGCAGTTCAATAGTTCCCGCCATCAGCCGACCGACCCGGGCCCTGATCCCGACCCGGGCCCTGATCCCGACCCCGACCCCGACCCTGACCCGGACCCCGTGCCACCAGCGCGACAACTGGAGCGGCAGCCCGCGACTGATCCGCTGCCGGTCGGTACCATGCTCGAGGTCCTGCTGAGCGGCGACCCCCTGGGAGCCGCTGATGCCGTCACTCTCACCCTCACTCCCGAGGCGAGTCTCCTCGATCTCCTGCCCCCTGCGATCCCCTTTGGCGAAGCAGGCGACATCTGGCCCGCCCAGGCCATCGACCCCGGGACCCTGCGTGCGCCGCGCTTTCGCCTCACTCTGCCGGGGAACTACACCCTCACCGGCGTTGATCGGGGTCCGGACTACGACCCCATCCTCCGTCAGCAAAGCTTCCAGGTCGCGGATGCGACCACCCGCACCACAGCACTTCGTCCGCAGGCCACCGAAGTCACGGGCTACCCCGGACTGTCTCAGGCCAATGTCATGCGAGGGGTGATGCTCGGTACTGCCGGTGCCACTGTCTCCGCCGGACCGGATGGGGAATACCTGGTGGTTCTCTACCGGGGACAAGCCCAACCCGATGAAGATGACCGCGTCACAACCGGTTGGTATCAGTCCCTCGGACATCCCGCCACGGACCTCTGGACCCCGCCGCAGCTCATCAGTACCGACGCTGGTGATGTTGTGACCGCTGCGATTGGCTCCTCGGAAAAGCTCCAGGACACCAGCGGCACGCTGCTCCAGTTGTATGGAGTGTCGGCTGCCGGACGCACGCTGCATTGGGCTTATCAGGACGCTGCCAAAGCGCTGGTCTATCGCCAGGGGACGCTGGCGGTGTCACCCACCGCAGTCACCCTCAACTGGGGACCCCGTCAGGAACTGGAAACCAACATCAGCTACCGCGTCATGCCGGTCGCCCATCAGGAGACCCCTGGCCAGGCAACGCTGGTCATCACCAGCGGCTCCGTAGTGTCGCTGGAGAGTCTGATCCTCTGGCAGGTCGGCGGGTCGTCGCCGGTCCGCTCCGGCGTCGACATCACCCGCTCCTCCAGCGATGGCTCGCGGATCGTCGGCCATGATGCCCGTCGGACCGCCGATGGCCGACTCGTGGTGGCCGCGCTCGAAAACGGGGGACCATTTGATCCGGGCATCAATGTGACCTTCAGCGTGGTCACTGGCAGCAGTCTCACCACCAGCCGCACTCTGGCTTCTAATATCGAGCAAAGCCTCCCGCCGAGTCTGCTGCTGGAATCTGAAGAGACCGCCCTGGTGGGGTATGTCGATAAAGGAGTCGGGACCATCCGCCGGGCCAACCTCTTTGGCCCGCCCGGCACGACTGTCACCCTCCCGCCGGTCGAGGGGAACAGCATCTTCTACCTGTCGCTGGCTCCACGCGCTGATGGCGGCGTTGGGGTCCTGGCCCTCGACACCGAGGGGAGCATTTTCGACAGCCTCATCGGGCAGCAGCGGTATCTCGAACTGGATAACACGCTGGCATCGACGCTGACTGAGCCCGTGCCGGCCTCGTTCTTGCCGACCCTGGATAACGGAGTGGGAGTGCTCATCGCCACGTCCGCCGGAACCTATGGAATCTGGCAGGAACTGGGAGTCGATCTGAACCGGAACAGCCGCCTGTTGAGCATCCGGACCAACTAGGCTGTGTCAAAATAGGACACCGGTCCCAGCAGGCCGGTCACCTTCGGTACAATCGGCGGGTGCCCATCCGGCAGGGTAGGGGGCGTTAGCTCAATTGGTAGAGCACCGGCTTTGCAAGCCGGTGGTTGTCGGTTCGAGTCCGATACGCTCCACCACCTCCCTGTCTTATGTTCCTGCCGGAAGGGTGCAGGGAACCCGAGGTATCCATGACCGCTCTTATGACCCTGACTCGTGATCCGGAACGCATACGTGCGCTCTTCGCGTCCTTTTTCGCGGAATTGTTCGCGGACCCGGCCCTGCGTCAGGGGTTTGCGGGTGTCAACAAGGTCGTGGAAATGCGGTACAGCGACCCGGAGATCGTTTTTCTGCTCGATCTGCGTGGGGACTCCCCTGCCTACATCGATACCACCGGGACTCCGGCGGCGGCCAGCGACATCCAGATCGAAATGGCCTGGGAAACCGCCCACGATTTCTGGAAAGATGACCTCGACGTCATCATGGCCTTCATCAGCCAGCGCATCAAAGCCTCCGGGGCCACCGAAGCCCTCCTGGAATTGCGACCACATTTCAAGTCAGCGGCCCGGCTCTACAGTGATCTGGCCTCCCGCTTGCTTGCTGACGGGGAGCCGGCGTAATGCCGGAGGTCACAGTCGGACGTCTCTTAAGGATTCTTAATACGTCCGGCCTCCACGCTGACCGGGGATCCTGCGCCAAGGGAGCATTGCCGCCCATCATGATCCGGACCCGATTCGCCAGCCTCCTCGCCTGTCTCCTTCTCACCTGGGGCGCTTTTGCCCCGGTGCCGACCTGGGCCGAGACTGTTGCCAGCGGCAACGACAAAACCACCAATCAGCTGGTTTCCATGCTGCATCAGCTCAATCTGGTGCCGAACAGTCGCCTGAGCGCGACTGTCAGAGATCTCCGCTTTGTCGCCAAGAAGTACGATATCGATCCGTTTCTGCTGGCCGCCATCTGCGAGCGGGAGACCCAATGGCCCTATGCGGCCAAGGGGCATGAGTTCGCCTATAACCTCAAAAACAACATGCAGAACTTCACCGGATCGGCCACGCTCCCTGCGCCGTTCTTTGATCTTGACACCTGCGCCTATGGCCTGCGACTGCAAAAAGATCGCTTCGGGAGCGATCACAACGCCGTCATCGCCGCCTACTTCGTCGGTCCCACCCAGGTCGATGAATGGAAGGGGAATTACCCGGTTGAAGTTAAAGAGCTCCTGAGCAACGTCTGGGCGATGGTGGCGACCTATCAGGGTCCGATCAAAGAAGAAGCGAAGGGGAGCGCGGGCAAAGGACCCGCCGCCGACACACCACGGGGCGCGCTGCCTCATCGTGGTGGCGTCTCCCGGCCAGCGCTGCAGGCCAACTCCTACACCGATGCCGTCTCCCAGAGCTATCGCACAGGCAATGCCACTGAGGCGGAAGCCGAGCAGGCCTACATCGCCGTTATGCGCTACTTCAACAAGCGGATCAGCGAGCAGACCGCCCGGGATATCTACATCAGCGTCGCCCAGTACGCCCGGGAGTACGAGGGCATCGTGGATGCCCGCCTCGTCATGGCCCTGGTGGCAGCAGAATCAAGTTTCAATCCGTCAGCGGTCTCCCGTGCTGGAGCGCAGGGACTCGGGCAGCTGATGCCCTATACCGCTGAGGGGCTCAATGTTGCTGACCCCTTCGACATCAATCAGAACATTCGTGGCACCTACGCGTATCTCAAGCGGGAGTTTGAGCGCTGGGCGGGCTATCCCGATGTCCTGGACCGGGTGCTCGCCTCGTACAACGCCGGCCCAGGGGCTGTCAAAAAGCACAATGGCATTCCTCCATACGCGGAGACGCAGGCGTATGTCCCCAAGGTGCTGGGCTTCTACTGCGCCATCCTGCAGCCCCACGAGCGAGCCGCCCATCTGAAAGGGCATACGATCTACGCCGACGTGATTCTGACGAAGTACCAGTAATCCCGTCCTCGAGCATCCGCGTTAGCCTGCCAGATCCGCCATCCGTTCCATGAATGCCCGTTCCGCTGCCGCCACGACGGCGAGTTCTGCGTGCATCGCGGGGAACAGAGTCTCCCGGTAGCCCGCAGGAAACGACGGAGCCTGCTGCTGCAAAGTCGTGAGATCGGCTTCGGCCTTCGCCAGCGCTTTCTCTCCTGCAGGCCCCTGGTGGCGCGCCGCTTCCCGCTTGTCGAGGAGCGACCGGGCCTGCTTAAACGGGGCTTTCCCCGCCGGCAATGCAAGATCTGCGATGCGATCCCAGCGTGCCCCCAGCGCCAGCGCTTCGTCGGCGCACGACACCAGCGCTTTGTCCTTGAGTTGTTTCCCCGCTTCTGTGAGGAACGTGGCGTAGAGCGGACGCATCAGCCCGCCGCCGGTGTCGGTCGCGATGCTGGCGTAGGTCCAGCAGAGCGCGCTCCAGAGGGCGATGTCCGTGGCCATTACCGTCGGCCAACCCTTTTTGTCCTTGGGATGAATGATGAGCTCGGCCCACTTTTCAAAGGCGGGGACACCGAAGTTCCGAATCTCCGGATGCAGCCCCTCCTTCGCCATCGCCCGCATCCCCGCGTACACCGCGTCCCGCACGTCCACCGGCTGGTCCGGCAGGCTCAGCGTACCGAGGCGGGCCTTCATGTACGGCTGCGTCTGACGCGCTGCGGCCAGGTCATCCGCGCTGATGCGGTACAGCCCCTCGCCCCGGTCATCCACCAGATACGACCCGTCGGAATCCTGGTCTGTGACGGCGATCGTGTGAATGAGGAACTTGCGATAGGTCTCCGGGAGGTGGTGATACGGCAACGAGGCCTGATCGGTCCAGCAGAAGACCGGTCCACCTGTAGCGAGCCCCTGATCCAGAGCCGCCTGGGCCGCTTTGCGACCTCCCGGCTGCGACAGGTGCAGCCCCACCCCCAGCCGGTCTGCGCCCCCCTGCAGAAACTTCACGTTGTCATGGCACCACCACCGACCGCCGACAGTCAGGATCACCATGCCGCACATTTCCCACACAAAGTACATCCCGCCCAGACCGCCGGCGATGCCGAAGATCAGGGCTTCACTGAAGGGCTGCCTCGTGAGGGGATTAATGAGCCCCTTCGCGGCCAGCGCTCGCGCCAGCAGGGTGCTGTCGGAGTGGACCCCTCCGATGGAGGGATATGCGGGAGGGGCAGACTTCCGGGCCATGAGGTGAGACCTTGCGACTTGAGAAAGATGACGGTGAAAGTACCAGGCGTGCGAATGATGCCACGGCTAGCCGGACGCCTCCTCCGGTCCACATGGTATGGCCGCCGGATCAACCGGCATCGGGAAGAGGCCCGCCATCATCTCCTGCAACCGGCCTTCCAGGGCAATCATGGCCGCCTCGTCCTGCCCGAAGCAGAGGAGCGAAGCCCAGACGAACGCTGCACCATTCCACTCCGGGAACTCCACGTTGAATACTCCCGAATGCGAGTCGATGACCGCATGGAACGAGCGATGCGCCGGATCGGCAATCCGGACCTTTCCCACCAGACGGTCGCCCGTGCTGGCGGTGATGTCGAGCAGATCGCCAGCGCTGAGCCCGGCCACACTGCCACTCGCGCAGAGTCCCTGCGGACCGAAGAACGTACTCCAGGCGGCTTCCGCGCCATCCGGTGAACTCCCCATCAGCACGATGCTCCGGGCAGACTGCCCCGCGTAGTTTTCCAGATAGAACACCAGGTTCTGATGAAAGAGATCCCAGCCCTTGTAGGTCCCGTCATACTCGCCATCCCAGGCGGGGCCTTCACCGAAGCCGGACTGCACCATCCGGACCCGGGTGATGTCACCATCCGACTCGAGGTACCACTCGGTCGCGTAGGCCACTCCTTCCGGCAGCTCCATCCCCCGGGCCGCCTGTTCTTCTCGACGCGCCTCGGCCCGGAAGTAATGCGGGGCATCCCAGGCCGTGATGTCCTGGGTGCCGACCATCCCGCCACCCCAGTCGACCGTCTGATAGCCGCCAACTCCGGGGGTGCACTCCGCATTCTGGCAGAACCACTTCGCCAGTTCTTCCCCCTCGGTAATCGCCCGCCAGACAGCCTCCAGTGGTGCGCGCACCACGAAGGTCTTTTCATAACTCCGTCCCTGCGGACGCCCCTCTTCCTGACTCATCGTCTGACTCCAGTCCCTGAGCAGCCTCAGGCACAGAACGTTCGGCCTGACGGCCGTTTAAGACAGTTCGCGGATGCTCTCCGACGCGGCTGCCGCCTCGGCGTCGGCATCCTCGTCGGTTTTCGTGATCTTCGGATACGCCCCCACGACCAGGCGAAAGTGTCGCGCCCCTGCTGCCTGCGGATAGTGGTACCGCCGCACCAGGCGCTGTACCTCAGCCTGTAGCTCTGCCGTAAAGGCCTGCCGCGTTGTAGCCGTCGCGAAGCTGATCTCCGCTTCGATCGTAAGGGTGGGCAAACGCCTCCCGACCGCATCGGCCCGCTCCCGCAGGATCCCCAGGTCCCGGATCACCCGGGCAGCGCTCGCCACGAGATACGCCCAGGAAAAGCGATCCTGCATCCCACCGGGATCGGTCCCCATCTCGTCCAGCGCTTCTGGCGAAATCACCAGACTGCTGGCCGATGGACGCATGATCCGCTCCTGGACTCCCCGTCGCTGCCGGACCTCCTGCAGCGTCACGAACCCCGCGGCTTCCAGTTCCCGCAAGTGGTAATTCACCACCTGCCGTCGCTGACCCAGCCGACGCGCGAGCCCCGTTGCCGAGTCGGGATCCTTCAGCGCCCGGAGCATCCGCAGCCGGAGGGGATGCTGAAGGAGAGTGGTGGCGCGTCCGGACTCCCGTACGACTTCCACAG
Source organism: bacterium (assembly GCA_022072165.1). Classification (NCBI taxonomy): domain Bacteria; species bacterium. The sequence continues at coordinate 640,789 of JAJVIF010000002.1, read as the reverse complement.
GCGGTGTCTCCGTCGGCATGACGCTACCGTACAATGGACAAAAAGATTAGTCAAATACGGGCGAGTCCCGATGCTCTGCAAACGGAGCGACCCGGGGGAACCCCCGGGTCGCATGGCAAGACTTCGCGATAGCCGCATGAAGCAGCGGTTGCCCTTACGGCGTGATGTCGATCTTCGCCACCTGGAACACGATGGGCGTCTGTTCCTGGCCGCTGGCGACCGGGGTCGGCGGATTGTTGTTGTTCAGCGTAAAACCCTCATCGGCCTGCCGCTGGACATCCACGACCTTGTAGCAGACATAGGCGGCGGCATCGTAGCCCCCGTCAGTCCCATTGATGTTGTCGAAGGAGAAGAGGAAGTCCACGGGGGCTTCGCCACTCCCGGCACCAAGCTGATTGAGGCCCGCGACGTTATTAAAGCCGAACTCATCGCTACTGGCGAAGGCGGCTTCGATCCCGGAAGCGGTGGGGATCTCATCAAGGCGGATGCCCCCCTGTCCCGGAAACTCCGGATCAATCAGCGCCTGATTGTCCTGGTCGATGATCTGGGCATAGACCAGCGCACCAGTCGTGGAGGGGGTGAATGGGGAAGGTGTTACCTGGGTCACGCGCTCGATGTCCACCGCGCCGTGTGGCATCCGATAGGCGAACTTGGAAGGATCATTCTTCGGGATCCGGTTCGATCGCAGGACCGCAGGACCGCCCCCATCGCGGGGATCGACATAGGTGGCAATGACGGCGATGTCGAGGTCAAGGGTGCCGCTCAGGGCATCGAGGTCAAAGATCGCCACGCCCCGGGAGCGCTGTCCCTGGTGCAGGACCCCGTAGCCGGTCCAGCCGTTAAACGACGGACCCATATTGCCGTTCTGCCAGCCCCCGTTGTTGGAGTCGTAGTTCCCGGTGCTCAGGCCCCCGTTGGAGATGCCCACCCGGCTCCCCACGACATTCACGCCATCGGTGGCCATCTCATCCACCAGTTGCTGGAACGGGTAGTGAGTCGCGTTGCCTGCAGGACGATCCGCCAGCGGCACCATCCCGGCCGGGTCATAGAACCCTGCCGGATTCAGCAGCAACCCGGTCTGCATCCGCACGTTTTGAGTGTCGAAGCTGAAGGCGTAGTTCCCGACATAATCCGGGTCTGCATTCGACACGCTCAGGGTCGTGGTGTCGACCCCCAGCAGGAACACGACCCGTCCGGAAACGCCGAGGTCCGCCCGGTTGCCCGCCGAGGCAGTCGTCAGCTGTGTCGGTGCCGGGAAAGGGTGCTTCACTTCCCAGGTCAGTTCCAGGTCGCCATCACCGTTGATGAGAATCCCCACCACCTGCGCCGGGAATCCGCCGGCGAACTGGTTGATGTTGAGGTAGAAGAGGTCGCCGTTGAAGGCAGCGTACCGAGTCTTGGGCGTGATGGCCGCGGTGAGCGCATCGGCATCGATGCTAAGCGTCTGAATGCCTGGATTGAAAGTGTGAACTCCGTTCACGGTTTCCCAGGGCATCGGCAGCGCAGACGTGGAAGCCAGCGTATCGTTGTCCGGTGTGAGCAGCGGAGCAGAAGCACCGGAGCAACTGATCAGTAGCGCCGCAGTTGTCAGGCAGAGACCAGAGAGGGCCAGTCGCATGGGGAGCCCCTTTCGTGGGTACAGCGGGAGTCAGAGTGTGTACGGGAAGGCTTCACTACATTGTAAGGGACCGGGTCCCTGGCCATCCTGCCGCACACAACATCAGCCTAGTAGCCGACAGCCTGACGCTCGAGGAGGGGATCCGGCAGCGCGGCGAACTCCCGATCTGCCAACGACAACAACGCACTCACCAGGGCGCCATCGCTCCCCGCCGACGTGAGCGGGATCAGCGCCGCCTCCGCCGTGTAGACCGGCGCCCCTGCCTGCGGGAGGGGATAGGTCAGGGCAAGCTCGACAAACTGCCAGTCGGAAGTGGTGCCACTCTGACGCGACAGTCGTTGTCGCAAAATCCGGTCAAAGCCCATGAAGTAGTCGGGATCTGACGCTGGCACTGCTTTGTACATATCCCGCTCGAACCAGGACTTCGCACGGCCAGGATCCTCTTTCAGCGCCCGGATCACCTGCTCCACCGGACCCCGTCCGCCGCTCTTCCGCTGACTCGTCAGCTGATACGAGACATCGATCTCGTTGCCGGTCCGCATCACCGTCACCCGGTGCGACCGGGGGGTATAGACAAATTGCAAGCGCTCGATGGGACCTGATTCGACGATGGCATCGAAGAGGTACTGCTCGGGACTGACACCTGCGACAAACTGCTGCATTTGCGCGGGGCTGAAACGGTAGTACGTCACCTGGAAGCTGGCGTAGCCTCCCGTCCCCAGCCGGTGGATGAGGGCATCGTGCTGCAATGGCGCATCGCATCCCACCACGAGCAGGAGGCAAAGGAGGAGACCGCACCAGGACAGGCACCGCGACGTACGACTCATAGACCTTGGCATCGTACCTGATGCAAGGCCCGGTACACTCCCCCCTATGGACACGGTCGTCCCGCCTCCTGAGCCAGCTGTCGATGCTGCCCCAGCACCGGCAGCGTCACGCTACGGTTGGGACTACTCACAGTTGGGGCAGACCTGGTGGTTTGCCGCCATTGTGATGCTGGTCCTGCCGCACTGGCTCCTCTCGGCGGGCTTCACCCCCGCACCTCCGGCGGCCGGTCTGTTTCGGCGATCCCTGTTCCTCGGCATCGTCTTCAATGCCACTTTTCTGCTGGTGAGCCTGGTCCTGTACACCCGCTGGCGCGACCGGTTGCCGCCTGTGACTCGTCCCCGCTGGTACGGCCCGGCGCGGGAGGAGCGACGTCGCCGCGGGTTCTGGGTCCTCTGGGTCCTCTGGTTCACGCACGCCTGGTTCTACTTCGGCCTGCTGGGACCCAAGGCTCTCGCCGAAGTCCTGATCAACAGCCCTGCGGCCTACCTGCGACCCGATCTCTCCGCTTTTGGGGTCGAACTCCTCCCGACCGAGCAGCAGGGACTCCTGCATCTGCGGCTGTTTAATCCGATGGATTTCGAAATCGCCATTCATGAGGAGCAGCGTCTGGGGACCCTGGTCATTGAGTCCCCGAGCGGTCCGTACTTACTGGGACGGGCACAGGTCCGTTTCGATATCGTCGCGACTCCCGAGCTCACCGGCGAGCGGCCCGTACCGGCTTCCCTGGCAGCAGGTGAGGCGCTCCACTTTCACATCCCCCTCGATGGCTGGGGTGTCATCGCGACCCAGGCCCCTCCCGGATTACCACTGGACATCCTGTACTACCCCGCAGGGAGTGGGCTGTTTCCACCTTACGCCCCACTTGATCTGTATCACGGAAATTTGCGTAGTTTGCCGCGCAAGTGAAATCAGCTATATGATGCAAGCAGGATGACAGGGCAACTTGTCGAATCCTCGCGCAGACAGTAGGATAGCAGTATCTACTTGCCACAGGGCGGAACGTTCAGTCTTCGGGGCAGGCGACAGGGCACAGGTGTGGCCAGCCAGCGGAGCACTGTTGTTGTGGGTGCGGATGCCGCCTCCCACCGCCTGCAGACGCAGCGCACACTTCCCGGCGAATTGCCGGCACTCCCTGGCGACGTACGCCTGGCCCGACCAGGCAGTCGTGATGGATTCGTATGGTCGTCAATCGGTGGGAAGGAGGTCCAGCCCCTCCCCAAGCCCGGCCTGCGACCCGCGAGCCTGAAGGGTTAGCCCTCAAGCTCGAAGGGAAGCGGCTGGATGAATGGCAAGTCGGGGAGTACATCGACGAAGGCGCCTTTGGCGTCGTGCATCGCGCATCCCACTTCAAAAGCGGTGATGTCGCGGCACTCAAAATCCTGAAGCCGAATGCAGTCAACCCCAAGCGGCTGGAACGCTTCCAGCGCGAGGGGATAGCGCTGATGCGCGTGACCCATCCGAATGTTGTGCAGCTCTTCGGCACCGGGCGGGCCGAGGTGCTGGGGACTTCCATCTTCTATCTGGCATTGGAACTCCTGGAAGGCAAAACCCTTGAGCAGGAGGTCACCGAGCGAGGGCGACTGCCCGAGGGGCAGGCCCTCTGGATCGCCAGCCAGGTCGTACAGGCCCTCCTGGCGGTGGAAGCCCACCGCATCGTCCATGGCGACCTCAAGCCCTCCAATGTCTATCTGACCAATGATGGCCGCGTCAAAGTCATGGACTTCGGACACTCGACGCTGCTGGAGTTTGACAATCTGACCCGTCATGGGTCTTTTGTCGGGACCGCCCCCTTTGCCGCCCCTGAGCAGTTCATCGATTCTTCACAGGTCGACAGCAAGGCGGATCAGTACTCCCTGGGCTGTCTGCTCTACTACATGCTGACAGGAGTGCCTCCATTCCCCGAAGCGCATTCACTGGAAGCGCAGTCATCGGCGCATCAGCATGATCAGCCGCTCCCTGCCCGGCGTCGCAATCCCCAGGTGACGAGCTTCGCATCAGCCCTCTGCAATCGCCTGATGAGCAAGCGGAAAGCTGAACGCTTCGCCCAGCTCCAGGACATCGCCATGCTCCTGCAATCCCGGGAGCAGTCGAACTTCTACTACAGCCTTTTCCCGGAATCGCACCGACGCTCTGACAGTCCGGCGTTCTGGTCCAACATGATCTTCCCGCGATTCCCCGCGCCCCGGTGTCCTGCGGATCCGCTACCTCCCCTGGCCCTCCATCTGCGGGAGCAGACCCGGCATTTCCGGATGGGCAAAGGCTGTCAGGTGCCGGTTCTTGCGCGACGGGGGCAGGGGACCAGTCGGGCGGTCTACGAGGCGTTTGTTGGTAACAAAGAGCTGCAGCTGGTCCGGACCTGGACACCCCTCCCGGGGGAACCAGCGCTGACACCGCTGGTCAGCGTCTTCCACGCACTCTTCCCGCATCATCAGCACCCCAAATTTGCATGGGAGGAGCAATTCCGGCATCTCACCAAAGAACCGCCGGACGCCTATGCCACACTCCGCATCCTTCTCAAAGACCCGGCAGGGTATGAGTCGCACTTCGGACCGGAGCGGGATCTGCGCCTGGCGAACGAAGTGGTCCTGGTGCTCAGTAAGCTCGCCGAAGACCTGCCCCTGGTACTCCTTTGGGACCACTGCGAAGATTTTCAGCAGCGCTGCATTAGCCTGCTCATGAAGGTCCTGCCGAAGCTGGAAGCAGCGCCGGTGCTCAACATCTGCGCCGGACTGCCGGTCGGGATCGCCGGGGTCGCGGCGGCCTACCCCGCCTGGGCTGCCCTGGTCCGGAGCCTGGAGCGACAGTCGCAGCGCTACGAGCCATTCACCCCGGCTCCGCTGGAAACCGCGCAGTTACAGCGGCTGCTCGGCTACTTCATCGGCGACCCCGCCGTTCTGAAGCATCTGATTCAAACTTCCCGGTCGCATCAGTTCGCCAGCTACCGCGAGTTTTTCACCTGGACTGCTTACTGGATGGAGGCGCTGCACCATCGCAAGCAACAGCATGGCCGGGCGTCCCTGACTCCCGGAGACCTCACCGCCATGCGGGATCCCCTCCTCCAGGGGTCTGTGGATCAGCTGCAGGCGGCTCGCTGGGCCTTCCTCTCGCCGTTGCAGCAGCGCACCCTTACCATCATGGCGGAGCAGGGGGAGTTCTTCCGCGCTCCGACCCCCCGGCAATATCGCGAAGCCCCCACCGGACTCGAAATCACACGCCTCTGTATGGACCTGGAGCGGCGCTGGTACATCCATCTATTCCGCAATCATGGTCAGTTCAGGGGGACTGAGTGGGTTAGCTGGATTCGGAATCACCCGGCGAAGTAGCGTCCGCAAGCTGCACCATCAGGCTGGTCGTCCAGTGACCCGGCAGATCGGGGAGTTCCCGACGCTCCGCCCGGATCTCCACCGCCCCCCGTCGATGATGTCGCCAGAGCACCAGGTCCCAGTGCGGCAAGTCTTCCAGCAGCGGATCAAAATGAAGCGTATCGACAGCGACCCCCATGGGATGGGGTGCCAGGAGTCGGGCGAAAGTCGGGAAGCTCTCCTCCAGCGCGACATCCAGCGCCAGTGCGAGGACTTCTGCCAGCCCCTCCAGCGCTTCCGGAGTCGTGACATCAGTACCCAGCGCATGAAAGTGCCCCGCCGCGATCCCTTCCGGCAGTTCCATGCCCCAAAAGCTCGACCCCGGATGGGCCTGGGCCCGCAGGAACTCCAGCCGACGTTGTGTGATCAGCCCATCGGCCAGTGCCCGGAGGGCGGTCTCCCAGTCCTGCTCTTCCATGGCCCGATCCGCCGCATCCAGAAAGCGGGTCAGTTCCCCAGTCCGCAGCAACCGGGCACGCGCCAGACGCGCCGGGGTCCAGGCCCTGGCAGCCTCCCAGAGGGGCGTGATGCTGGAGTCGGCATCGAACAGCACCACTCCTTCACTCAGGTGCAGGAACCAGGCGGTTTCGGCCGGGTCCTGGGCGGCCGACGCGAACTGCGCCAGCCCACAGCTGATCAGCCGAATCGGCGGCTGATCGGGATCCGGACTCGCGATCTGATCCTGCAGGGGGAGCTCTGACGCGTTCAGCTCGGCATCATCAGCAATGAGTAGCAGCCCGAGTTCGGCTGCTGGCGGTGCGTGGTCCCGCAGGGCCGGGCCAAAGGCGATGAGTCCGCGACAGCGCTCCTCTTCCGCGCAGAGCATCAGGAGCGAGGTGAGGTCGGGCAGGGCCATAACGGCGATTACACCACGCCTCCTGCCCTGAGTGCCTATGCTGAGGTGATCGCGGGTCTGACAAAAAGCAATCACGGCTCCCCGTCAGAGGAGCCGTGTGGGTGTTGATCAGGATCGCCTGTGCTGACTAGTAGCTGGAGCGTCCCAGCGGGCCGGAGTACTTCCGGGCCCGGATGATGGAGCCCCCCACGTTTTCGGATTGCAGCTGCACTTTCCCGCAGAGGACATCCGGGCCAAACCGGGTTTCTTCATCCCGCTCGATGCCGGTCAGGACGCCGCTCCCGGCGAAGGGCACTCCTCCCACGGAGCCGCTGATCGCGAGGTTGAAGACGCCTCCCGATGCTCCGCCGACCCGTGAACCCGAGACCTGGAGCGTGCCATCGGTGATGGAGACTCCTTCGTTGTTCACGATTTCGACCGTGGCGGTGCCCGTCAGGGTCGTCCCGGCAATGGTGAGGTTCATAGAGCCATGAGCTTCCAGATCGCCCTGACCTTCTTCGTCGGTGAGGACAAACTTGACGCCGTTGAGAGCGCCATCAGCCAGCGGATTGAAGCCCGGAGCCGAAGCGTTCACCCCGAAGCCAGTCCAGGTCCCCGTTCCATCCCGCTTGCCACCGGAATCGAAGATTTCGACCGAGTAGCTGGTGGTGCTGACTTCCCGCAATCCGAGGTCGAAGGTCCCCTTCGCGATGATCCGGGTGACCCGGTCATCCCGGGGGTTGTACTCATACACCCGGACATCGATCGCGCTGCCAGTGAGGAAGAGCACGAAGTAGGTCGCCGCCCGGTTCTCCGGATGCAGCGTGAAGCCGAGCGCTTTGCCCGCGCCAGTCGCCTGCGCGACAAACTCGTAGTTCGTCGCCTGCCGAATTTCCCCGACGCCCCCTGCGCCGACCGCCCGGGAGAAGTTGATCTTCCAGACACCTGCCAGCGGGCTGGTGACCCCCACGCCGCCGGTGTACGACGAGAACTCGGGTTTGTAGTCAAAAGTGAAGTTGGTGAGGAGACTGGAGCCGCCTCCGCAGCCCACAGCCGCGAAGACCAGGGCCAGGACCAGCCCAAGCTGGTGCAATCGATGGAGCATGGAGTCCCTTCCTTTTTTCCTGCGTCGAATCGTGCGTGACGGACGAGTCGCGTTGAACTTTGTACGTCGCCATTCTACAGACTCCCCGCCGTAGACTCCCCGACCGCGACGTATACTTGGTATTCCACGGTGCGGTCTGACATCTCACGGTACTGGTAGACGCCTGCGTGCGCAGGGCGTCTGCCAGAGGGAGACTCTTATGCGTCCAATGACGCGCTTAGCAGTCGTTGCCTGCGCTTTGCCTCTGGCAGCCAGCATTTTGACGCTGGCGGGATGCGCCCAGCGACAATCCTTGACAACTCCTGTTCAGACCCCGGACATTCCGCATCAGCCGACGCAGGGCGCACTGCCGCCCTGGGCACGACAGGCGGACCTCTCACAGGGGACCCTGGGGGGGTACACCCTGACCTTGGATGCCGCCCAGGCCACCGCGACCCTCACCCCCTGGCGCACGGCTCTCGCCAATGACGACCTCTACTTCCTGGGCATCGATGCTTTCCTGAAGCCGGACAACCTCCGCATCACAGGCATTCGGCGGACCGGCTCAACCCTCGAACTCGACTGGCGCTTCACCCATCCTTTTAGCGCGCCGGTCGACTTCCTTGCCCCCCCCAGTGCGAGCAATCGTGCGGACCTGGGGATCGCCGCGCAATTGCTCCTCCTCGCCGACATCCCCGTCACCGAGCGGCCTAATCAGACCTTCTTCGGCGATGTGGTCGCCAACACCAGCCTGCTGCTGAATCCGGCGGGATATACGCAGCCCAAGGGACTCCTGCCCCCACTCGCAACAGAAACGAACTGCTTCCCGTATCAGCTCGTGGTGGATGACGGCGCCAACGGCGGCGCTGGCACGCGCATCGGCAAACCGAATCCGGGGAATCAACCGACCGGCAACTTCGACAACGGGATCGGCGGCTGGCAGCGGAGCAACGCTGGCTTTGACCGGGCAAGCTGGACCGGCTATGGGGTCCTGCATCAGGGACAGGCCACCCGGGGCACTTTCGTGCTGAGTCGGAATGCGATGAGCGCTGGCCCGGTGGCAGTCGAGCTCGCGGTGATCGCAAAGTACCAGGACCCCCGGGGGCTGCCGAATCCGCGGGCGAAGCGTCTGCCCGCCCTCAACCCGGACCCCTTCACTTTCGCCTACCGGATGCCGCATGGTGCCCTCGATGTGGAGCAGGTGACGGTTGTCGCTGGCGATGCCCTGCCTGGAGAAGACCCCACAGGCACTACCGATCTGACGGTCCAGGTCCGCGACTGGGATGCCCGGGCGGCGGTGACCCTCGAGTCCGACCTGAGTCTCGACCCGCAGGTCAATACCGTCGCGCAGGGCGAACCCGGTGCGCCGGTGGTCGAAATCTCGACCCCCCGGGTCAGTGCCATCGTGCCGGTCGGGACCGAACTGAATCCCGGCGCGAAGACTGGCCTGCCGGGGGATGAAATCGAGTACACCCTGACTGTCACGTCCACCAGCGCTCCCCAGGATGGTCTCTATCCAGCGCTGGTACGAGTCACCGATCCTGAAGGAGCGAGTCCGACCCGTCGGGACTACACCACCGACCTGGGACCGGGGCTGGTGCCGATCACCGACCCGGGGCTGCAGGTCGCGCCGGTCTCCTACATGAGCACGGTGCTGGTGGTGTCCAGTGGACCCAACCTGCCGCCGACCTGCGATGGCGTGGTCCCCTCGACTGGCTTCATCGAGCCCGGGGGCACCTTCACCGTGAATCTGTCACAGATCGTCGATGATTCTGCGAATTTGCGGGTCCGGATGAACTACTCCGGACCATCAAGCTCTCAGACCAGTGAGGTGATCATTCCCTACAGCGGCATCGGCAGCGAGACCGCGTTCAATCCCTTCACCGACAGCCGCCTCACCCAGAAGCTGACCGCTCCCACGATACTGGGGACCTATCAGCTCACGGTCCAGCTCAGCGATGGCGTGAACCAGGTCGACTGCGGACCCTATCCTTTCATTGTCGGGATCCCCGGAGAATGCCCGACCGTGACCAGCACTGCCCCAAGCCTGGGCCCCTTTATCTATGAAGATGGTTTCAATCCGGACTTCGTCTCGATTGCCTTCGCACTCGACGAGGACATGGATACCGCGTCTGGCATCGGCCAGAACGATCTGGCGGGCTTCCGGGACACCAGCGGTGATCTGCTGGTCCAGGGGAATGTCAATCAGCAGTTCTGGCGCTGGAACTACTTCACCGATGAGGCGATCGCCCTCACCACCACATCCTATCCCGGTCCCGGCTTCGCCAATCGGGCGCACCACATGGAGGTCGATGGCAACGGCCGGGTCTTCTGGGTCGCCTCCAATATCACTCAAAGTGAGACCAATCCCGGGCTGGAAACGACCGAGATCTACGCCAACGCCGGGCAGGTGATTCACTTCTTCGATACCACCGGTGCGCCGGCCACTGCCGACCGGGGGAATATCAATGTCGGGCAGCGGGTGGTGGCGATGGCTATCGACCGCTACAACAACCTCTGGGCGCTGGACAGCACCAACACCATGCGAAAGTACTCCGGACCCGCCGGGGGCACCACCTACACTGAAGACACCTCTGCCACCTTCAGCCTGGGGACCGCCTCGGGCGGCGTCATTGCCGGCGCGGTCGTGGAGGACTTCGACATCAACTTCTACAACGAGGCTTTCTTTGTCCTGGTCCGGGGAGCCGGCGGCCAGTACAACGCCTGGCGCTTCGAGTGCGATGGGACCTATCAGTCGTCGATTCAGGGGAATCCGAATCCCGCGATGAATCTCTTCCCTGGCGAAACGGTCGACCGGGGGGACATCGTGATCGACAACTACGGCCCCAACATGAGTCTGCTCGCCGGACCCCAGGATGCCCAGATTGTGATTACTGGCGACAACGGCTACCGGGAAGTGCTGAACAACGATGATGGACTCATCATGACGCTCACCGCCCGGATGCAAAAGAGCACCGTCGCCATCGGAGAAGATGGGGCAGGACGCACCAGCTTCCTCTACGCTGAGAATCTCACCGTCACCACCGAATCACTCAGCACCGATGACTGGTGCGAGTCCTGGCTCGAAGTCTGGATTCCACCGGACAACTGGCAGTAGCGCGTCCGGGATCCCGGCGCCGGTTATCCGAAGAGGCTGAGGGGCGTGACACCGGGGAAATCCATCGCGGGACGGCCGGGACCACGGTCTTCGCACAGCTCCGCCATCGGCCCCCAGATCCCCATCACTTCCGGGACTTCGTGTGCCTTCATCGGCCCTTCCGGGGAGGTCCAGGTGAAGACCTCGGTGTAAAACACCGGCCCCTGCACTTTGTGCTCGCGATCCATCACCTCGTGTCCTTTGTACACCAGCGATGGCGTGTCGGTGGCCAGTCCGAGCCGCTGCAGGGTGGGCCAGTGCTTCGCCAGGAGGGCTTCGAAGGCCGCCTCCTGGCCTGCCTTCACACGATAGGTGCAGAGACTGGTATGGGTGGTGGTCATGGGAGTCCTCCGGTAATCATGAGCAGTACCACTCATTATCCCTAAGCGGCTCCCGGCAAATAAACCATACGCACCCGGCGATGCCAGGTGCGTACGGCTCAGTTCACAGGAGCACCCGTGGTGCGAGGGCGTTAGACCTTCTTCGCCAGCTTGATGTCGTACCCGGGCCCTTTGGGAATCTTCGCACTCTGGGTCTCCGGGTCAATCTCCTCGGCCTTTACAATGGCAGCCACCAGCGGATCGAGGACGTCGGGTTCGGTGATCCCCTGACTGCGGGTTTCCTGCAGCAGGCCAATCAGGATGGCGATGATCTGCTGTTCGGTCCCGGTCGCTCCCATCTGGCTCCAGCTTCGCAACAGGCCGGGCACTTCCTTGATCTGGCCCCCGGTCGCTTTGGCTACCAGATTCGTGAGTCCGGGGCTCTTGTCCCGACCCATCTTCGACTCGCCGATGGCGGCGGCCAGGGTCTTGGCGGCACAGTCAGCATCGATGGACCCATCGCGCTGACCACATGCTTCAGTCATGCGGGCGGCGGCTTCCCGGACTTTCTGGACCGCGGGCAACAGCAACCCGACCGGTTCAGGCTGCTTCTCGCGGAGGTCCAGCATGGCATCGGCGGTCGCGCTGCACTCACCATCGACACCGTCGAATTTGATGTAGGCCGCCGCCTGGGAGGGCGAGAGCATGCCGAAGGTGAGGAGGGCGAGCATCGAGGTTGTGAGGAGGACTTTCATGGGTGGGTCCCTTTCTGACAGAGCATGACGTGACTGTCAGTGGAAGGGACACTCCCGGTGCCAAAATCGGCCCTATGCTCCCGAAGGGAGGACAAAAGGCATCGTAATCCCGGCTGCTGGCAGGAGCACCACCCTGTCGTGCTCCGATACCCAGGCAGAGACATCGATCGGTGCTCCAGCCTGATGAGCCAAATAGTTCATTCCAAACTGACTCACTGCATCAGGTGGAAGAGTGGTCAGCAGCTGCACATCCCAGTCTTCTGCCTTTCTGAGCAGCCCCTCTACCGTGCCTCCAACGATCTCGTAGGCTGCTCCCAGATGCTGGAGCACGGCATCTGCGCTTCCCAGGGCTGCCCAGGCTAAGGAAGCGTCGTTGCCAGTCCCCTGGGAGCACTCAGCGAGGAGCAGGACTCGTGCTCCACGACGCGCGGCTCGCACCGCGTTGTCAAGCGCTTTGTGGCTCTGGATGAGATTGATATCGCTGGGGAAGCCTCCGGCGCTGGCGATCACCAGGTCAGCGTGCTCCGGAATCTCTGCATGGTAATACTGATCCACCAGCGTGCTCCCGTAAGCGTGTGCAGCCACCAGATCCCCTGCCACCAGGTCGATAATCTCATCGTGAGGGTTCGTGATGGTGTTCAAAAGGAAAACAGGAATCTGGAGCATCCGCGCCGCCTCGATCTGGTCCTCAACAATCGGATTCCCCTCGAGCTTTCCCGCTACCGCTAGCGGTTCCCGGATGACCGCTCCATGCTCCGTGCTCCTGAATGCCAACTGATGACTCTGTTTGATGCTCCCGGACGCCGCGCAACCGGGCAGGATTCCCTTCCGACCCCCGGAATACCCCGCATAGTAGTGATAGGTGATGCTCCCGGTGACTATCACGAGTCCTGGCTCGACCAGCCAGCGATGCAGTGCCACATCAGTCCTTCTCCCAGTCTGGCCAATCAGGACAAAGTCGTCGCTCCTTTCCCCGGAGCTTTCCGCAAGCCGTGCTCCCGCCTGCCACTCCCGATAAATGGGAGGTGTGAGGAGGCGTTCCAGCTCTTCTGGAGCATGAGGAGGATGGGTTCCCAGGCCAATGAGGAGCCGGATGCGCTCCGGAAGCACACCGCGGTCCGCCAGCCACCCTAGCAGTGCGGGGAGATACGCGGCCTGTCCCGCCTTGCGGGTCTTGTCTGGGAGCACGATAGTGATCTGATCGTGCTCCGACAGGAGCGAGGCGAGTTTAGGAGTACCAATGGGATGCCCCAGCTTCTCAGCCAGGACTTGCGGCAGCTGCTCCGGCGCAATGGCCGGGACCGACATCACCGGTGGGAGCACCAGCTGGGCGGTCTCAGGGAGTCCCGTGACCAGCACATCGCTGCGGCCATAGGGGAGACGGACTTCCATGCCCGCATTGTAGAAGCATCACAACCCGAACAACACCTTGCCGCAAGGAGCCCCCTCCGGCAACGCTGCCATACGCTGATCAAACGAAGCTGGCAGGCCGGGTTACGCCATCCGGACGACGTCGAAGAAGCTGACGTAGAGCATCAGCCCGATCAGCAGCAGGAACCCGCCGACATGGATCATGTTCTCGACCTGGATGTTCACCACCGGCCGACGGAACAGCGCTTCCAGTCCCAGGAAGATGAGCCGTCCGCCATCAAGTGCCGGGAAGGGGAGCAAATTGAAGATGCCCAGGTTGATCGAGAGCAGGACCATCAGGATCATCAGGTCGAACGCGCCATTCTTGGCGGCCTGGAAGCTGGTACTGAAAATCCCGATGGGGCCGGACAGGTCGCTGACTTCGTGCTCTCCCGCAAAGAGGGACTGCAGCGACTGCGCGATGAAGAGCGTGTAGTACCCGGTCTGGATCGCCCCTTCCCGCAAGGCGGTCAGCGGGTCCACCCGCTGGTACTTCGCATGAAAGACCAGGGGCTCCACCATCCGGTCGACCATGGAAGGAGTGATCAGCAACTCCCGACGACCCTCGTCGCCCTTTCGGACCACCGACAGCCGGAGTTCCGGCAGGCTGGGGCTCTTAACGAGCTTTTCCCAGTCGGAAGTCTTGCGGGTGACTGGTTTGCCATTAATGGCGGTGATGATGTCATCCCGACGCAGGCCGGCGGCGGCGGCAGCGGAACCCCGACCCACCCCGGCGACCAAGAGTTCCTTGGTCACCATCTGGGGATACAACTCCACGCCGAGGTTCCAGATGCGGAAATCGGTCAGTGTGGTGGTCTCTAACTCACGCCCTCGGCGAAACTCCAGGATCGCCGACTCGCCCGGGCTCTCCTCCAGCGCTTTCACGAGCTGGAACCCGGACGTCACCGGCTGCCCATTCACTTTAGTGATCAGGTCGCCTTTTTTGAGCCCGGCCCTGGCATAGGGGGAGTCCTCCCACACAGTCGCAAGGCGCGCACTCAGGGCTTCCTGCATGTGGATGCCGATCATGGCGCGGCCTTCGGCCTCGTTCCATTGCGGATTCATGGTCACTTTGCGCGGCGGCTGCCCCGGCGTGGTGACTTCGAGCGTGATTTCCTGGGCCTCGGCGGCCTCGCGGGTGGCCGCACCCTGCAACTGCCGGGTGATCATGACGCTGATGTCGCCGGGTTTCGAGAAGAAGCCGACGTTCCGGACAGCATCTCCGGGCTGCATTCCGGAAGCAGCGGCGGGCGAATTAGGCTCCAGCGCTCCGATTTCCGTGTAGGGGAAGCCGACAAAGAGGCCCCAGCAGGCGACAAGCAGGATCGCGAGCATGAAGTTGAAGGTGGAACCAGCCACCAGCACCAGCGCCCGCGCCCAGATTGGGCGATTCACGAAGGCCCGCTTCTGCTCCGCTTCGCTGATCCCCTCGAAGAAATCAGGGCTGGAGACATCCTCATACCCCCAAATGCGGTTGTATCCCCCCAAGGGAATCCAGCGGATCGCGTAAAGCGTCTCGGAGTTCTTCGGCTGGTGCTGCCAGATGGCCGGACCGAAACCGACCGCAAACTCATCGACCCGGCAGCCGGTCCATTTGGCGACGATAAAGTGGCCGAACTCGTGGGCCACCACCAGCAAAGCGAAGGAGAGGATGACCTGCATCCAGTACCCCGCGTTGGAAAGGAGCGAGAGAAGAAGCTCCATGCCGCCATCCTTGGCCCGTCAGCCGCTGCAGAACCAGCGGACGCGGGGAATGCCAGCCCCCAGGCACCACCCCATCAGAAGTGGCGTCACAGCGGGTCCGGCTGCACAAACCTAGTATACCCACCGGACCGGCCGGCAAGACCTACTGGTCTTTGTAGGATGCAGCCCTTTTGAATGCGGTTGAATCGACAGCTGTCGTGTCGATTGCGCTAGCTCACGGGCAGTCCCATGGCCGCTTCGTGGGCCGCGATGAGCGCTTCCACGGACCCTGGTTCAGCAGTCGGGGCGTCGCGGAGCGCTGCCTCGATCCGGACTGCGATCTGACCAAACGGAATCTCCCCGGCCAGGAACTGCGCCACGGCCGCTTCGTTCGCGCCATTGAGGACCGCAGGAGCGAATCCGCCCCGGGCTGCCGCTTCCCGGGCGAGGCGCAGGCAGGGGAACCGCTCCTCGTCAGGAGCCTCGAACGTCAGTTGCGCCAGATCAGCCAGGTCCAGGGGACGGAGGGTCGAAGGAAGTCGCTCCGGCCAGGTCAGGGCATATTGAATCGGCAGTTCCATGCTCGGATAGCCCAGCTGCGCGAGGACCGAGCCATCGGTGAACTCCACCAGCGAATGGATGATGCTCTGGGGGTGAATCACCACCTCGACCTGATCTACCGGGACCCCGAAGAGGAGGGTCGCTTCGATCACTTCCAGCCCTTTGTTCATCAGGGTTGCGGAGTCGATGGTGATCTTGGGCCCCATCTGCCAGGTGGGGTGATTCAGGGCCTCGGCGATGGTCGCCTGCTGAATCCGGTCCGCGGACCAGGTCCGCATCGGTCCGCCCGAAGCTGTCAGGATAAGGCGCTGAATTTGCCGTCCCGCCTCCGGTCCCTGCAGGCACTGGAAGATGGCGGAATGTTCCGAGTCCACGGGGATCAGATGGCCGCCACCGGCCGACCCCTCCCGCAGGAGAACCGTTCCCCCCACCACCAGGCTTTCCTTATTCGCCAGCGCGACCTGCTTGCCGGACCGCAGGGCAGCAGCGGTGGCATAGAGTCCCCGCCCCCCCACCAGGGCGTTGAGGACAATGGCGGCATCGGGGTGCGTGGCGCAGGCGACCTGGCCGGGCATTCCGATCTCGATCCGGGGCGGATGTGGCAAATCGCTGAGGAGGGACGCCAGACGTAAGGCTCCCTGGTCATCTTCCACCGCGACCAACTCCGGCTGGAACTCCCGGACCAGAGGAGCAAAGGCCTCGATCCGCTGGCCGCAGGAGGCGGCCACCACACGAAAGCGGTCGGGGTACCGCCGGAGAATCCCGGCAGCGGTGGTTCCGATGGAACCTGTGAGCCCCAGCACGCTAACAGGGCGAGGTGTCATGGGAGCATTCTACCGGGAGACCCTGCTCCCTTTCGGCGAAGGTGTACCATCCTTCGCACGTCCAGCCTCCGGGAGCCACCGGTATGCGCCTCGCCCCCCTGCTACTCATATCGATCCTGCTGGCGGGCCTGCTGCCGGGGCTTGCCTGGGCCGATGCCACCATCGCGGACATCGATGAAACACACTCGGTGGTCGTGCCGGATGGCTGGAGCATGCTCGACGCGATGGATGGTCATGAGTTCTGGCCCGACGAGTCGCTGGGATACTCCCAGTGGGCTTACTTGCTCCGGGCGAACCCACTCTTTAATCCCCCCCTCGGTGATCCCCTCGGACAAGTGGCGGTAGTGCTGGGCTATCTCACCGCTGGCTATCCCCTGACACACCGGTTGCCGGTCGAGAGCTTTGTGCCCCCTTCTGCGCCGCAGGACACCTACTACATCGCCCAGGGCAAGCGTGAGATTGCCGACGAAAACAAGTCAATCCCGACCCTGGCGATCCTCATCACCTCGCCGGACCTTCCGGAGCAAGTCTTCTTCCTGGAAGCAGGCGACGACACCGAACTGGAAGACCTGCTGTTCCTGGTGGGAATGCTCTATCAGAGTATGCGGATGTCCCCCGAAGAGAAGCGCCACATTGACCTCACGACTTACCGCTTTACCCATGACGCCGAGATGGGAGGCGACTCATGAGCCTCGCCCGTTTGACAACCTTCGGGTCCGCCGCACTGTTGGGAACCCTGCTCTGCAGTCCTGCGGTGGCAGATACCACGCTCTTTACCTTCGAGGGGCAACAGTTGATGTGTCCCCACGGATGGAACGTGACTGTCGATGACATGATGGCGATCCTCGAACCACAGGATGCCGCCGCAAATCCGGGCAGTCCCCGGGTGGTCCTGTTCTCCGGCAACTATCAGTTCCCCTGGTTCTATTTCCCCGGCGATGCTGTCACGGCGGCGTTCGAGCACCTGAGCGCGACCTCCTATGTGGTGGAGCGGCAGGTCTACGAGGAGCAACTGCTGGATGCGGGATACCTGGTGGTGGTGGAAGGATCACTGGACGAAGATGGCGACTACAGCACGGTTGAATCCTATGTTGCGACGGTCCGCATCGCTGCCAACGAAGATGCGGAGGATGGCTACTTCGGCTTTGTCCGGGGGGAGACCAGGCAGGCACTGATGCTGGGCTCGAGCGTGCTCGGGGTGGTTGGCGCAGGGCTCCTCCTCCCCCTGGTCGACTCGCCAGATCTCCGGGCATACCGACTCCCTGAAGCGGCGGAGTAGGTGGCGGGATGTCCCTGACAACTGACCTGACTGGCCCGCTCCCCCGCCTCTGCTTCATTACGGATCCGGAGCGGACCGGGGGACGGCCGCTGGCCAAGGTGGTGGAGCGGGTCTGCCGTGGCGGATGCCGGATGGTGCAGGTCCGGGCCCCCAGGCTCCCGGACCGGGAGTTTTATCTGCTGGCGCGTCAGCTGACCCACATCGCGAACAGTTTCGGTGCACTGGCGATCATCAACGACCGCATCGATATCTGCCATGCGGTCGGCGCGCAGGGGGTCCACCTCGGGGCGAATGATCTGCCATTGCGTGTGGCGCGTCCCTTGCTGGGACCGGACAAGCTGCTGGGGTACAGCGCCCACGCCCTGAAGGAACTGCGGCGGGCTGGGCAGGAGGGGGCGGACTATGTCACCTTTTCGCCTCTGTTCCCCCTGACGCACAAAGCGAGTCCCGATGAACCCTGGGGCATCGCGGGTTACGCCGAGGCGCTGCGGCATGTCACGCTGCCGGTCTATGCCCTGGGCGGAGTCCGGGAGTCGCATCTGCCGGACCTCATCACTGCCGGTGATGCCCGACACCCGGTGCACCTGGCCGTGACCGCGCTCCTGTCGGAGGCCCCGGATATCAGCGCCGCGACTGAGGCAACACTCCGGGCGCTCCACCCGGAATGGGACCCGGCGGTCCCATTCACCGGCGAAGCCCGGTACACTTTTGATCCAGCCGACACCGAAGACTGGGATGTGGGCCTGAGTGAGGGGCGTCGCGCCCGGGAGGACGAAAACGAATGATCCACTGGAGTCGACGGGAGATCCTGCGGGGACTCGGACTCACCGGAGCTGGTCTCGGACTGGGCTTTGCCGGAGCTGCCGAACTCCTGGCGGCGCCACCGGCGGTCCCGAGGGGTACAGCCTTTCTGGACTGGATTCGCGTCCAGCCGCAGGTCCCCAGCCGTTTCAGTTTCTGTGTCATGGGCGATAACCGCCCCAATACCAAAATCTTCGACCAGATCGCGGCCCGCACCAATGGTCTGCGACCCGCCTTCACCATCCACCTGGGCGACATCGTGGATGACGGCACCGTGAAGCAGTGGGAACTGGTCTCCCCGAGTCTCCAGGCCTTCGCCGCCCCAATGATCGCGACTCCCGGCAACCACGACCGCTATCTGGCAGGTCCCAAGGGCTTCGACATCCGGTTGTGGGAACTGGAGTTCGGCCCCCGGGAATGGGACTTCACGGTCGGCGGCTGGCACTTTGTGGCCATCGACACCGCCCTGGGGCATGTAACCAAAAAGCAGCAGGAGTGGCTCGATCAGGTTCTCGATGACAACATGCCGACCATGGTCTTCACACACTATCCCCCCTCGATCGACCGCTGGAAAGTCCACGCACTCTACACCGGCACCACCGAGTTTCTCGCGCTGCTCAAGAAGCATACGGTGGAGCATCTCTTCTGTGGGCACAACCATCTGTTTGACACCATGCAGCTCGGTCCGACCAGCGGAGTCATCACCGCCGGTGCCGGGAGCTGGCTCTATAAAAAGTGGGGCTTCGGCGTGCTGAAGCATCATGTCACCCATGTTGAAATCGAAGGCGCGAAAGCCACGGTCACCATGGAACCCATCTGACCTGCCCTGATTGCGCAGCCACACGCGGACCGTCAGGAGCTGGAGTGTATGTCCCGACAAGCCACCGTACTGGGTGCCGGCATCTCCGGCCTGACGACCGCACTCGTCGCCGCCGAGGCCGGATGGCAGGTCCGGGTCCTGGCCGCGAAGCAGCTGGCGGGACGACTGGATCATGACTACGACCCGACCTTTCCCTCGCTCCATCCGGCCGCCTTTCTCAAGCCGTTGCTCTGCGACTTCGATCCCCGGTGGTGGGCAGAATCCTGGAGTCGCTTTCAGCAGTTGCAGTCCCAGGACGCCGGGATTCTGGCGACCACGCACTGGGAACTCTATGAAGACCCCGCATTCAGCGACACCCTGACCACCACTCCCTGGACAACCCCGGACGGGGCTCCCCTGTACGGACGTGCAGAGCAGGGGTTGCTTGCCGATCTCCCGCACTATCTGCACTGGCTGATGGCGCAACTGCAGCAGAACAACGTCGCCATCGTGGAGGGCTCCGTCAAGAGTCTCAATGGGGCCCTCGCTCCCGGGGATGATCTCCTCTTCAATTGCGCTGGACTCGCTGCTCGTCATCTGGCAAGTGACCCAGCCCTGCAGCCGGTGGCCGGTCAGCTGCTGCGGGTGAAGTACGACGCCGTCGTCCCGGGTAGCCTTATCCTGGGACACTCCTACCACTGCCATCCATTAGGGACCAATCGCACGCTTTATGCGTACCCGCGTCAGGAGCGGCTGATTCTCGGCGGTTCGCAACTGCAGCTCCAGGTCGATGGCGACTCCCCACCGGACTGCGATGCCCTCGACTCGTACGAATACCTCTTTGCCTGGAACGCCCATTTACTGCGACAGATGTTTGGGGTCGACCTCGGCGCTGCGACGTATGCGTACACGGTCGGGCTCCGCCCGGTCCGGGAGGGGGGCGTCCGGGTGGCACTGGGGAACGACCAACTGCGGGTCCCGGTGGTGCACAACTATGGCCACGGCGGTGGAGGGGTCAGCCTCTCCTGGGGGTGTGCGGGAGAAGCCGTACGGATGGCAGCCAAAGCACTGGACTAGTCGAGACGTTCCACCTGAATCTGACTGGCGAGGGCCGTATCGACCGCGTACTGGGTTTCCCCTACGGCAACCACATACGAGGGATAGCGCTGCAGGAGCGTGATGGTGAGTCCGGGGAGCAGCCCCAGCGCAGCGAGCTTCGCGGTTTCTGAGGGCTGGGTCAGAAAGCCCGTGATGATCCCGCGCTCCTTTTCCTGCAACGACTGCAACGGCACGATGCTCATTCCTGTTCTCCCCTGGCGAGTTCCCGAACCGGTCGCAGATTGCTCAAGAACGTGGTCATGCTGATAAGCCAGCCAGGAGGCTCTGCCTCCTCGTATGAGCATCGCGGACAGACGATCTTGCGGCATCCCTGATGGGTGCCGCACTTGCCGCAGACGGTTGCCGATTCCGCGAGGGTGTACTCGTGGGCGCAGTATCCGCAGGTGTGGCGATACTCGCTCTGGGGCGTGGTACGGGCCATCGCTACTCCTCCACCTTCAGAGACACCGTATGGTCGAGTCCCGGAATCCGGGGGAGCACCTGGTTGAGGATCCCGCCGGTCCCGAAAGCAATCAGCAGGATGATCCCCACCATCACCACGCTGCGTCGCAGTCCCAGTTCCTTTTTCATGACCATGAACTGCGCGATGCAGGGAATGAAGAGGGTAAAGACGATGCAGGCCGTGAAGATTTGCGCGACTGTCAGCGCGCCGGTGCCAGCGAAGTCATAGAGTCCGGCGGCTCCATAGTCCCGACGGAAAAATCCCTGCAGGATCACTTTCGCACCACCGAAACCATCCTCGCCACCGGGGAGTCCGATGAGGGTCGCAAGAGGCTTCAGCGCGATCAGGAGCCAGTGCAACATGCCGGTGAGGTCCAGGGCCCAGATGATGAGACTCGCCCAGATGAAAAGGGGAATGATCTCAATTGTGTACCACTGCATCCGGCTCAGCGTTTTCACCAGGATGTTCTTCAGCACCGGGAAGCGCAGCGGCGGGACTTCCATGTAGAAGTGGGCGGCATCGCCGGGCAACACCCGACTCGCCAGAAAGCCAAAGACCAGCAGCGCCACGGCCATGAAGGCCACCCAGCACCAGTAGAGGAGTCCCGGGACCCCCGCCTCGATGCCGGCCGCGCCGAGCAGCGCGAGAATGACCCCAATCTGTGCAGAGCAGGGGATCGCCAGCGCCAGGAGGAAGGTCGTGATGACCCGCTCCCGCTGTGATTCCTGAATCCGCGTCACCATGGTCGCCATGGTGTCGCAGCCGAACCCGAGCACGATGGGAATCACCGCCCGTCCGTTGAGCCCCATGAACTTGAAGAGCCGGTCCACCAGCAGGGCCAGCCGCGGGAAGTACCCCGTGTCTTCCAGCATCGAGAAGAAGAGGAAGAAGGTGAAGACAATCGGCAGGATGATGGCGACCGCGTAGGTGATGCCGAGCGTAATGACGCCGTTCTCGCCAAGCAGCAGATTGAAAAGCCCCGCGAGGATGTCGTGCCCCAGCGCTCCGGTCATGACGGCGTTGGCTCCGACTTCCACCGCGCCGAGGCCGAACAAATGGGCGGCTGTGTTCACCAGCCAGGGATTGACAATTCCCCCGAACAGATCTTCCTCAAGCAGTCCCACGAGGGTGCCTGCTCCAAAGATGCCGACAAACTGAAAGCAGAGCCAGAGGATCCCCAGCGCGATGGGCAGGCCGGTAAGCGGACGCATCGCCAGTGTCCCCAAAGTTGCGGCGAAGCCATGACGCGCCTGGGCGGTCCCCTGCGTGAGCACTCCCTCCAGCAGCTCTGCTGCCGAATTCTGCCGTGCCAGCGCGACTTCCACCGGCAATGGATGGGTGAGGGCGGCCTGCGCGGTGAGGAGGATCCGCTCGACCTGATGCCGGACCGATGGAGGCGCCGCAGCGTTGAACAGATCAGCATCACCCTGCAGCACCAGCAGCGCGACTGATCGGGGGGCCATGCGACCCACCGGCAGCAGGAGCGGTGTCAGTTCCGAGAGGGCCTGCTCAATCGCCGGGTGGTACTGACACGGCATGGGGGAGATGGCGGTCGCCATTACGCGCCACCCCGCTGCCCGACCTGGGCATCGAGTTGCCGGATGAGTTCAGCCTGGAGCGCCGCAAGGCCGGTGCCCCGAATGGCTGTCATTCCCAGCACGGGGATGCCGAGTCGCTGCCGCAGCGGCTCCAGCTCGATGGTGTAGCCCGCCTGGGTCGCTTCATCGAGAAGGTTCACTACCAGGATCACCGGGAGTCCCGCTTCCAGCAACTGCAACGTGAAGGGGAGCATCCGGCTGAGATTCTTGGCGTCCACGACATGCACGACTACCGCCGGATGCTCTTCCAGGAGAATGCGACGTGCAATCCGCTCTTCCTCGGTGACCGGCAACAGGGAGTACATCCCCGGCGTGTCATAGACCCGGACCTGATGTACGCCCAGGGTCGCTTTGCCTCTGGAAATCTCAATGGTGGTTCCCGGATAGTTTGAGACGACCACATACTGACCGGTGAGGAGATGAAAGACGACACTCTTGCCCACGTTGGGATTGCCCACAATCGCGATGAGGGGCTGGGTAGCGCTCCCCTCGGGAGCAGTCCCGAGGGCAGCCTGCCGCCTGGCATCTTCGCCACGCGGCGAAGGGGGAGACGGGGCGGGCGTAGTTGCGGTCGACATGGCGACTCCGGTCCGGTAGTTCGTAATTGCGAATGAATCGCAATCACGATGCCGACGCAGTATACCGCCCATCATCCGCCCTCACAACCGCCAGACTTCCCCTACGATGCCCCCTATGACCCGCATCACACTCTGGCTCGTTGCCCGCTGCCTCGTCGTCGGTCTCCTGCTCCTGATGGGATGTCAGCGCTCCGGAACGACGCCCCGGGCTGCGGGGCCGATCCCGGATCCGACCCTGGCCGAGGTAGTCAGCCGGCTGGTCGGTCTCCCCGCCGTCGAAGTGACCGCCACTCATCTCGCCAGCATCGAAACGCTGACTGTCCCTCCGCAAGCGGAGCCCAAAGTCAATGCGCTCAAAGGACTGGAAGGCTGTACCACCCTGCGGACCCTCATCCTGCAGGAGCAGGCGGTCCGTGATCTGGCACCCTTGCGGAGTCTCCCCAGTCTCACGGGGCTGAACCTTGAGGGCAACGGTATCGCCGACATCGATCCCCTGGGGAGCTGTACCGGCCTGGTCTGGCTCCATCTGGGACGCAACGAGATCGCAGACATTGCCCCGTTGGGGGAGATGACATCGCTGGAACTCCTGAATTTGCAAAACAACGCCATCGCCAGTGTCGTGCCCCTGGCGGGCTGCTCCGCCCTGGCAGATCTCAATCTCCGGAACAATCAGCTCACGAGTCTTGAAGGGTTGGGGCAACTCAAAGAGCTGAAACAGGTGCTGCTCGGTGGGAATCCCCTGACTTCACTCAAACCACTCATCGACAATCCCGGCTTTACGCTCAACGACCGTCTGGTGCTCGACTCCACGCAGGCTGAAACGCTGGAAAAGGACATCCAGGCGCTGAAAACAAAGGGCGTCATGATCGTGGTCATCGACAACACAGCACCCGCCGCGCCCTAGGACGCGACGGGTGCCGCTGAGAGTCGTAGCCGCTGCTTAAGAGGCGCGGCGGATCCAGTGGGGCACTTCAGGCAGGAAGGGACTGCCGGGAGTGCTCAGGGAGACTTTGAAGATGGTCTCGGTGGCGTGCAGCAGGACATGGTGCCCTGAGCCTTCAAACGGCGGACGGGCGCACACGATGACTGGCTGCCCGATGTTGGCATTCCAGGCAGTCGTGAAGAGATAGAACTCTTCGCCCGTATCCAGGACCACCACTTCATGGTTGGGGAGGCCAGGATCGGTGACATCGTTGGGCACCAGGATCGCGGTGACCTTCAACTCACTGGCGACAGGTCCCAGCCAGTCGACAATGGCGTTAAACAGCCGCGCATCAAAGCGGCCGTACTCAAGGGAGACGGTCGCAATGAAGTCGAGGACAGCTGCACCCATGTGGGCGTGCCGGGTGGCATCCTGGGCGCGGTCAACAATGGCAGGGATGGTGGTGGCCGGTCCGAGGACCGCGTGGGTAGGTGTAGACATGACATTGCTAACGTCGCGCGGGCCGGGACCCCGCTGTTAATCGGGATGTATCGGGGTCAAGACCACAGCGAGAATCACCCGGCCGATGCCTCAAATGCCGGGATGTCGCAAAAGGCGGACCACTATCGATATTAGGGAGTCACCGACTCTCCTTCGGGGAGGTCCGCCGTGCGTTTCGGCGTCCCACGCTTCGGCTTCAAAGACAAAAAGAAGGCAGCTGAAGCGGAAAGCTCCGCTCCTGCCACTCGACAGCCGGATCCCCAGGCGGGGTTGCCGGACTGGGCACGTCCGAAGGCTGCCCCAACGGAGCCTGAGTGGGGTGCGCCGATCATCGAGGTGAACGATCTGGCGGGCGAGCCTGAATGGGGCGCGCCCATCATCGAAGTGAATCCGCTGGCCTATGAGTCAGTGGTTCCGGAGACCGAGGCGTCTAACCAGGAGACTGCTGTCGCGGCGGAAGCCGAAAGTAATCCCCGGACCGACTGGTTTGGCCCCGCGCAGGAGCAGGTCCCCGATCGCGAGTGGGGGCTGGAGTCCCTCGCGGCCGAGACCGCCCTGGAGCCTGATGTGCACCCCCGGCATCCCATGATTGCGGAGCTTGTTGATGGGGTTGCGGCCCAGGCTGCCCTGCCGGCGGTCCCGGCGGTGGAGTCACCAGCGCCCTATGGGACTGGCCCTGCACCCGTCGAAGATTTCAATCCCTTTGTGACCGAACCGGTCATCGAAGCGCTGCCCCCGGAAGCGCCAAACTCCGCAAACGACTGGCCACAGTCCGAGTCAGTTGAGATCCAGCCACTCGCGACAGAGCCGATCATCGACCACGCGACAGACCTGCAGGAGACCCGGGTCTGGGATCGGGACATCGATCTCTATGCCGACTCCTATCCCACGGCCGCTCCGGAGCACTCCATCGAGCTGGAGCCGCCGACAGTGGCTCCGACATTGTCGGAACGGACCGCCTTCGATCTGACAGCGCATCCAACCGGAGAGCTCAATGCCCTGCGCGCTGCCTTTTATCCGGCCGCAGATGACATCTCGCCAGTAACGGAAGGCGTCCTGCCCGGGGCAGCTGACTTCCCGGCAACAAATGCATTCCCGGCAGTTGATGAGGTCTCCGCTGTAGTACCTGATCAGATGGAATCGGCCCTGATTGAGAGCCCGCAGTCGGTGGAGCAATGGCAGCCTGAGCGCATTGCACCGGCAGAGGGCCATCCCTTCCAGGTGCCCGCAGAGGCCAAAGGCGGGACAGTGATCACGTCACAGGAAATGTCAGCAGCGGTGCCTGAAGCGACGGTAGAAGTTGAGCTCGAAGCTCCGGCCGTCGCTGACGTGGGGCCTGTCGAGCAGGTTGACGTAATCGGCGAAACGGCACCGGTTGATGCGCCTCCGGCGACTGAGGAAATCAGCAGCCTGCAGGGCATTGCCCTCGCAGAAGAGTTGCAGTTGGTGTCAGAAGGACTCTGGTCGTACAAGCAGTATCTGGAGCAGTACCAGTCGCAGATTCAGCGGGAAGTCCAGTCAGCCCTCGAGGGCGTCAGCGCGCAGCTGGCGGCCTTCGAGGACCAGGCCGCCACCCTGCGTCGCGAGTTCACAGTCGGTATGGACGCTGGCAACAAGGTCGGAATTCTGGAACAGGGGACCCCAGATCTGGCCGCAGTCATCGCCAGCCTCGACCAGGCGCGTCAGATGCAGGGGAAGCAGCTCGTCCTGCTCGAGAATCTGACTGCCATCACGCAGCGGTACAGCGACCTGCTGGAGAAAGTCGCCCTCTTCGAGGGGAATCTTCGGCGCTATATGAAGCAGGTCGATGGGACCGCGAAGCAGCGCCTGCGGGAAACCTCGCGGCAGGAGTTCTTTGCGTCATCCGCCATCATTCGCTCCCAGGAAATGGAGCGACAACGGATCGCCCGGGAGATTCATGATGGGCCGGCACAGGCGATCGCCAATGTGATTCTGCGCCTTGATCTCGTGGAAAAAATGATGGCGCAGAAGCCCGAGCTGGTCGGACGTGAGTTCGCCAAGATGAAGGAAATCGCGCAGGGAGCGCTCAACGAAATCCGCGGCTTCATCTTCGATTTGCGTCCCATGACCCTGCAGGATCTTGGCCTCACGGCCACCCTCAAGAAGATCGTGCAGTCCAACCAGGGACTCTCCGACTGCCATGTCGAGTTCATAGTCGAGGGGACCGAAGCGCCGTTGAGCGCGGAGGCGGAACTCGCCATCTTCCGGATCGCCCAGGAAGCTCTGACCAATGTGAAGAAGCATGCCCTGGCGAGCAACGCTTATGTGCATCTGAAGTACCTGCCGGGTGAGGTGGTCCTGATCGTGGAGGATGACGGCCACGGGTTCGAGGCGAACAAGACGGTCAACGGGGACTACACCCACTTCGGCCTCATCGGGATGCAGGAGCGGGCGGAGGACATCGATGGTGATCTGCAGGTGATTTCCCAAAAGGGACGGGGCACCAAGGTCATCTTCTCGCTCCGGACTGAAGTCCGAACGCCCTGAAACTGTGGTCTGACCCGAATTCGATAAAATGTGCTGGCATTGCCAGACGCGAGTGTGAGTCTGGCAGAGGCGGCTCTCCTATCCTCGGCTCGTCTGGGAACAGCCATGGCATCTCAATCCACGCTTCTGATTGCCTGCGGCCTCCTCGGTTGCGTCCTGTCCTGTGGTCGTCCGGAGTCGGGCAGTGTAGCCCCGTCAGCTGACCTGGTGGGTGCCCCAGTGACGCAATCCGGGCTGGCTCATGACGAGTATCTGTCCTCGCAATGGGAGCTGTTAATTGATGCCACGGGGCAGGCAAATCTGCAGATTGTGCCGGAACGGGCCGGTCAGGCTGTCAGTCAGGGTCGCTACTATGACCTCGATATCTCCCGCTTTCTGCGGGGGGATACGCTGCGGGTTGCCAGTATCCAGCGGGATGTCAACCACGATCTCCTTCTGACTTTTGAGCATCGGCATCCGTTCCCCGCCCCGAAGTTTAGCGACCCCATCACGGCAGCCAATCGTGCCGACCTGAGCTATACCGGACGACTGCTCATACTGTCGGACAATACAGTCGTCACGTTCGACCAGGCGGGGCTCCACACCGACCCAACGCTGGTCAGGAATCCGGATGGATTTGCTGCCACGGGAGACCTGCTCCTCCGTTCCGGATTTACGAACAACCTGTTCCCCTACAAACTGCTGGTCGATGAAGCCGCGGATAATCGTCAGAGGCTCTCCAATGGGGGCGTGCCGCAGGGGAACTACGACATCGCTGCGGCAGGCTGGAATCAGGGGAATGCCGGCGCCAATGGTCAGGGCTGGACCGGTTTCGATATGCTCCATGCTGGACAGTCGGTCCGATTTGAGCTGGCGATCCGGGCGGACCGGCTGGCGGCGGGTCCGGTCACGATTCCACTGGCCATCCTCATCAAGTATTGTGACCCGCGAGGGACCCCGGATGCCACTGGACGGTTCCCGCTGGACCCACCGGATGCGGTGGCCTTCAGCTACCGGATGCCACACGGGGCGCTGGATGTCGGGCGCTGCCAGAGTTGTGCGAGTTTGCAATTGCTGAACCAGCCGGGGAGTGCCGCCTCCTTTACGGTACATGTTCGGGACTGGGATGCCCTGGCGTCGGAGACCCCGGATGACACCCTTTGGGACAATCCGGCACCTCATGCCATCCTACCCGGGGCGGGTGGCGTACCGACGGTGGTGGTAGAAGCACCGGGCGTCATGGCAGGTCAGGTTCCTCTGACCCGTCAGCAGGGGTCCGGTCTCCCCGGCGATGAATACCTGTTTACCGGCACCATCACCCGTGACGCATCACCGGGCGGACCCCAGGTCACCTATGCCCTGGTGACGGTCACTGATCCGGAGCCATCGGCGACGGGATATAGCGGACTGCACTTCGGGGTCGACCCCACCACGCTGGCCGCTTCTGCTGCCAGAGCGCTGCCCATCCGGAGCTATCAGGTTTTTCCGGTCGAAGTGCTGGCCTACCAGGGTTGGGTCCGGGCCAGTGATCCCAATGCCAGCTCCGGGACCGCCCTTGCGGTTGGTCCTGACGGTTCCATCGCGATTGCCTATTACAGCCATACCGGAACTGTTGACGTCGACCCGGGACCCTGCCTGGATTTGCGGGTGCCCAAAGCCAATCTCGACATCATTGTCGCGAGGTTTGATGCCATCGGGAATCCAGGCCCGGTCCTTCAGCTGGCGGGCTCCAACGCCGACCTGGTCCAGGATTTGCAAATCGACAGTGCTGGCCGGCTCACCTTAGTGGGAGCGTCACAGTCGGCTGATCTCGATTTTGATCCTGGTCCTGGTACCCAAGTCGCCTACAACGGCCTGCACCGCGCGGCTTTCATCGCCCGGTACCTGCCGGAGGGATCACTGGACTTTGTCACGTTCACCGGCACAGGCGCGACTGCAGCTCCTCAGTCTGCCGGACAAAAACTGCTGGTCGATGCCAGCAGTGCCCTGTACATCGCGGGGTACTTTACCGGATCAGACCTGGACTTTGATCCAACGGCCACGGCCGATCTCCGCAGCTCCGCCGGGATCACCACGTTCCTGAGCAAGTTCTCACCCGCTGGGGAGTATCAGTGGACCCGAACCTGGAACGAGACAGGCGGAAGCTCGCCGTGGTCCATCAATGCGGTCAGCGGGGATCGCCTGGTGATCGGTGGAAGCATGAATGGCACATTAGATCTGGACCCAACGTCCGGAACGCAGTTGTACACCGCCGCCAGTACTTCCACTGATGCCTGGCTGGTGACGCTGACGTCCTCGGGGCAGTTCGAGTGGGGGGCAGGCTTCGGAGGATCCGGGCATGACCGGGTGACCGGGCTGGCCCAGCACCCCGTCAGCCAGGCGATTTATGCCGCCGGCAGCTTCTCGACCTCCGTCGATTTCGATCCCGGACCCGGGAACACCACCCGGGCGTCCGCAGGACAGACCGATGGGTTTGTCAGTCTGTTCAGCGATTCCGGAACCTGGGAACAGGTGCTGACCTTTGGAGGAGGTGGTGCAGACGATGTGGCGTCAGGCAGCCTGAGCGCTACGGGCACCTTCCTCCTGGGGGGGAGCTTCAACGGGACTATCGACTTCGACCCGGGTTCCGGAGTGGATGCCAAGACCGCTGTCGGACTATATGACGCATTCATATGGCGGCTGGGACCGGACCTGTCCTACCTCGGAGCCTCGCTGGTCAGCGGGCCGGGATTCAGTCTGATCACGGACGCGGAGTGGTCACCACTCGGGAATCGTCCAACCGCGTTGTACTCACTCCAGTCAGGAGTTGACATCCATCCTGGACCACCAGTTGTGCTCTACTCGGGCGGCGGTGCCGCGTTAATCCAGTACGCACCGGATGGGTCATGGTGAGTTCTGGAGCATCAGCCTGGTATCGTGATGAGCGCCTGCTGATCCCCCTGGCGATCCTTGTTGCTGGTATCGCGCTGCTTCTCGTCAAGCCGCTGCTGACCCAGCCGGTGTTGCGTCAGACCCTGGATGCCTCCCTCGCGTCTACGGCTGCGACCCCCGCGCCATCTGCGCCACAGGTCCGCCCGAATCTGCCAGCGCTCCCGCCTGTCGCTGCGCCAGTGCAGTACACCGACCTCAACGGCGTCTGGAGTGGTCGCTATGAGCAGATTGGAGATGCCGGAGATTTCAGCGAGTTCCGGATAACGCAACAGGGACGTCGCATCACTGGCGAGGGGGCGACCCGTTCGCAGGCCCTGAACGACACCGCCCGGTACACCATCGAGGGGAGCATCGACGGGATGACTGTCCGCTTCACCGACCATCTGGCGGAGCCAAAGCTCTTCTGGTGTGAGGACTGTCAGTATGTCGGGACAGTCAACGAGGATTACACCCGCATCGAGTTACGCGCGACCTGCCCCGGCCTCTGCCCGGGAGGCACGATGGTACTGGAGCGCTTTCCTCCCGATCAGCCAACGTTGTTGTTGTGAGGCAGGCGGAAGCGACTATTCGGCGGCGATGGAGCCAACGTCGGAAGGTTCCAGGGATTCCACGCGCTGTTCGATTAAGCGGATGATCCACTCCGGGGTCGAGGCCCCCGCAGAAATCCCGACCAGCTTGTCTGTGGGACGGAACCAGGTGGGGTCGACCTGATCCACGTTTTGCAGGAAGTGCGTCCGGCTGTTGGCCGCTTGCACCACCCGGAAGAGCTCCAGGCTGTTGGAGGAATTGACGCCCCCCACTACCAGCATGACATCGGCCTCGGCCGCCAGGTCCAGACTGGTCTTCTGGTTCACCTCGGTGTAATCGCAGACCGTATCAATCGCTTCCACCCGGCCATAGCGAGTCAGGAGCAAGCCCATGATCTGATGGAACTTGTCGATGCCGAACGTGGTCTGGGTCACGACCCCGACACTCCGAATCTTCGCGCCATTTTTGTCATGTGTCGGCAGGGCGGCGACATCGTCAGGTGTCTCCACCGCGTGTCCGTTGTCGAGATAGCTGAGCGCGCCGACCACCTCAGGATGGTTTTTTTTCCCGGTGATGACGACCATCGGGTGGCGCTGCTGCAGATCCTTCGCGGCATCGTGGGCCTTGATGACGATGTTACAGGTGAGGTCGATGATTTCGTTCCGGTTGTGTTCCAGGACTTCCATCGCCTGCTTCGTTGCGCCGTGGGTCCGGATCAGGACCGTCGAGTCGGCCACTGACTCCGGCTGCTCCATGACCGCGATGCCCTTGTCCCGGACAAAATTCACCACATCGGCGTTGTGCACGATGTCACCGGACAAAATGAGGCGTCGCGGATCCTGCTGTCGCTCATCGGCGACCGCGACCGCGTTCTCAAAGGCCTTCTTGACCCCGTGGCAGAAGCCCATCACCCTGGCACGCTTGGTTTGCATGAAACCCCTCGGCGGCACTGGCTGCACCCCCTCCGGTCCCGGCAGACCGGTGACCGTGGCTGGGGAGGGAGTGTGTATCGGCTGCTGCATATAAGGTACCTGACGCCTTCCTCGTTGCGGTTAAGGAGACCGCAATTCTACTGAGCATCGTAGCAATTTTTTGACCTCCGACACACCTGCCGGCAGGTGTTACAGCCGGTCCCTGGCGGCCAGGACCCGACTCCTGGCATCTTCCACGCTCTCTCCCAGCGCTGTCAGATGCCCCATTTTGCGCCCTGCGCGCGCTTCGGTCTTCCCGTAAAGATGCAGGCTGACCCGGGGATCCCGCAGGGCGGCCTCCCAGCGGGGAGCTCCCCCCTCCCAACGGTCGCCGAGGAGGTTGGCCATCGCTGCCGGAGCATGGAAGCCCGGATCCCCCAGTGGTAACCCGCAGATCGCCCGGACCTGCTGCGCGAACTGACTGGTCTGGCACGCTTCGATTGTGAGATGTCCGGAGTTATGCGGACGTGGCGCGAGTTCGTTTACCAGCAGTCCCCCATCGGGCGTCAGGAACATCTCGACACACAGCACCCCGACCAGTTCCAGCGCACTGGCGATCTGCCGGGCCAGCTGGCGGGCCTCATCGGTGATGGAGACTGCTACGCAGGCTGGTGCCAGGGTCAGATCGAGGATGTGGTGCTCATGGTGATTCTCGAAGAGCCCATAATCCTGCATGTCGCCATCGAGTCCCCGGGCGATGACCACCGACACTTCCCGCTCAAAGGGAACAATCGCCTCGCAAATGACCGGACTACTCCCCAGGGCGGCCCAGATGTCATCCGACGACATCCCGGGCGTGACCCGGACCTGCCCTTTGCCGTCATAGCCCCAGCCTGCGGTTTTGCAGATTGCTTCGCCCCCCAAAGGAGCGAGAGCGGTGATGAGGTCTGAAGCTGAGGTCGCCTCGGTAAAGGGAGTGACAGGACACCCTTGCGACTGGAGCCAGCGCTTTTCCCGGAGGCGATTTTGGGTCACATGCAGAATCGCGCCATCCGGGCGGACCGGCACGATGTCCTGCAGGGCGTTGGTGGTCTCCGCAGGGACATTCTCGAACTCGAAGGTCACGACATCGACCCCGCTGCCAAACCGACGCACGGCTTCCAGATCGTCGTAGCTCGCGATGACTTCCATGTCCGCCACCTGCGCGGTCGGGGCATCGGGGTCCGGAGAGAGGACATGTATGCGATAGCCCATCGCCCGGGCAGCGAGGGCGAACATCCGTCCGAGTTGCCCAGACCCAAGCACACCGATGGTCGCGCCAGGCGAAATCACGGCGTGGGAGGTCATGGATGGGTGCCTTCTCGCAGTTGCCGTCGCAATGCGGGGTCCTGCAGGGCCAGAATCCGGAGGGCCAGCCAGCCGGCGGTCTCCGCCCCAGCCTCGCCGATGGGGGTCGTGAGGACCGGCACGCCGGCGGGCATCTGGGCAATAGAGAGAAGGCTGTCGAGGCCATCGAGGCTGCGGGAGCGAATAGGAACCCCGATCACGGGGAGCAGCGAAAAGGCTGCCGCCATCCCCGGCAGATGGGCCGCGCCACCTGCGCCGGCAATCAGGAGCACAAGCCCCCGGTCCTGGGAGGACGTGGCGTAATCAGCGAGCCAGCCGGGAGTCCGGTGGGCAGAGACGACCCGGGCTTCATACGGGATCTGGTAGCGGTCGAGGATGGCGGCGGCATGGGCCATGGTCGGCCAGTCGGACCGGCTCCCCATGATGATGCCGAGGCGTGGCGGGGTCTCCATCGTCAGCGGCATTATGGGGTAT
Organism: bacterium; assembly: GCA_022072165.1. Lineage (NCBI taxonomy): Bacteria > bacterium. The sequence continues at coordinate 607,635 of JAJVIF010000002.1, read as the reverse complement.
CGATTGCATCGACGGCGCAAGCGCCGTCGTCCAACTTGGTCACGACTGGGGTGGTCGATGTTAGGGCCGCGATTTATCGCGGCCTGGGATACGAAAAGGATTTATCGCGGCCTGTGAAGGGAACACGATTCATTGCGGCCTGTCGGAATCTGGTCACCAGCAAAATCAGCGCGCCCGGAATCGGGACTCGGGGGCGGCCGAGGATGCCGGTTCCGGGCGCTAAAGATGCGTACGTGCTACTCGCCTGCCTTCGGACCGGTACGCACGTCCCGAAGGTTTCAGATTTCGGGTCCTGACTATCCCTGGCGGGTAAAGCAGCAGGGAAGACTCAGGAACTGCCGGGCCACCTGGAGCCACGGGCAGATGGTCACAGGCACCGCAGGGGCTGCCACCATCTGCCGGGCACACCAGGGCAGGAGACGCGTCCAGGAGATACGGGTCACCATGTCCATGCTCACTTTCGTCCTCGCGTAGAGCTGTGATCTGTCCGGCACCTGCTCGTTGCTCCTGGGCTGCAGGGCTCCTGGTGGCGGTCGGGGGGAGGGGCCAATCCGGGGCGGACTCTCCCCCGCGACCGCCAGTAGGCGAGCGAGCGACTCACCAGGGAGGCGTCCAGTGCGCGGTTGGCGCGACTGTCGACCTGCAATGTCTCTCTTTCAGGTTCGGGCGACGCCGACCCGGATCAGGCGAGGGCGACTTCTGAGGTGCAGTACGCGCAGCGCGTCGCTTCCAGGGAAATGGACTGCTTGCAGAAGGGGCAGGGCCTGGTGTCCGGTGGCGGCGGAGGGGCTTCGCGACGCAGGTTGTTGATCTGCTTCACCAGCAGGAAGACCGCAAAGGCAAGGATGCCGAAGTTGATGAGGGCGTTGAAGAAAACCCCGTACTTGATGACGGCCGCGCCTGCCGCTTCTGCAGCGGCGAGGGAGTCGTAGGGAGTGCCCGAGAGATTGATGTAGAGGCTGGAGAAATCGACTTTGCCGGTGAGTTGCCCCAGGGGGGGCATCAGGACATCGTTGACAAGAGAAGTGACGACTCCGCCGAATGCGCCGCCGATGATGATGCCGACTGCCATATCAACGACGTTGCCCTTGAGGGCGAACTCGCGAAACTCCTGCAGCATTGCCGCTGGCCTCCCTGGTCTGCTCGTGATCCCTGTGCTGGACATCGGGGTCGTTACGTCCGATGGGACTAAGGGAGCCTCCCTGTCCGCGATACAGAGTTACATCCCTGGTGCCAATCGAAGTCCTGCGGGCAAAAGACCACGAAAAAATGCTGAAAAAGGTGTTCCTGGCGGGGGGAAGCTCCGATGGACTGCCGATTCTTCGAGGGGTATCGCATCTCGGGCGGAGCCAGCCGATCATCGATCCGCCTCATATCAGGCTGTTTCAGTCTGTGACTGCTCTCCCTCCGCCCGCCGTGATGGTTGCAATTTGCAACAATTTTCCCCCGGCTGTCCCCGGCGGCAACCCCCTGATAATCCCGGGTTGGGGAACGCTCTGAAACGGAGGGCGTCTTACCCTCACTGATGGACCCCATACTGGCATCCCCGGTCTGGCCGACGGAGGAGGTGACGTCCATCGCGAGTGCGGAGCCCCTGAGCGACCAGATGTTGGTTGCGCGGGCCCAAAAGGGCGAGATGGCAGCCTTCGATGGGCTGGTACGTCGCTATGCCGGGAGTCTCCGGAACATGGTGATCCATCATGGTGTCCGGGGCGAAGAGGTCGATGATGTCCTGCAGGAGGTCTTCCTGCGGGCCTGGCGGGGGCTGCCAAACTTCAAAGGCGATGCCTCGTTCACCACCTGGCTCTATCGCATCGCTTTTACGGTCACGATCGACCGGGAACGTCGACGCAAAAGACGTCCCCAGGTGCAGGATGCCATCGATCCGGCGCATGAAGAGCGGACCGGCGGCACCTACCGCGATACGCGGCGCACCCCGGAGGAATACTCCCTCGGGGAAGATCAGGTCCGAATGGTCCGCAAAGCCCTGCTGGAGGTCGAGCCTCTCTACCGGCAGATCCTGATCCTCCGCGAGATGGAAGACCTCTCCTATCAGGAGATCGCCGAGAGCCTGGGAGTCGCAGAGGGGACGGTCAAAAGCCGGCTGGCCCGGGCCAGGGCACAGCTCAAGCTGATCCTTGAAACAAAGTTCGGGTGGTGACGTCTAACCCGGCACCCACGACCCTGTCAGCTTGCCCGGCGACGGGCATCCCACCTCCGGGGGCGGCCCCCTGAGGTGCCAGAGGTACGGCACGCATGCACGACGACTACGACATCCAGCCGACGCCGCTCCGGGATCCGGACGCGTCGCCGGTCGGCAAACTCCCCCGGCTCGCGGGGGATGAAATCGATGAAGAGCGGCTGATTGCCCGCCTTCATGCCGCTATCGCAAAGGAAACGGGTCCCTTTGGACTCCCCTGGTGGCAGACCGCCTGGGCCCGGGGCCTGATGGTGACGGCGGGGCTCATGCTCGCGACCTTCACCGGACTGCAGATCGGCCAGCGGATGCCCGGTGGTACCGGCGGCTCTCTCGTCTCTGACCCCGCGCTCGCCAGCCTCTATGCCGAGTGGGATCAGGCCTACACCCAGGACCCGGGCGCCACCCAATGGGATCGGGCGCTGGATGCCGCGGCGGATGTGATGGGGCAGCACGCCCTGGAAGTCGAAGCCGCGCAGCCACTGGTGGCCGACACCGGCCTCAAAATGGTCGGACGCAGCACCTATTCCGACTACAAACTCTGACGGAGCACCGACGTCCTGATGCAGCCGCTGATGCGCTATCTCCGCCTCCTCCTGCCGGTCCTGTTGGTGACCGTCGTGGGGTTGTTGGTGGGGGACCCGGCGCTGGCACAGGGGGGGCGTGGACCCAGGAGTGAGTTGTCCACTGAAGCCCGGCTGATTCTGGCGGCCCTGGAAAAGCAGCGCACGACTCGATGGCAGGGGGAACGGGTACTGACGGTCTACGGAGCGAAGCCTGGTACGGATCAGCGCTGGATTTTCCGTGATGGGGTTGAACCACAGCAGGGCAAGGGGCCGGCGTACTTCATCACCAAGCCCAAGGCCCTGTCAGCCGAAGGCGCGCCGCAGTTTCGGGCGCAGATCGCAGCGGCGGACACGATGGGTCTCCCGGATGTCCCGTGGTTCGCGGAGCCTTCGCAAGGATCCCTGATGGAGCGCTTCTCGCCTCCGCCGCATCAGCGACTGGAAGGGGCGTTGCGCCACCTGCAGATCACGCCACTGGGGACTCAGGTCGCCGATGGATCGAAGCGATCGGGCAAAGCGTTCCGGCTCCGCTCCCCGGTTGTCCAGGGGGGCTATGTGGAACTGGTCCTCGATGACCAGTTGGGCCTGCCGTTGCAGGTGGTCCGCTACGGGCTTGATGGAAGCCTGAGGTTTCGCTCCAGCTACCGACAGCTGGAAGCGGGCATCAGCGATGCCCAGTTCTGGTTCGCCCCTGCGGTGAAGTCCCCGGGAGAGACCATCCGGGGACTCGGCCCGCTGCGAGGACGCCTCGGCGTGACTCCCGAGCAGGCTGAGCGTCGGCGTGGCTTCCTCGATACGCTTCTGCCAAGACTCCATGAGCGAGGGCCGTTGGCGCGACTCCCGGCGGGCTATGAGCCCGCAGGGAAGGATCTGCTGCAACTGGATCCATTTCCCATTGTGACCAGCACCTTCAGCGATGGCCTGAATCCGATTACGCTGTTTGTCGCACGGCTGCCGCAGGGAATGGCCCGCCAGGAGCACGCGGAGCGGCTGCAGGCACGATTATCCGACGGCCCCCACGCCTTCCGGGGGAACTGGAAAATCCATGTCCGGGAAAACTGGATACTCCTTGCGACTGGTGAGCTGGAAGATCAGATTCTGGAAGAAGCGCTGGTCGGGCTGGAGCAGCGACTCGATGGCGGGCTGGTCGGGCAGCGAGGCCAGCGGCAGGGGCCGACAGAACCTTCCCAACCGAAACCGCGTGGCCCCCGGGGACCGGGGCCTGGTGGTCCGCCAGGTGGACCGCCGAAGGGCTAGGCGGCCGTGTCCGCAGGAGCATCCGGCGCAGCAAGATCGCGTCGAAACAGTCCGGCGAGTTGTTCGTGATCTTCTGCGTGACACATGACGTGCACATAGTCATCAGCTTCGAGCACGGTCGAGCCCCGGGGAACTTTCAGCGCCTGATGCCGCACCACCAGAATGGCCGCGGAGCCTTCCGGGAAGTCGATGTCTGCCAGACGCTTGCCGGCACCCGGGGAGTCGGGCTCCACACAAAACATCAGGACTGAGGCTTCAACCGGCAGGGTGGTCACGATTTCCACCCGGGCCGGCGGCGGGGGCGGCAGGGCATCCTGCATGCCGAGCCGGGCCGTCACCTGCCGGACTGTTGTGCCCTGGATCGCAACACTGACCACGACCACAAAGAAGACCAGGTTGAACAGTTGCAGACCGCTGGGCAGGCCGGCCATCAGCGGAATGGTGGCGAGCACAATGGGGACCGCCCCCCTCAGGCCGACCCAACTGATGAGCAGCATTTCCTTCCAGGAAAACCGCAGCGGTGCCAGGAGCAGGAAGACAGTCAGTGGGCGGGCGATGAGAACCAGGGCCAGCGCGAGTTCCAGTCCGAGGTCCGCCACGGTCCAGAGCTGCGATGGAAAAATCAGGAGTCCCAGGGCCAGGAACATCACCAGCTGCCCGGACCAGGCCAGGAAGTTGTGGACCCGGACCAGCGAAGGGCGCTCCGGCAGCAGGCTCTGATTTAGCAGGAGGGCACTGACATACACCGCCAGGAAACCACTGCCGCCAATCAGCGTCGTCAAGGCAAAGATCAGGAGGCTCAGGCAGAGCGTGAGGACGGGATACAGCATCACCCCCGGCAGGGAGAGGCGGAGGACGCCTTCCCCAATTTTTGCGCCGACATACCCCGCCAACCCGCCAAGGACCAGCTGAAGCAATACGCTCCCCGCCAGTCCCACCCCCACCTCGGTCCCCTCCATCATCGCGGTGGTCAGCGCAATGGTCAGGATGACCGACAACGGGTCGTTGAGTCCCGATTCGAGTTCCAGAACAGTCGCGAGACGATCGCGCAGGCGGACGCCGGAAGTCTGAAGCACGGAAAAAACGGCTGCGGCATCTGTTGGAGCGACGATCGCTCCGATCAGCAGGGCTTCCGGCCAGGGGAGGCCCAGGGTATAAGCACACAGGGCGGTGAGGAGGCAGGTGAAGAGGACGCCGACAGTGGCGAGGAGGCCCGCAGGGAGGAGCGCCTGCCGCAAGTCAGGCAGGCGCGCATTGAGGCCGCCATCGAACAGGATAAAGATGAGCGCGACCGTGCCAATGCGGAAACTCAGGGAGTAGTCCTCGAACTGGATCCCGCCGATCCCTTCGGACCCCGCCAGCATCCCCAACAACAGGAAGGCGAGAAGGAGCGGTACGCCCTGGCGTCCCAGACGCCCTGCTGCCAGGACCGCACCCAGCGCCAGCGAGCCCCAGAGGAGCAGCAGCATCGCAGTCGCTTGTGGTTCCGGGCCAGGCATTACGTGTCATCTTACGTGGGGGCCTTGCGCCCTCTGTCAAAACGACAGCCCCGGGCTGGAACAACCCGGGGCTGGTGCCTTCCGGCACACAGAACCTACTGCGGTAGGGCTTGACCCCTTACATCTCAGATGCCACACCTGCGACCTCCCATACAACTCCTTCAAAATGGCCCCCAACGGACGCCTGGCTGTGCTACGCTTCCACACCGCAGGACATCTCCTGCCAGCTCCACCGGGGGCTGCGGTCGATGGACCGGCCAGGCACCTGTTGTGACAGATGCCACTGACGGCCCCGACAGCCCGGTCGCTTCGTGTTACCCACTACCCCGTCTCTCTCGAGGTCACGCCCTCCATGGCCCTTGAGCCCAACATGCTGCTCGCCAAGCTCTTTCAATGGGTTTTTAAGTCGAAGGAGCAACTCTTCGATGCAGACATCGCTGCCGACCTGATGCAGGTCAGCCTGGCGGAAGCGCACAAAGCGCTGAAGGCGCTGGTCCGCGATGGCAAGCTCGACAGTCATGGCGACGCCTTCGCCCTCCATGGCGCGAAGATCGAAGGAGGGGCCGCTGTTCGCGCCGCCGCCCCTGCGCCCGCGCCGGCAGCTGCCAAGGCAGCAACCGACAAGCCTGCTCAGCCCAAAGCGGCTCCTACGAAAACTGCGCCGGTACCGGTAGTGGATGTCGAGGACGAAGAGGAACTGGTGGAGGCTCCCCCGCCCGTAAAAGCTGCACGGCAGGCGGTGGCTCCCGCCGCTATCAACGCGCCGGGATGGGTCACCCTCCCAGCGCCGGCCTATACCTGGGTCATCGATGTGGCCGATGCGCTGGTGGACTATGTGCAGGAGCGGAATCGTCCTGACCTCAACGTCAGCAACTTGGCGAGCTTTGCCGGTCCGGATTTCGCCGATGTCTACCCGGATGAAACCGACATCGAGTCACGGATTTTCCAGATCCTGGAACTCTTCGCGACCCTGGGGATTCTGACCCGGGATGAGACGCCTGGCAGCTACCTGGCACATCCGGTCCTCGTGGAGCGGGAGCAAGTCGTGGCAAACAAACTCGACCGCATGGACATCAAGCGGGCGACCAAGCGCGAATACACCATCGAGTGCGCGGTGCCCTACACCGGCCTCAAGGGGCTGGCGGTCCTGCTCTATGGCAACACCTCGTTCATCGGCGAGGAGCTGACCTTCGCAACCCCGGAAGGGACGCCGTACATTGAGGTCCACCACATCCAGCGACTGGCCCAGGGGGGGAATGAGTCTCTGGAGAATCTCTGTCTCCTCAATCCGTTCCACCACAAGTGGTGTCACTTCTCGACCGAGGATGAAATCCTGCGGATGCAGCAGGAGCTCCAGGGGCTGGTGAAGACCAAGCTGGAAGCCCTGATTGCGACCCACATCGCGAGCCCAGCGGCGAAATCCACCGCCAAAGCCCCAGTGTCGAAAAAGACCGCCGCGAAGGGGACCGCTGCGAAAAAGACCGCGACCAAAGCTGCCGCGAAGCCGGCGGCCAAGAAGACGGTCGAGGTCAAGGTCGAGCCGATCCCAGCAAAGAAGACCGCCACCAAAGCCGCTGCCAAGCCAGCGGCCAAAAAGATGGCGGCGAAGAAGACAGCAGCGAAGGCCAAGTAGCCAGCCGCACTGCGCCGCAGTGAGTCACACGGACACGCTCCGGCCTGATGCCAGGGCGTGTTGGCTTTGTTTGAGCTGAGTATGTCCGACACGCGGCATCCGGTACGCTTAAGCTCGTGCCACTTCTGACCTCCCCTGACGATCTTTCGCGGCCCGCCCGACGCATCGTGTCGCTGGTCCCCTCGCTCACCGAGAGTCTGGCCGAACTGGGCGCGGCCGGCTCGCTGGCGGGAGTCACCGACTGGTGCTGGTATCCCACAGAGGTCGTGGCACCGCTGCCGAAAGTCGGCGGCACCAAGACCCCGCACCTGGACCGCATCCGCGACTTGCAGCCAGACCTGATCCTGGTGAATGAAGAAGAAAACCGTAGAGAAGATGTCGAGGCGCTGGCAGCAGACTTCCCCTGCCTCGTGACGTTTCCACGCACGGTGGCGGACAACATCGACCTGGTCTCCCTGCTGGGGGCTATCACCGGGGAGGACGCGACCGCTGCGGAGTGGACCAGCAGGATGCGATCGCTGGAAGCGGAAGTTCGTGCCACCATGCAGCAACGAGCCGCGCGATCCCTGGCGTATCTGATCTGGCGCAAGCCCTACATGACCATCAATCGCGACACTTACGTCCACTCGGTCCTGGAACTGCTGCATTGCGCGAATCCCTGGGGCAATGCGACAGACCGCTATCCCGCGATTACCGTGGATGAACTGGAGTCTGAGGATCCGGATATGGTCTGCCTGTCATCGGAGCCCTTCCCGTTCGAGGAGAAGCATGTTGCTGAGTACGAGGCACTGTTGCCGGGATCGCGGGCCGTGCAACAGGGGCAGGTGTTTGTGGATGACGGCACGTTGTATTGCTGGTATGGCACCCGGTGGGTCCGGGCACTGGAGCATTTTTTGAAGAGCCCACACTATGCCTGAGTACGGGCTGTTGCTTCGATTCACTGGATCAAAGCCGCGTTGGTGTAAAGCAGAATGCATGAGGGCAAGGCGACGGGGCAAAAAGATACCCCCCGTCGGGCTTGTGAGTCCGACGGGGGGCCGCTATCCATCCGTCTGTACGTTTCAGACTGCCTATCCGGACGTGACAGGTGGACAGCGCAGAGTGGGCTTACGGATCGGGAGAACTGCGCCTGCGTGCTGCTTCGCCTTCTCCGTAGGCCGCTGATGGTCTGCGCCTGCTAGACCGGGCGGTACCTTACGCACTACACCACTTCATGTCAAGCGAAGTTGGTGACAGGTCACGGGATTGTTACTTGCTTCACACTTTCCTGACCCTCCGGCCTGACATACATCAGATTGTGAGTATAGGCCTGTTTATGCGTCAGCTGGCCAGTAGTCTGTCGCCATTTCAGTCACTTTAACCGTGGTAGTTGACATGCTGCAGGGCTGACTGGCCCCGTGAGTATAGCATTCTGCTGTATGCAAGTGGCTGGAGATACAGATCAGGCGTTCCACTTGATGGAGCATCCGATGGCCTGTGTCGATGGTTCCGGCACCGGCTCCCCTGCCAGGACCGCCTCGATGGCCTCCCGCAGGTACTGGCGCTGGACCGCCGCGGGTTCTTTCCAGTTGTCATCGATCGCGCCGGTGTAGACCAGCTGGCGGTCCGCATCAAACAGGAAGATATGCGGGGTCCGCTCGGCTCCGTAGGCTGTTGCAACTTCCTGCGTCTCATCGCGCAGATAAGGGAAGTTGAACCCCAGTTCCACAGCCCGCTCGACCATGTGCTCGAAGCTGTCGGCGGGGTAGTTTTTCGTTTCGTTAGCGTTGATGGCGATCAGCTGGAATCCCTGGGGTCCCAGGTCGCGCTGCAGCGTCATCATCCGGTCTTCATAGGCCTGGACATAAGGGCAGTGGTTACAGGAAAAGATCACGGCCAGCGCGCGTGCCCCGGCATAGTCGGCGAGAGAGTGGGTGCGCCCATCGGTGCCGGGGAGGGCGAAGTCGGGGGCGGTGGTGCCGTGGGTCAGGGTCATGGGGAACTCCGGGACGCGCGAGAGTGAGCAGATGTACTGCAGCACTGTACCTGATACGACGCGCATTTCTCCAGCATCTGCCGGCAGCGACCGGGTATAGTCCCGCCATGACCTGGTCGCTCCCGGAGCCCCGTTGGGCGGATCTGTACATCCCCGATCCACCGGGGCGTGTGTCCGCGGGAACCACCCTGCTGGTGGATGACGCCGCGACCGTCGTGATTCCGGCCCAACCGGAAACCGATCCTCTGATCTGCTACTGCTTTGGTGTTCCCGAGCGGCTCCTGAAGCAGACCGCCTTACAACACGAGCTGCACGAAGTCGCGGAGCTGACCGCTCACACCCGGGCGGGAGGGGGCTGTGGTTCGTGTCATCCGGACCTGGAAGATCTCCTGCGGGAGCTCTGGCGTGAAGTGGAAGCCCGGGGCTATGTGGTCCTCTGTCATGAACTGGGCGTGACTCCCGGTGGCCTGGCGGAATCTTCAGCCGATGACACACTGGCAGCGGCGTACGACAACCTCCCGGGACTGGCGAAAGTCGCCCGCATCACGGATGTGCTGAACAAGGAAGTTCGTCCCTACCTGCAGGGGGATGGCGGCGACCTGACGCTGATCGATGTGGATGGCGACCGGGTGATCGTGCATCTTATAGGCTCCTGTTCCTCCTGCGCGGCCTCGACCCTGACCCTGCGTGGACTGGTAGAGGAACGTTTGCGACAATACGTCAGCCCCCGCCTCGAGGTCATCGCCGTATGAGCGACACCGTCCCGCCCGCCGGACCCACAGAGATCTGTTACTTCGACCACAACGCCACGACCCCGGCAGCGCCGGAGGTCGTGGAAGCGATGCTTCCCTGGTTGGGGGGGCTCTATGGCAACCCCTCGAGCGGGCATCGGTTGGGGACTCTGGCGGCGAGGGCGATCCAGACGGCGCGAGAGCAGGTGGCGTCGCTGCTCGGGGCACAGCCCCAGGAAATCTGCTTTACGTCAGGCGGAACCGAAAGCAACACGCTCGCGATTCATGGCGCGTTGTCCTGCTGTGAAGGGACCCACCTGATCACGTCGGCCATCGAGCATCCGGCAGTCCTGGCGACCTTGCGCCATCTGAAGAGTGTTGGCTACGACCTGACCGAGCTCCCGGTGGATCGCGATGGACTCCTGCATCCTGCTGACCTGCAGGCCGCGATTCGTCCGGGAGAAACTGCGCTGGTCTCGCTGATGTGGGCGAACAATGAGACCGGAGTGGTGCAGCCGATGGCGGAGCTGGCGGCGATCTGTGCCGCAGCCGGGGTCCCGCTCCATACCGATGCGGTCCAGGCGACTGGCAAAATACCAATCGATCTCGCGGCGATTCCCGGCATCACCTTTCTCTCCCTGGCTGGGCACAAACTGCACGGTCCTAAAGGGATCGGTGCGCTCTTTGTGCGCTCCGGGGCGGCGATGGAGCCCTGTGTCCGGGGAGGGCATCAGGAGCGGGGCTTGCGGGCCGGGACTGAAAATGTGCCGGGCATCGTGGGGCTCGGGGTCGCCTGTGAGCTGGCATCGCGGTGTCTGGAAACCAAAGTCGCCAGCATGACCGCCCTGCGCGACAGCCTGGAAGCGACCATCCTCGCCTGCATTCCCGATGTGACAGTCAATGGCGGGGGAGCTCCCCGCACCCCCAACACCAGCAATCTCACTTTCACCGGACTCCTTGGTTCCACTGCCCTCTTGCTGCTGGACCAGGAAGGCTTCGCCTGTTCTGCGGGCTCGGCCTGCTCCACCGGACAAGCGGTGCCGTCCCATGTCCTGCGAGCGATGGGGCTCAGTGATGACGCTGCCAGAGGCAGCCTGCGACTCTCATTGAGCCGCTACACCACCGCCGCCGAAGTGGAAGCCCTGGCCGCTGCGCTGGAGCGGGTCGTGCCGAAAGTCCGGGCCATGACCGGCTACACCAATCCCGAGGCGATCCGGGCCTATCAGGCCTCCCATGCGGTGAACTCCTAACGCCGGGCTGCGATAGCACTGTGGTGTCGGGAGTACACTCGCCCCCATGAGCGACATCGTCATCGTGGCCGCGATGCGGACCCCCATCGGGAAGTACGGGGGGGCGCTGCGCGACATCCATCCCCGGGACCTGGCGATCCCGACCATGCAGCATGTGATGGAAGAAGGGGGAGTGTCGCCCGAAGAGATGGGCGATGACGGGGTCGTGATCTACGGGTGCGGACGGCAGGCGTCCTATGGTCCCAACATCGCCCGGCAGATTGCCGTGCTGGGAGGATTACCCGCTAGTGTCCCCGCCTGGACTGTGAACCAGGCCTGTGCTTCCGGGCTTCGGGCAGTCATCAATGGGGTCCATGAAATCGAAAGTGGGCAGGCGCGGTATGCCCTGGTGGGGGGCACCGAGAGTATGTCGGGACTGCCGTACTACGTCATGCAGGCCCGGTGGGGGATGCGCCTGGGGAGCCAGCCCCTGGTCGATGCGATGTACCAGGATGGTTTCAACTGTCCGATGGCCGGGATGCCGATGGGAGCCACCGCAGACCTGCTGGCCGCGGAATATGGCATCTCCCGGGAAGCCACCGATGCCTACGCGCTCCTTTCCTATGAACGAGCCCTTGCCGCGCAGAGTGGGGGACATCTCGCAGAGGAAATCCTCCCCTTCAACATCACGGATTCCAAAGGCCGGACCTCGACTCTGGCCGAAGACGAAGCGATTCGCCCCAGTTCCCTGGAGGCACTGGGACGGCTGGCCCCGGTGTTCAACCCCGAGGGTGTCGTGACCGCCGGGAATGCCTCGGCGATTACCGATGGCGCGGCGTCGCTGCTGCTGATGTCCGCTGAGGATGCGGCCGCTCGCAATCTGACGCCCCTGGCACGGATCGAAGACTGGGCACAGGCTGGGGTGGACCCAAAGCGCATGGGGATCGGACCAGTACCTGCGGTAAAGAAGCTGCTGGCACGGCACGACCTCGCAATCAGCGACATCGATCTGTGGGAGATCAATGAAGCCTTCGCCTGTCAGGTCCTCGCCTGCAACCAGGACCTCGGGATTCCGTCTGACAGACTGAACGTCAACGGCGGGGGCATCAGCATCGGACATCCCATCGGTTGTACGGGTGCCCGGATCCTGTTGCACCTGGCGTATGAGATGCGTCGCCGGCAAGTTCGGCGGGGTGTCGCGACGCTCTGTGTCAGTGGCGGGATGGGGGTCGCGGTGCTTCTCGAAGGGGCGGGGGACCAGTAGCCGGATCACCGGACAAGGCCAACAGGAGCAAAGTCAGGATGCAGTCAGCCTGGGCACCAATGCTGATCGTGGCACTTGTAGGGGGGCTGGTCTCCTGGATCGGCAGTCTCCTGGCCCACGACCGGGTGAAGCCGAACATCTGGATGGGAGTCCGGACCCCCGCGACGCTGAAAGATTCCGAGGTCTGGTACCGGGTGAACCGGGCCGCTGGGCGGGTCATGCAGTCCTGGGGGATTGCCATCGGCGCGATGGGGCTGACCTTTTTGGTGATCCCGGCGACCTGGCAACCCTGGCCGTTCCTGGCGGTCGTCCTGGGAGGCAACATCTGGCTCTGGATCGTTATCGTGCAGGCGCATCGATCCCCCGTAGCCGGGACTTCAACCCCCCGATCAGATCACCAGCTCCCCATTCGCTAGCCTGATGCTTCCTGAGGTGTCGCCACATGCCGCCCATGCCCCAGCTGATTCTGGCCATTGTGTCGCTGATGGATGCGGCGATTTTCGCCATCATGGGGAAGCTGAGCCTGGAGGGGAAGCTCCCGATGCAACCCCGGCCGTGGCTGTCAGAGGCGGAGGAAGCGCGACGCCAGCGTCAGAACAGGGCGGCGAGTCTCGTGATCATGCGGCAGTCGCCCCTCCATGCGGTCGCGGGCATTGTCCTGCTGGTCCCGATGCCCATCGGACCCGCTCTGGGCATCTTCATGGTCCCGATGATCTGGCTGCTGCTTGTGCTGATCATTGCCCTGATCGCGGCGAGTCGCGAACCCCAGGCTGCAGACACTTCCCGGCCCGACCGGGATCTCCCAATTCGGTGAAGAATCGCTAGAATCACGGCATGTCACACGCCTCCGGTCCGGCTCCCGCTCCTGCTTTTCTGCTCATCCGGGCGCTGGAGAACAATGTCACCATCAGCGTGATTGAAATGTCAGAAGGGGTGAAGGGGACCGCCATGCCGGAACGCCTCAATGCCGGTGAGGTCTTTGTGCTTTTTCTGGATGGCAAGGTGCACGGGTACAAGATTCGGGGGAACGCTGAGATTCACAGTCCCTACGGCACGATCGCCGGGGAACGCCCCCATCTGGAGCGGGCGGGGTAAAAATCCCCGCTGGCTGCCGGGGCATCTGCAAGGCACCGGGAGCCCACAAACCCGCATGGCTGGAGACGTTTGTCACCCGGCACTCATTTGCGCCCGGTTACTGCGTGCCAGATAATGGCCGGGTTACGGGGCAGGCCGACGCTGGCCCCGTGTCAGGACTCGCTGATCCCCATGTCATCGGTACCGTCGGAGGGTCCCGCGCTGGGTCCCCGACGCCGTCAAAGGAGTGCATCCCCTATGCCAGTCCCTCCCTCTCTCCGCCTGTGGGGCGTGACCCTGAGCGCGATTGCGCTGCTGGTACTTGCGACCGGCTGCCCCGGTTCCGGCGGCGGCGGCGGTCCCCAGGGAGGTGGTCAGGGCACCAAGGGTGGGTCGACTCCGGTGTCGACCGAGCTCGCCAGGGATTCGTACAGCAACTGGACTACCGCCAACACGCCGAAAGACTGGTGGACCAAGCGGGAAGACACCCCCTGGGCCGACAGCGACCTCATGGTCGGCGAGGATGTCAAACTCGAAGAGGACAAAACCATCACGGTGGGGGCCACGCAGATCGTGCTGCCGGCCGGTACCAGCATGTGGTGGCGTCGGCTGAAGCCGGGGTATGACGTCCTGCCGGACAAGATCTATCAGGAGTCACGGGACGAGCACTATAAGCGGCTGCATCCTGAAGGGGCCACCCACAAGTACTCCGGCCCCGGTCCGTTTGGTGCCAACCAGATGATCATTGGCTCCATCGGGAAGTCCTCGAATCTCAATCCGATTCTGACGCAGGACACCGCCTCTTCGGACATCGTCAACTTCGTCTTTAACCGCCTCATCAGCATCGATGACAAGTGGAACCCGATTCCGCAGCTGGCGGAAGGCTTCACGGTGGCTCCGGACGGCAGCTCCTACACCTACTTCATTCGCCAGGGTGTGACGTTCTCCGATGGCACCGAGGTGACGGCGCAGGATGTGGAGTTCACATACTCCTCCATCCTTGACGACAACGTCCCCTCGCCCCGCAAAGGGGACTTCAAGGACCTGGACCGCATCGAAGTCCTCGATGACTACACCGTCACCTTCCACATGAAATCCCCCTTCGCTCCCTGGCTCCGCTCCAATGTCGGCTACGGCATCATCCCCCGGGCGCAGTTCGACCTCGACGAGAACCGTGACTGGAATGGCGCAGACTTCAATCGCTATCCCATCGGTGGCGGCCCCTACAAGCTCGATAAGTACGAGGGTGAGGACGTCCACCTGGTGCGCAACGAAGCCTACTTCGGCAAGCCGGCACCAATCGAGCGCATCATCTTCAAGAAGACCCCCAGCAGCGAGCTGGAGCAGAAGCAGCTGCAGGCCGCCGAGATCGATCTGGGCGCCATCATGATCCAGGACCTCGACAAGGTGGGGACGGAGCATCCGGAAATCCGGCAGTTCCGGACCGCCGTGGGCCTGGGCTACAGCTATATGGGCTTCAACCACAAATCCACGTTCTTCAAGGACCTGGAAGTCCGGCAGGCGATTGCCTACGCGGTCAACCGGGACAACCTGATCTCGCAGGTCATCAAGGGGCACGGCGAGCTTTGCAACGCCAACATCCCGCCGATGTCGCCGTACTACGATCCCACCGTCAAGGGCTACGAGTACAACGTCGAGAAGGCCAAGCAGTTGCTGGAAGCGGCGGGCTGGAAGGACTCCGATGGCGATGGCATCCGCGAAAAGGATGGCCGTCCCTTCCGCTTCGACCTCATCACCAATGAGGGGAACCCCTACCGCAATCAGACCGCGGTGCTCATCCAGAGCGACCTGAAGCTGGTCGGCATCGATGCTCGCCCACGCCTGATAGAGTGGTCGAGCTTCACGCAGAACTTCATCCGCAAACACAACTTCGAGGCGTTTATCCTGGGCTGGTCCCTGGGTGTGGACCCGGATGACTTCTCGATCTTCCATTCGTCGCAGTTCGACGACGGTCTGAACTATGGCTTTTACTCCAACCCCACGGTCGATGAACTGCTGCTGAAGGGCCAGATCACCGTCGATGAGGACGAGCGGAAGGGCATCTACAGCCAGATTCAGCACGAACTTGCCCGTGACCTGCCGTACCTCTTCCTCTTCTACAACAAGAAGTCGGGTGGCGCGCAGAAGCGTCTGGAGGGTCTGCCGCAGGTGGAGCCCAACGACTCGTCGTATGTCGTGCCTCCTATGGATGCGTCGGTCTGGCAGGTGAAGGGCTACGGCCCGGCCATCGGCGGGGCCGCGCCCAGCGCGGAGTAATCTGCAGGCGCTGACACCATTTCGCGGCGGGCCAGCTCTCCGGTGTGAGGACTGGCCCCCGCCGCACAACCCCAAGGGTGCGGGAGACGGTTACGACGTGCTGAGATTCATTCTCCGACGACTGCTGCAGGCGATTCCGATCGTGCTCGCTACGACCTTCCTGGCGTACGGCATCATCCGCGCGGCACCCGGCGACCCGGTCCAGATGCTGGTCGGGGACCCGAAGAAAATCCCGGCATCGGTCATAGAGAACCTCAAGCGCCAGCTCGGCCTCGACAAGCCCTGGTATGTCAGCTACGTCTACTGGCTCCGGAATCTCGTCTACAACCCGGCTCCCCCTCCCATCATCGACGTCGTGCTCGACAAAGAGACGATGACCGCCCTGCGGCGCTCCTCGCTAAATCTCCGCATCGACCGGGACTCGCTGATTCTGGTGAATGGGCAGTCTGTGGGTCAGCGGGAAGCAGCCAGCGCGGTCTTTGAGAAGCAGGAAAAGCAGTCGGGGTCGATGAAGCGGACCCTCAAAGTTCCCAAGACCTCCGGCGTCCTGCGGGAAGCGTTTGACAAGGATCGCCAGGCCGACTGGCACGCCATCTTTATCTGGACCAAGGAGCCGATGGTGATCGGCATCTTTGACGAGGCCTCGGCGAACGACAACGAAGTCTCCAACATGAATCCCCGTCAGCGGGTTGAGGTGCTGGAGATCAATAACGGGCGTGGTGAAGTCCGGGTGAAGATGCTGGAGGAAGACGGGCAGCCGGAGAAAACGCTGCTCTTCGACAATGTCAGTCTCCAGCTGCGGCAGAGTCAGAAGCGGGTGCGGGCTTCAGGTCTGCCGCTCAACAAAGAGTTGTTGCTGGTGACCCGGGACCGGGAGACCTCGAAGCTCTTCGCGCTGGCCGATCAGCAGAGTGCCGACCAGCTGGGGGATCTGTCACGGTTCACCTGGCGGGGGGAACCGCTGGCGGTTGGCGAGGCGGGGCTCTATGCCCAGCCGGTGAAGCTCCGGGCAGTGGTGGCGCAGCCGGCGAAGACGTTTGATTTAGGGCAGTCCTTTACCGAACGACGGCCCGTGACAGAACTCTATCTGGAAGCGCTGAACAACACGTTCTTCCTCGTACTGATGGTCCTCGTGCTGGAGTTCATCATCGCCATCCCCATCGGCATCGTCGTCGCCCTGAAGAAAAACTCGGTGCTGGACTATGTCCTGACGTTCCTCACCTTTGTGGGGATCAGTCTGCCGAACTTCTGGCTCGCCCTGATTATGCTGATGATCTTCTCGTACAACCTGGGCTGGTTCCCCAGCGGCGGGATGCAGACCTCCGGCACCACCTTCAGCTGGTCCGACTGGAGCTCGGTGGTGGATCGCCTGCGACATATGGCCATGCCCCTGACGGTTATGACCCTGGGGGCTCTGGCGGGCACCATGCGCTACACCCGGGCGGCGGTCCTGGACGTCATTCATCAGGACTATGTCCGGACCGCCAAAGCCAAGGGGCTGCCGTACAACACCGTGATCATGCGCCATGTGCTGAAAAACGCCATGATCCCGATCATTACCCTGTTGGGTCTGACGCTGCCATTTTTGATTGGTGGCAGCTTCATCGTGGAGACCATCTTCAGCTGGCCGGGGATGGGCAAGCTGGGACTCTCAGCGGTGTTCCAGCGGGACTATCCCATGATCATGGCCGGGATTCTCTTCGGCTCCATGATGATCATCCTCGGGCAGTTGCTCGCGGACGTCCTGTACGCCTGGGCGAATCCCCGGATTCGCAAGAGCTTCGAGTCCTGAACCTGCGCCAAGGAGTCGCCTGACCCGTGCCTGCTGCTGACACCGCTGCTACGCTGCCCCTCTCCGGTGCGCCGTCGATGCCGACGGTCCCGGCTGATCCCTTTGCCGGACTGGAGCGGGCGAACACCCTCGCCCCGGAGTCGTTCGCGCAACTGGTGCTCAAGCGCTTTAAGAAGAACCACGCAGCGGTGGTCAGCTTCTGGATCCTGCTGGGCCTCTTCTTCATGTGCTTCATCGGGGCTTTTCTCTTTGTCCCGCCGGACCAGCCGTTGCTGGCCAACCACGATGGTCTGCCGAAGAAGCCGGGCTACTACCCCATCGAGATCGGGAAGGATGTCTCGTTCGATGGCAAGTATCAGCAGCTGCTGGAGACCCGGAAGATTCCCATCATTCTGGGCATGGAGCGGCATATCTGGGGGACCGATGAACTGGGGCGGGACTATCTCTCCCGGTGTCTCTATGGCGGGCGCATCAGCCTGACTGTCGGATTCGTGGCGGTGGGGATTGCCGTCACCATCGGCACCCTCCTGGGGGCGATCAGCGGCTTCTTTGGGGGACTCGTGGACAGCCTCATTTCGCGGTTCACGGAGATCATGCTCTCGCTCCCGACCTTTTTCCTCATCATTACGATTCAGGCAGTCCTCTCGCCGAACATCTTCAACGTGATGATGGTGATCGGTGCCACCAGCTGGATGGGGGTCAGCCGCCTCGTCCGGGGGCAGGTGCTGGCGCAAAAGGAAGAGGAATACATCCAGGCGTCCCGGGCGTCCGGGGCCGGACTCTCCCGCATCCTCCTGCGGCATCTCATTCCCAACTCGGTCGGCCCCATCATCGTGGCCGCGACCCTTTCCATCCCCGGAGCGATCCTCACGGAGTCCGCGCTGTCGTACTTTGGGATGGGCGTCCAGCCCCCCATGCCGTCATGGGGGAACATGGTGGCGGATGCGCAGAAGTTCGTGGTGACCCGTGGCATCGAGATGTGGTGGCTGGCGACCTATCCCGGGATGCTGATCGCGGTGACCGTGGTGGCGTTCAACTTCCTTGGCGAGGGACTCCGCGACGCTCTGGATCCCCGGTCGTAATCTGGCGGCTCTGCCGGCTCATCAGGAACCCTGTGCGTAACGGGGATCAGGCGTCAGCCTGACCCGACAACATCCGCCAGCTGGTCCAGAGGGGTGCGATCCCCAGGAGGGTCATAGCCGCCAGGGCATACCACTGCGCGCCTGACAGGCCCCATAGCACTGGATCGGCCGTGCCCTGAGGGGCCAGCAGCATTGCAAGACCCACTGCCCCCATGACCACACCCGAGAGGACTTCTGTCGGCAGCACCCAGGGACTTGTCATTGGGGTTTCGATCGCGACCTGCTGCATCACCCGATGCGTGAAATCCTGTGGGACCAGCACCGGGACTGGTGATGCCAGCCGGGAATCAAGGCGCTGAAGCTCATCGGCCAGCTGACGGCACTCTGGGCAGGTCGCCAGATGCGCGGCCAATCCGTGGTCGGCAGCCTGCAGCGGGATCCCATCGAAGTACATCGCGATGCGCTCAGGAGTCGGATGTGAGGTCATGCTTGTCGCTCCTGCAGGAGCTCTCGCAACCGGAGTTTTCCGCGCCGGATGTGGGTCTTCACCGTATTGAGGGGCAATTGCATGATGGCCGCGACTTCCTCGTAGGACTGCTCCTGGAAGTAGTACAGGCCCAGCGCCAGCCGCTGCGGGGCCGGCAGCTGGCTGAGGGCCGAGTCGAGGGTCAGTCGTAACTCGGTGCGTGCGGCATCCGGGAGTGGAGTCTCTGCAACATCCCGCAGCGTCTGTGCCTCGTCCTGGAGGCGGAACTGCCGCTCCCGGCTGCGTATGTGCTGGAGCGCCTGGCGATAGACAATGCGGTAGAGCCAGGTCGCGATCTGGCAGTCGCCCCGGAAGCCGGGGAGCGACCGCCAAGCCTTCAGGAAGGCTTCCTGCGCAAGGTCCTCAACGGTGTCCTGATCGAAGCCCATCCGGTGCAGCAGGCCAAAGACCGGACGCTGATGTCGCTCTACCAGCCAACGGAAGGCCTCTTCTCCGCCGTTCCGCAGCTGGGCGAGCAGGACCGCCTCCGATACCTCACGGGGCATCGATGACTGGAGCAGCGCTGGCTTGAGCGGCAACAGGAGCGGCATGGTGACGGTCATGATGCCAGAGTGATGCCGGTCCGGGGGGCTTTGTTTCAGCAGGTGGGTGAAACAAATCGCCGCGTTGGGAACTCCAACGGTCAGCACACCCGGAGCGCAGAGCGAATCCGGCCCTGGAGGACTCATGGAAGCCTTTTTCGTCATGCTCGTACCGATCAGCGGCATTGTGGGGGGCGTTTTCCTCGCGTGGTCCGGCCTGATGGCGCGTCAGCGACGTCGCGAGATGCTGCATATCGAGCGTATGAAAGCCCTGGAACTTGGCCAGCCCCTGCCGGACATCCCGCCGGATGACCCCTCTGGGGACGCCTATGGAAATCTGAAGGCCGCCATCATTCTCCTCTTTTTAGGGGCCGCTTTTCTCCTGGGATCCGGTGCAGCTGAGGAGCGCGAGATGGTGGTCCCGGCGCTGATCTGTGGCTTCCTGGGACTCGCGTTCCTGCTCATCCACCGCATGGTGCCGAAAGCCGCCGATCGCCCCCGGGTATCGCAGGCTGCCAGGAATGTGGCAGCACTGCCCGACTCGACTGCCGGGCAATAGGCCTGCTGATCGATGTACCGCACGCGAGCACCCCCCGATGTCGGGGGGTGCAGTGCTGCATCCGGTGCTCTGGTACCGGGGCTACCCCTCGCCGATGGGGATCGTGTCCCCGTCTTCAGGGATATCGAAGTCGAACTCCGGGCCATAGAGCCGTCGGCCATCACTCATTGGCTCATCGGCAGCTTCTCCCACCAGGCCGCCCTCAGCAGACTCCGGCTTGGGCTCGACTTTCCACTCTTGCGGTGACCGGTCGTAGGCCTGCAGGAAGAGGCGGACCGCTTCCTCTGCCAGCGGGACCAATCCCTCGGCTTTGGCTTTGGCGGAGTCGGCGTAATCGGTCCGTTGCGTCCGGACCAGGGACTGCAGGTCCGCAAAGGCGGAGGTCCGCAGGTCCTGATACTCCCGCAGCTTGGCGGCGAACGCCTCGAAGCCATACGGGATCGGGAGTTGTCCTGTGGAGGTGATCTCGCGCTCGCTCATCGTGATGGCTCCCTGCACCAGCATGTTGAAGTGGGCGAGGTTCTCCATCAGACCACCAGCCGATCGGCTCTGGACATTGGAATCGATGTCGGTTTTCAACTGCTGGAACTCCCGCAGGAGCCCGAGGTAGTACCCCTCGCTCACATTGAAGATCGCGGACAACTGTCCCCAGTAGGTTGCGAGGGGTCCGGCCAGTGCCAGATCCCGTGGCATCATCCCCGCGAACTCCCAGCCCGATTCCCCGGACCATGTCGATGCCAGACTGCCGGCTGGGAGGGTCCGCTTGGCTGGCGGCACCGGTTGCAGATTGCTCTCGACCAGCAGTTGTTCTTTCAGCAGCGCCTGGACCTGGGTGTGCCGGGGATAGCGCTCTGCGGCGGAAGCCAGGAGCGCCCGGGCGGCGGCATCTTGCCGCGTCCGCCAAAACTCGCGGACCGCCTGCTCAATGGTGGGGAGGTCGTTAGCAGCAACATAGGCTTCAGCCTGCCAGGGCTGGGGCGCGGAGTCGGTGGCTTCATCAGCGTAGGAACTGGCCACCCACCGGGGATTGAGCTGGGCCAGGCGGTCGGCAGCTGCGGCATCGGTGCTTGCCAGACCGCTGAGCAGGGCGCGGAACGGCCGATCCCCGACTTCGAAATGAATCGCCTGGATGCTTTCGAGGGCCATGCCAGCCCATTCCTGACGAGTCAAAAAGACGCTGTACTGCGCGAGGGCATTACCCCATTCGCCGCGGGCATGGGCCAGCCGTGCATCGAGCCAGGCGAGACGATCGGTCGCCCCCACCTGCAGCAGCAGCCCCCGGCAGGCCGCGAGGGTGGTCGCATCATGCTCATAGATCGCCACTTCGCCCAGGCCCTGCAGGATGAGCGGGTCATGGTTCTGCTTCGCGTAGGCGGTACGGAAAAAGTCAGAGGCGCCGTGGAGGTCGCCCTGACGCAGCATGGCGTAGCCGCCGAAACCCCGCAGGCTGGTGGCGAAATCGTCGGCCTGGGCCTGTCCGGGGAGCGCGATCAGGGCCAGGGAGGTCGCCATGATGAGAGGCAGAGCCCAGTCAGTGAGGGGAAAGGGGCGCGAGGCGAAGTGCGATGGCATGGAGCGGCTCCTGTGACAGACACGTCCGGACGCCGGCTCGCAGGGTCGCCGACGCTGACTGTACTGCCTTAGAGTCGCTGCACCAGATACAACTCCTGCCAATGAGATGCAATGTTGGTCAGCCAGGCTGACGCAGGCTGGATTGCCCCTGTCATGGGGAAGTCGGTGGGGTGCTGTGATCAGAAGGCAATGTTGGTCAGCCCGGCTGACGCAGGCTGGCCAGTCGACGGTTCAGCGAGTCTTCGTCCAGATCAGACTGAATCCCCAGTCCCTGGATGGTCACTGCCACATACCGGCAATAGGCCACGATCTGCACGATTTCGAGGATCGCTGCCTCGGACAACCCGACCCCCCGCAGGCGGGTGAAATCCTCTGGTGTCACGGCCCTGGGATTCGACGCTACCCGCCGGGCATAACGGCAGATCTCCCGGACCCGCCCATTCGCTGGTGGATGGTCAAATCCTTCCCAGAGCCCCGTGATCGTCTCCTCTGAGGGGAGCGTGTCCTTTCCGGCGATTGATTGCAGATTGAAACGGACCATTTGTCCGAGGTAAGGACATTCATCCGCGATCGCGGTCATCAGTCCGATCAGACAGCGATCGGTCGAAGACAATTCGTCAGTTGGGGTCGCCAAAGTCCGGACAAGTCCGGCCTGCGCTTCCAGTATGCCGAGCGCTTGCGCCACCACCCGGTGATAATTCAGGAGCGATCCACCGTAGGTGCGGGCAAGGTTATGCAATTCCTCCGGTGCCTCGGGAGGAGGCAAGGCTGGCATCGCAGCCGCGATAAGAGCAATTTGATCTGAAGACGGTGACATTCGATCCTCGTGGGTCGGGCGTGACGGTTTCGGTTGTCCGGCGGAATGGCAGGGAGTATCACGGGAGAGAGAGTGCGTAGCAACTGATTCAATTTGGAAGTGTCCTGTATTTGTTCAATAGTTACGGCGCAGGTGTCTGCATTTTGGTCAGACTGCACACCGGTCAGGAGGTGCCGTACACTAGCCCCCGTGGTATGTCAGCCCATCGGTCAACACTGACCGATGGCGCAATCGAGGAGGCCCCGCGTGCTCGTCAGTCTGTCCGCTCCCCGCATCGGTATCTGGTGCCTGTTGCTGATCTCGTTCCTGACGCTGATCGGCTGTGGCGATCTGATTGATCCGCAGCGCCAGAAGGAGCTGGGAGTCCACGAGGCGGTGCTGGAGCGGTACAACTCAGCCACCGGCTTCCACTCGATCATCGGCAAGCCCACGTTCCCCGGTCTGCGGAAATCAGGCTCCATGAACGTGCAGGTGCTCGATGACAGCGATCCAAAGAAGCTCGAAGAAGCGATTATGACCGTCATGCAGTGGTACGCCGAGTCCTCAGGGCGCATGTCCGGCCTGAAGAAGGTCTATCTCTACGCCATCAAAGACGGCCAGCCGATCAAGGTCGCAGTCTATGAAGCGGCGTCACTCTCTGGCAAAGACCTCGACTACCAGGACCCTTCGCCGGAGAACCTGCCCCAGCCCGGCCAGGGCAAGTAAGTGATGCCCTGGCGCAGCTGTGCTAACCGCTCCCGGCTCGGTCCGGGCAGGGGAGTTGCTGCGCTCTGGGCTGTGTCAGTGGTTGTGCTGCTCAGCGCAATCAGCTGCTCTGAAAAGGCCGCACAGCAGGGCGCGAAGCACGATGGCCTCGCTCCGATCACAGAAGAGCGCCCCGAGCGACTGGTCGACATCAACCCTGAGGCGCTTTACACGCCGGAGCAGCTCGCGCCGTTGTTAGTGCTGTCGGATGGCGCGTTGCCGGGGACGATTCGCGGGCTACTGGCATCCGACCTCCCCGATCTGCTCGCGCAGCCCGACCAGATAGCCCGTCTGGACTTGCGGATTGCCCACGATCCCGCCCTCTGGCCCGAGGAGCAGCGACCGCCGGGCACGGCCCAACTTTTTCGTGCCGTTGACCTGCGGGATTGTGA
The DNA here is from genome assembly GCA_022072165.1 of bacterium. Lineage (NCBI taxonomy): Bacteria > bacterium. The sequence continues at coordinate 583,907 of JAJVIF010000002.1, read as the reverse complement.
TGTTGCGCCATGCACGCGGCGGATGACCATCAGCGCAGGTACCGAACTCAAGGCACATGACACCGTGGTCGATGGCCGGCAGGTCGTGGAATTGCTGCAATGGCTCCGGCAGCAGCCTGCGGTCATCGGAGCGGCACGGGAAGCGTCGAGTGCCCAGCGGAGTGCTGCCGCCGACTCCCCCTGGCTGGAGGTGCGGGTGCTCCTCCGGGAATCGCCCACCTGGGCGTTGCGCCCCCGGACGGAACTCGATGCACCCCGGGCGACGCTGGTCGAAGAAGCGATGCAGGCCCCACCGGGGAGCTTCGATACGCTGCCTCCGGTGGATGAGTCATCAATGCCGCGATGGGTGGATGAAGATCCCGATGGGCAGATGCTGCAGCAGGTGGTGGACCCGCAGGCCGTGCAGCTGACCCTGACGTTCTCGGTCCCGACTTCAGAAGCGACCGCTGCGCAGCTCCGCCCCCTGGCGGAGTGGGTCGTGAGTACCTACCTGACTTCCCCGCCCGCCTGACGCGCCCGTTCTCGCAGCTGATCCCGAAGTTGGAGTCTGAGCGCGCGACGATCCGCCGCTCCGGCATGACGGCGTTCATCTTCGGGTGTTTCCAGGATCAGGTCCGGGACTTCCGTGGGGCGAAAGTCGGGACCCGCCATATGGACATAGGTGACATACGCCGAGCCGGTCACGAATCGTCGCTGGGTGAGAATCTCCTCCCCCCAGATTTTGACGCCCACTTCCATACTGGTGTCGTTGACGGCATTCACCGAAGACTTCAGGACAATGAGATCGCCGACCCGGATAGGCCGCAGAAATGCCATGGAGTCGATGGAGGCGGTCACCACATACCCCTCGGCGTGGCGGGAGGCCGCCAGGGCGCCGCAGATGTCGACCAGATGCATGACCCGTCCCCCCATGATGTAGCCGTAGGGGTTGGCGTCGTTGGGCAGGATCAGCTCCACCATTTCGGAGCGGGAAGCGGAGACCGGTTTGGCGCGTGGGGGCATGGGGCTGAGTGTACTGTTATCCCGACCCGGCGGGCGGTCAACGACGTCGTGGGGCCAGGAGGACTGCCAGCCAGCCGAGAGGTCCCAGGTGCATCCCCAGCAACAGCGCGAGGGGTCGTTGTCGGGGACTCCAGCCGCGCCAGGCAGCACAACTCCAGCCCAGTGCTGCGCTAAGAGCGGCGGAACCCAGGAGGATCGTAAGTGAGGCCGGCATCGCCAGCGGGAAGGGTACTCCAGTTCGGGGGCCCGGGGCCGGTTCACACTCTGGGGCGCTTCATCGACCTTAATCTGATGCGACTCCTGCTGGTCATCCTGACTGGGCTCCTCTTCGCGATGCCAGCGTGGAGCTATCCCGCCTATGTGGGAGCGGTCCAGGACACCGCCGGGGTCCTGAGTCCGGGGCAGATCGCGGGCCTGCAGCGAGCGCTCCGGGAACTGGAGCAGGACTTGCAGGTACGAGGGACGGTCCTCGCGCTACCGGCCCAAGGCACCTGGGATCTACCCGGGTATGGGGAGCGGACGCTCGCGGAATGGCAAGCCCAGGGCGTAATGGGGGAACGGTCGTTTCTCCTGTTGCTGGTCCCCGAGCAGCATCGGATGGCGCTGGTGTTTGATGACGCCCTTCAGCAAACCCTCGATCCCTGGACCCTCCGGCAACTGACGGCCCGGGTCGCCCTCGAATGTGAACAGGGGCATCTCTATCTGGCCACCGACAGCCTGCTGACACATCTGCGACAGGCTCCGGAATTGCGCAAGCAGTCGGCACCAGAAGGAGAGAGTCGCTGGGTCTGGATCATCGCCGGGATGCTGATTCTGATTTTGACCAGCTTCCGGGGCATCCGGAAGTGGCAGGCGGCCCAACTGCGCCCCGCCTGGTCCTGACGTATTTTTCTGTCGGGCTTCCCGCTATACTCCCAAGTTGACAGCCGTATGCCTGCTGAACCCCTCGCACCGGACATGGTCCCCGGGTCGCTGCCCTTCCCTGGGGGCGGCGGAAGCGTTGATGCGCTGCTGCAGGAGTTCGGCTTAGGGCTATTGCCAGAGTGTCCGTTTTGTGAAGGCGAACTGCAAGATCCTGTCCCCGATGAGTGCCCCCATTGCGCCTCTCCCCTGGAGGCCCATCGCGCCCTCACCAGCTTTGCCGCGCATCTCCTGAGGGAGGCGGCCCTGGAAATCGCACAGGGCCAGATCACTGATGGCCGGGTCCGGCTGGAACTCGCCCGGGAAGTGGACCAGCGGGCAGGGCTGGCAGCCCTCTATCTGGAAGCGCAGGCGGCGGAGTTCGAGAAGGCATTTCAACACGCCATCCTGTTGTATGCCGAGTTCGGGCGACTACTGAAGCAGGGCGATCCCCTCTATGGCGAGATCAATCTGCGCCTGCAACAACTGGAAGAGCAACTGCGCGTTGAGGAAGGGGCGAAGGGCTTTTACAACCTTGCCCTCTTGCGGGCACGACAGGGGTACTGGGAAGAGGCGGTGGTCCTGGGGGAGCGGGCGACGAGTCTGGCGCCACATCTCGCGAAGCCCTGGTTGCTGCTGCACAAGCTCCACCTGAAGCTGCGTCACTATGAGCCCGCGCAGTTCTATCTGGAGCGGTACCACGCCCTGGCGCCCACGGATCCGCAGGTGATGGCCCTGGGACAGCATCTGGTGGAGGATCAGGCCGAAGAACGACAGCGTCGTCTGGTGCTGCAGATTTACAATGGTTTCGCGTGGGCCTTCGGCATCCTGCTGTTTTTAGTGACCGTGATTTTGTTGCGTGCCGGAGCCTTCCCGACCAAGGGATAAAAGTGGCGTGGTTGTGATGCGGCCAACTCGCATCTTGAGGGCTGTTTCACTGGACAATTGGCCAAAATCAGGCCCACAATGCACAGCTAACCTGCTCACGCACATCTCGCATTCAAGGAGGCTCACCATGCCTGAAATGCGTTGGCTGCTCCCCGCAGTCGCACTTGCGCTGGTCGGATGTTCCGGTGGCTCAGCAACGCTGCCTACCGCCGATCAGTCGCCGCTCAGCACTTCATCCGTTCCTCTTCCACAAGCTGCTGCTGGACCCCGCACGGAATCCCCGTCTGCCGGCATAGGTGGGCTTGTGGATGGTGCCGGAGTGTTCGAGGGGGCAACCGCGCTTTATCGAATCTCTGTGGACCCGTCAACGCTGACGGCAACCGCCGGGCTAGCGCAGAGTCGGAGTGGACAGGCGACTGATGACCAGTATGAACTGGACATCTCGGTTTACTTCAAGCCCTCGGACCTCAAGATCGTGGGAGTTACCGGGACGGCAACGACCGTCGATCTGACGTACCAGCTGGCGCATCCCTTCCCGGCCCCCAGCAACCTCAGCGCTCCTGCGACCGCCGCGAATCGGGCGGACCTGGGCATTAGTGGCCGGGTGCTCTACATGGTGGATACCCCAAGCATCATCGGCAGCACCTACTTCTCCGGAACCGACAGCGTGCTGGTGAACACCAACCTGGTGACCAACGCCGATGGGTACTACAAGCCGAATGACCTGCTGGACATCAGCGGATTCCTCGCGAACACCTTTCCGTATCGCGCACTGGTGAACGAGACTCTGGACCCCCGCCTGGATCCCAATACCGGCTCAGCCATCAGCAATGGTGGCACGGTAACGGGGAACTACAACGCCACCACCGGGTGGCAGGGCACGAACATCGGCCCGAATCGGAATGGCTGGACCGGTTACGGTGTGCTGCATCAGGGGCAGGCGATCCGGGACACGATTTCCCTCCGACGCTCCCAGCTGGGTGCGGGCTTCAGCTTCGATGTCGCGCTACTGGCGAAGTTCACGGACCCCCGGGGTGGTGCCTCGGGCGTAGCGAAGCGCGCCAATCGATTGCCCTCCAGCCCGGCCAATGTGACGAACTTTATCTATCGCGAGCCGCATGGGTCGCTTGATGTGGAGCGGATCAGCTTCCTCGGTGAGGGAGGCGGGTTCTATACAAATGCCATCTCGGCCAGCGAGCTTCGCTTTCATGTCGTCGACTGGGATGCCCGGGCAACCGGCACCAGTGCAGCTGACCTCGCGGATGATCCCAACCCGATGACGGTCCCGGTCGGTGCGAATGGTGCCCCCAGCCTCAGTGTCTGTATTCCGGGAGTCCTGGGGGATGCCACGGCAGTCGTGACCTTCCCCGGTGGCGCACTGACAGATGATGACAGCGCGTATGGTGGGGATGCGGCGCAGGACAGCGGGGAGCCAGGGGATCCGCTCTACTTCCGGCATACTGTCACCAAGTCGATCACGTCGGGGCAGGTCAACGGGCTGTACACCGGCCTGGTCCGGGTGGCCGACCCCGAAATCAACCTTGCCAGCCGGATCACCTGGTACTTCCCGCTGAACGGCGCGGTGGTCCCGCCACTGCCGCTGACCGGGTCGGATGCCCTGCCCGAGCCGGTGGCGTATCAGGCCTTCCAGGTGGTCATGACCGTACCGAACGATCCACCCGTGGCGACCTTCTCGACTCCGGGGACCGTGATTTCCGGGCTGTCGACCACCCATACCGTGCAGGTCACCAGTGCTTTTGAGCCGGACAACAATCCCATCACGGTGGAGATTGACTGGGATGGAGGAGCCAACAGTTTCGTGGTGGCGGGGGTCATTAATCCGCCGTATGCCCCGCTCCCGACCTACACCTCGCCGTCGGGCATCTGGGCCAATTCCACTGCCAGCCCGCAGGTCCGAACCATCAACGTGCGTTACAGCGATGGCATCGTGGTGACCCCCATTGATGCCCCCAATCTGTCGACAACCCTGGGTGCCAACCGTGCGCCAACGATCATGCCGCTGACCAATGTGAGCCTGGCGGCGAGCACCATTCAGAGTGGTCAGAGTTTCCAGATGAACGCCGGAACTGTAGTGCCAGGTTTCAATGTCACAGATCCCGAAGGCGACCTCATCACCTTCCGGGTGTATGACAACCTCACTCCCGGCTCGCCTAAAGCGAGCGGGACGTCGTTTCCGATCACGGGGCTGGGGCCGTACACCAACCCAGGCACCTCATCGGTGACGTTCACCACCTACGCGACTGATCCATTGCATCCCACAAGCGCGACCGGGACCGCGTTCTCCCCGACCCGGGTGGGCACGGTGCTGACATCCAGTTTCGCCATGACCTGGGGAGCTTCGGGTGGAGTCACCACGGCGATTGGGGTCTGTCTGGATGGCAGTGGGAATGCCTACATTGCCGGGACCTTCCAGGGAACTGTCGACTTCGACCCCGGCGCCGGGACACAGAATCGCACCAGTGCGGGCACTGACGATATCTACTGCCTTTCCCTGGATCCTTATGGCGCGTTCCGTTGGGTGGCGACGGTGGGAGGTACTGGCCAGGAATTCGGACTCGCCATTGCGAATCTGGAAAATGGCAACGTGGTCGTGGGGGGGTACTTTGTGTCAACCAGTATGGACTTTGATCCCGGCGCTGGCGTCCAGACCCTGTCGCGGGTTGGCGCTGGCGATGGCTACCTGCTGCACCTGACCCAGGCGGCGGGCGAGTTCGTGCGGGTGGATCAGTTCGCCGGTGGTGGGGCGTTGGTGCGCATCAGCACGATCTCGAAGCAGCCTGGAGCATCACGCTTTGCCATCGGCGGCAGCGTCAGCGGCAATGCGGACTTCGATCCCGGTGCCGGGGTGCAGATGCGAACAAACTTTGGGAGCTTCGACGGCTTCTATGTGACCCTCGATATGCCGGCCACCTTCCTGCATGGGGGGCTCTCTGGTGGGACGGGTACCGATCTGATCACCGGCGTCGCGATGGCGAGCGATGGCACCATCTGGATGAGCGGCTACTTCCAGGGTTCGGCGGATCTCAACCCCACTTCCGGTACGACCTCGCTGACATCCAATGGAGGGTTTGATGCCTTCTACTGCGGGGTCTCGCTGGCAGGAGCCTATGTAGGGAATCGCCGGTGGGGCGGCGCCACAAACGAGTACGCCAATGCCATCGCGCTGAATGCCACGACCGTCTTTGTCACCGGGGGGTACACGGGTACGGTGAACTTCAACCCCTACGGTACGGCGGTGACCAGTACGTCAGCGGGCGATCAGGATGCCTATCTGACATCCTGGCCACTCACCCTCGGTGTGCTGAACTATGGTCGCTTCTGGGGGAGCACGTTGCTGGATCAGGGACGAGCCATCGCGCTGACATCGGCAGGCGCGGTACGGATCAGCGGCAACTTTACTGGCACCGTTGACTTTGACCCCGGCGGTGGAGTCGTGAACCGGAGCAGTGCTGGTGCTTCGGATGCCTATATCCTGGCACTGAGCGCGGCTGGTTTGTACGAGAGTGTGGCCACTTATGGTGGAACATCCGATGAAGACGCGGTGTTCATAGCGATCAACGCGCTCAATGAGCCGCGGATCGCCGGCACGTTCAATTCACCCAGTGTCGACTTCGACCCTGGTGCCGGGACACAGACCCGGACGCAGGTCGGGACGCGGGATGCCTACCTGCTGGGTTTGCAGTCCAACCTGACCTGGTAAGTCGTCCTGCGAGCGATTTCACACGCCCCCGGTGACCGCCGGGGGCTTTTGATTGTCACGGGGGCTCGTACAATGCCATCGACACATGCCCTCCGGCCCCAATGCCAGCAAGGACCTCTACGAGGTCCTGCAAGTCCACCCCAATGCGTCTCAGGCGATGATTCGCAAGGCGTTCGGCTGGCTGGCGAAGGAGTACCACCCCGACAAAAATCCGGAGCGTCGGGACTGGGCCGAAACCCACATGAAGGCCCTTAATGAGGCGTTCGAGACCCTGTCGGATCCCGCGAAACGTCGCGACTACGACCAGCAGTACAGCGGTCCCGCGCTGAAAAATGGAGCGCGACGGAATGGCAGCTGGCCCGAGGGCTGGCAGGTGCCGCCGGACATGGACCCGCCGGGGAGCGGACGTCCCCGGTCGGCTGCCGAGCGCCAGGCGCGGAAGTCGAAGTACTACACCTCGCAGGAAGAAGCCTACGCTAACGCTGGTGCGCCGGCCGGATCCGCGGCCTATGAGCGACAGCGCGCCCAGGATTATGTGGAGCGCAAGCGGTACGACCGCGCCATCCGGCACTTTCGTCGCGCCCTGAATCTTGACCCCGATGACCCCAGCCTCATGGTGGAACTGGGCATGGCGTATTACCTCCATCTGAATCTCGTGGCAGCCCGGGAGTGGCTCGACCGGGCTTTGACGCTGAATCCGAGTCTCGCCGATGCCCATTACATGCTGGGGATGATCTCCCTGGATGAGACGGTGCTGCAGGCGGTGGAGCGGGACGCCACGGGGCTGCCGGCGTACAAGGGGCGCTCCCAGCGACGCTACTTCACACTGCTGGGGCGGGCAGTCGAGCACTTCGAAAAGGCGCTTTATCTGGCTCCGCAAATGTTCCGCAAGCAGTACACCTTCTTCCCGACCCGGAAGTCCATCTCGGAGTTCGCAGCGGCCGACAACGCGCAGGTGCGGTCGGTGTATGACTTTGCCCGGGAAGCGCAGATGAATCACCCGCTGAAGGCCGCCCTCACGGAGTGGTACTTCGACCACGCGCAACACGCCTTCACCAGCGGCACCACCAGCGATGGAGAGTTCGTCAGCAATCTGCGACGCCTTCTGCCGAATCGCGGGAACCAGCTCTTTCTCAATTCCTGGGCGTACGCGGCACTGAAGCGGGGACTGGAACTCTATCCGGATGACATGGTGCTGCTCAAGAGCATGGACAAGCTCCTCTCTGCGGGTCAGTTCCTCGGCGAGCAACCCATGAGTCCGGACCTGCAGCAGGAGTTGAAGCGTCTGCGCGCCGATATCTTCGTACGGATCCGGGCGAAAGATCCCGGCTTTACGGCAGCGCATGCCGAAGCGCCAGCGATGGAGCAATGGGCGCTCTGGCTGGTGGCGGCTGGCATGGTGGCGGTGGTGCTGCTGGTCTGGCAGCTCGCGCAGATTTTCACCTCGCTCTTCTGAGCGACACACTGCGCCATTTGAACGGGACAGCAAAACGGCTCCCCGTTGCAGGGAGCCGTATGGGTATTGCCCGAGCCGGACTGCGCGCTTATGAGCAGTCGCAGATCGCCTCGATGATGGTGATCTGGATGTCCTGAACCGGGTCCACCACGATGGCGATTTTCTCGTCCGGTCCCGGCACGAAGCCTTCGCCGTTCGCCAGCGCATCCTCGACCATCTCCTGCGCTACGGTCGAGTAGGGATACCCACCGCCGCCAACGAAGTACCAGAGAGCTTCCTGGACATCGTCAACCGCTCCCTGCCGGTTGTTCAGCAGGTAGTTCACCAGATCCCAGTCATCGTCCTGCAGATGGGCTGGCAGGGCGTTGTCATAGGTGGACCACAGCCGGCCCGTGTGCAGGCGGGGCGGTGGGATATTGTGGAACAGGTCGACACACCAGCCGGAGTAGTCGACGTCGTTCTGGATCGTCATCCCCGGGGGCACATCGAAGAAGCGAGTCCGGAAGAAGGCGGTGGGACTGTTGGGATAGCGAATGCGGAAGGAGGTCACATCCGCCGGGAGCTGGCAGACCGGCTCGATCTCGTAGCTCAGGAACCAGCCCCAGCCCTTTTTGAACTTAATGGGCCCCTTGCCCCAGGCGGATTGGGTTAACCAGCCGAAAGGCGTCTGTTTTTGTACATTGCCATGGACCGCCAGAAAGATTTCGGAGCCACAGTCCCAGGTCAGGGGGACGGTGTAGGTGTACTCCGTCACCAGCGGCAGGTCCAGCGCTTTATAGGGAAACGAACCAGGGGCGGTGCTCTTGGGGATAGTGGTGCCGACGTAAAGGTGAGTCGCTGTCATCACCCAACCGCCAGATAACGTGATGTGGACAATCAGTTCGGTGCCCGTGTTGGTGACTTCCACATCACCGGCGTCGTAGAACTGGCCGGCGATGAAGTCGGTGGTGTTGCCGGGTCCCCCGTTGAGGGACATGGCACTCCGGGCTTCGGGAGCCGGTTTCGGCAGCGGGACCTGAGTCTGGTCGGTGATGGCAGTGGTGGTTCCCCCGCCGCAGCCTGCGAGCAGCAGAACCAGGGCCAGCAATGGCCAGGAGAGAACGTGTGAAAGTCGCGGCATGGAATCTTCCTTGCGCCTGCGTGTGTGTGTGTGAGCCATCGCATGGTAGGCGACCCGCTGGCCTGGTCGCAAGATTTGCGAGGGTTTGCTTCCAGTCAAAAAAAGTCACCGGGCTCCCCTGATGGGGAGCCCGGCGGCGTTCGGCTGTCGATTCCGAAGCCTGAGGGACTTAGCAGTCGCAGACCGTCTCGATGATGGTGATCTGGACGTTCTGATCCGGATCCACCACGACTGCGGTGATCTTGCCAGCCGGGGGGACGTACCCCTCCCCATTCGCCTGGGCATCAGCGATCATCGCCTGGGCGGCCGCAGAGGTGGGATAAGTACCGCCACCGATGAAGTACCAGATGGCTTTCTGGATGTCATCGCGGGTTCCCTGCTTGTGGTTCAGCAGGTAGTTCACGAGATCCCAGTCGTCATCCTGCAGGTCAGCGGGGAGGTTGTTGTCATAGCTGCTGTAGAGCTTGCCGGTGTACTGGGTGCCAGGGGTGATGTTGTGGAAGAGGTCGACGCACCAGCCCGCGTAGTCGGTGTTGTCCATGACGCTGTACCCAGCGCCGATGCCGGTAAAGCGGGTCTTGAAGTAGGCGATGCTGCCGTAGGGATGCGCCACCTTGAAGCTGATGGTCTGCTCGGGCAATTCACACACCGGCTCGACTGAGTAGGTCATGAACCAGCCCCAGGCCTTTTTGAAGGCGAGGGGGCCAAAGCCCCAACCGGTCTGAGTCCCGGCACCGCCGACGCTGCTGTCGGTGACCACCGCGTGGGCTGCCAGATAGATCTCCGTGCCGCACTCCCAGGAGAGGGGGACGGTAAAGGTGTACTCCGTGACGCCGCCCAGATTGGAGACTTTGTACGGGAACTGACCGGGGGCCGTCTTGCTGGGCAGACTGGTGCCGACGTACAGATGGGCTTCGGACATCGTCCAGCCAGCCGCCAGGGTGTATCTCACATAGAGGTTGTCACCATCGTTGGTGACTTCGATGTCGCCGGCATCGTAGTGCTTGCCAGCGATCAGATCGGTAGTGTTGGCGGGGCCACCATTCAGGGTCATCGCGCCACGGGCTTCAGGAGCTGGCTTCGGAGCGATGAGTTCGGGACCGGCAGAAGTCGCCGGCACCTGGCTGCCGCCGCCACAACCGGCGAAGGCGAGTGCAGAGAGGAGGAGAGCCCCGGAAAGGGGAGCGAGAGTCTGGCGCATGAGAGGCACCTCTTGGGTGAATGCGTACAAAATGGACAGGCACCAAGTTCGATGCAGCCAGGTCTCGGTTTCGTAGGAGCGAAGTCTGGTCAGTCGGGCTCGGTAAGCCAGCTCACCAGGCATTAGCCAGCAATTTCATCGGACTCCATCAACCCAATCGTGTCTTCATTTGCCTGCAGACTGCGACAGGTCGCTCTCAACGAGCCACTGCATCTCGCGATTCCACTCCACCACCTCGGTCAGATGGTCCGCGATGCGGCTGGCAGGTGCCCAGCCATCACAGAGATCCCGCAGTCGGGACACATCCGCCAGGGAATCCCGGGCTTCGCCCGCGGCTGGGGGTAGATACTCGGGCTCGACCGCCGCGCCGGTAGTCTCGATCACCAGTCGCGCCAGCTCGTTGACACTCGTCCCGACACCCGTCCCAACATTGGTCAGCACCTGATCCACCGGGCTCTGGGCGGCGCGCAGGGTCGCATTCGCGATGTCGCCGACATAGGTGAAGTCCCGGGACTGCTCGCCATCGCCGAAAATCTGCGGGGCCAGTCCCTGCAGGCAACGCTGGATAAAGATAGTCATCACGCCGACATAGGGAGAGGGGGTTTGCCGGGGGCCATAGGTGTTGAAGTACCGCAGGACCGCGTGCTCCATCCCCCAAAGGGGTGTCAGGGTCTGGACATACTGCTCCGCACTCCGCTTGCCGACACCATAGGGGCTGGTCGGCAGCAGGGGATGGGTTTCATCCTGCGGGGACCGGACCGGTTCTCCATAAACCGCCATGCTGCTGGCATAGACCACCCGCCGGACTCCGGCATCCCGGGCGGCTTCCAGGACCGAGAGGGTCCCGAGCACATTGACATCGGCATCATCGACAAAGCGCTGGACCGCCCCCCGGATGGAGACCCGGGCCGCGAGATGGCAGACCACCTCACACCCGGCGAAGGCCTGTCGCAGGGCATCGGTGTTGCGAACATCGGTATGGACAAAGGGAATGTCGGTGGGGACATTGCCAAGGCGTCCGACCGACAGATCATCGATGACGATTGGTGAGAGGCCCCGTTCGACACAGAGGCCCGCCACATGGGATCCGATGAAGCCCGCTCCGCCGGTGATCGCGATACGCATGAGGGGAGTGTAGCCTGCTCTGGTCGCTGGAGAGCCCCCGGCGGCTGAAAGGCCCCCGGCGGCTGCGCCGCCACCCCCGCAAGCGGGGGGGGACCCGCTCGGAGGCCAGGTCTTTAGACCTGGACGGCGGCGTTTGCGCCGCAGAGGACAAACCCTTCCCCCTTGCCCCCCCTCCCGACCAGGGTCGGGTGGGGGGGACAGAACGAAAATCGTCAGTTTGCTGGCTCAGGCTCCCTCCCCCTGGACCTTGGTCCGAGGGAGGGCTGGGGAGGGGGGGAGATCACAGCGGCATAGCTGTTGGGACGGGGCGTCCCGGGGCCCACCGACGCGGGCGTCGGGGCACCGGGCGACCGGGGGTCGCCCCTCCGATGGCGGGTGAAGTATTTCGAACGGAGGCCAGGTCTTGAGACCTGGACTGCGGCGCTTGCGCCGCCTAGGACCAACCCTCCCCCCCTTGCCACTCCCGACCAAAGTCAGGTGGGGGGGGACAGCACAAAATCGTCAGTTTGCTGGCTCAGGCTCCCCCCCCTGGACCTTGGTCCGGGGGAGGGCTGGGGAGGGGGTAGGCAGCGGCCGCACCGCTGGTGTTACTTATGAAGCCACCTACGGGCTCCGGGCGGGATATATTGCTCGGATGCGGCTCCTGTTGGTACTGCTGCTGCTGCCGGGACTCGTGGCGTGCGACGCCCAGCGCTCGGCTGCCCCGACTCCCGCCACAACCACCGCGCTCTCTAACCAGCAGCCGTTGCTCGACTGCCCGCTGGCGGACCCCATCCTCGAAGATATCCCCGTCCCGACCCGCTCCAGTATCGAGCAGCCGCTCATTCGGGCACGACAGAAGCCCTATGCCGAGTGGAACGAGTATGACCGGGGCGTGGCGACGAAGTACATCAGCGCGCATTTCCCGGACCTCGGGGAGTCTGATGTGTTGGCGGCCCTCTTTACGGCCATCCCGGGCGAAACCGCCACCCGGTTCCGGCAATGGCTCCAACTGCGCGCCTTCACTCCTTCCGTGGTGACGTTCCTGCTGCGGAACTACACGTCGCTGACGCAGGACGAAGTCAATCAACACCTCCGGGATGAACTTCGGGTGGCTGTAGGAACCCCCCGATTCGGTGACTGGCTGGAAGTCGCGACCCACTTCGACCCCTCGGCCGATCTCACGCACTACGCCCTCGATTTGCTCATCACACATCAGGCACCCCTCACTCGTCATGGCGCTTGTCGCTATGGCACCTGGTGTCATGAGCAGCTCCGTCCGGCGCTGACCCCGGTACAGGCGGCCGACGTAATCCGGACCTATGCCCGTCAGGGGAGCGATGTCGTCCGGCTCTTTTCGCCGGTGGAAGCCATCTATGCGACTGATCCGGACGGCTTTCTCAAAGAAGCGCGCGAGTCCAGCGTGACGGGACTGGTCGCGGCCCAGTTGCTGTTCGGCGCGGGGGATGTCCCACGCTTGGGGCAGTTTCTCTCCGATGCGGCAGTGCCGGAAGAAATCCGGGCGTACTGGACCTGGCGTCTGGCGCAGAATCCCCCCGCTGATGCCGCCCCGCTTCTGGAAGAACTGCGCCGCCGCCTTCGGCAGGATTCTTTGCAGTACGAGGCACTTACGGCCCCTGGGGCGGTGACGGCACCGTATGGGTCGTGTCAGGAGCGGGTGGTGCTGCTGAAGTTGCGGCAGCCTGACGTTCCCGCTGCTTTTCAGCAGTCACCGTGATGAAGTTCCAGACCAGCACGATCAAAACGACCAGTGGCAGCAGCTTGAAGAAGTAGTAGAGCGGTTTGCGCCACCACTCCACCACCATCGGCGGATCGGCAGCAGGCGGGCCCCCCGAAATGTCTGACTCGTGATTCATGCAGCTCCCTGTCGACGCCACCACCAGGCTGCCAGTCCCAGCGGGATCCAGAGCCAGGCGTAGCGGACCAGCACAAACACCACGACTTCGTACCAATAGGGTGGCCGCTCTTTACTCGCAGGTGGCACGCGATGCCCCTCACGATCACGCAGGTAGGGGCCGGTGATGTTGTCATCGCTCACGGCGGTAGGGTACCCCGAGGCTTTCGTTACTGGCGAAAACTCGCCGTATGGCAGATCGCAAAAACGGAGGCACCGCGTCGTGTCAGACGCGGTGCTGCCAGCTCATCACGGGATGGGAGGTTGTTACGCGGCGGAGCGTCGGTACTTCGGCTTCCGCCCGGGATAGTGGTCGGTAGTGGCGTAGAGCATGATGATGAGTCCTAAAGGACCGAGCAGCGCCAGGGTACAGTACCAGAGGGAGAGGCCGCGCCCCTCGGCGAAATGTCGATGCGCGACCAGCCAGCAGGTCAGCGCGAAAAGTCCGGTGATGATGACGCCAGTCATGAGCAGCACGTTGGCTGAGGCTTCAAAATAGGCCTCTCCAGCGCGCCAGTACTGGTAGAGCGAAAAGCTGACAATGCTGACCACTGCGCCCGCGATGGCGGGGGTCTGCATCCGCTGTAGGGTTCCTTCCTGCAATGCTGGGCTCCTTCCACCTGGTGCGATCATGTCCATCGGGACTGTGACTGCCCGTCTCGTTGGGCTCAACATAGCATTCGACATTGCATCGAACAAGGGGGATGTACCAGATTTTCCGTCCGAGGCGGGAGTTTTTCCAGGCTAGCCGCCCCGTCCGTCCTCGCGAGCGACCACCTGCCGCAGATGGCTCAGCATGTCGCCGCGGAGCTCCGGACGGAGCAGGGCGAAGTCGATGCTGGCTCCCAGAAAGCCCAGGACATTCCCGGTGTCCCACCGGATCCCGGGATAGTGATACCCCAGGAGGCCTTCCCGACGCTGGAGCGCGATCAGGGCATCGGTCAGCTGAATCTCCCCTCCGCGACCTGGCGGGGTCGCTTCGAGCAACTCAAAGATGCCGGGGGGAAGGCAGTAGCGCCCCAGGATCCCCAGATTGGAAGGGGCTGTTCCAGGGGCGGGCTTTTCGACCAGGGCGGTCAGCTGCAGAAAGCGCTGCAGTTCCTCGGGGGCGAGACCCAAAGGCGACATCGCCGTGCGTCCTAACAGGCCGAGTTCTTCAGCACCGACGACTCCCTTGGTGTGGAGGGTCTCCTCGGGGAGTTCTTCCAGCGCAATGCAGCCAAGCCCGGTCTGGGCATAGGCATCCATGAGCCGGGAGAGGCAGGGGACATCGGTAGAGACCAGGTCATCACCCAGCAGGACACAGAAGGGCTCATTGCCCACATGATCTTTCGCGCAGAGGACCGCGTGCCCCAGTCCGAGGGGCTCCTTCTGCCGGACAAAGTGAATGTTCGCCAGATGCGACACCGACTCCACCAGCGCCAGCTCTGCTTCCTTGCCCCGTTCGCGGAGGGTGGTCTCCAGCTCGAATGCGCGATCGAAGTGGTCGATGATCGCGTGCTTGCCCCGGCTGACGATGATCAGGATGTCGGTCAACCCGGCATCGAGGGCTTCCTGCACGACATACTGAATCGCCGGCGTGTCGACAATCGGCAGCATCTCTTTCGGCTGCGCTTTGGTGGCAGGCAGGAAGCGGGTGCCGAGGCCGGCGGCGGGGATGACGGCTTTCCGGACAGGCGATGTCATAGAGCCCATCTTAGCGAAGGCGGCAGGTACACTCGAGTCTGTGAATCCTGTCCATACTGCCTTAGCCCCTTATGGCTGGAAAGCCGACTGGGAAGAGCGCTTTCAGGCCGCTGAGAAGGATGCTGCCTGGGTCCCCGCCCGGGTGCTGTGGCTGCGCGGCGACAGCTGGCGGGTGCTGACACCCGGTGGCGAGGGACCCGCGGTGCTGGCAGGACGGCTGCGGCACCTGGCGGAGTCCCCATCGGATTTACCGGCGGTGGGCGACTGGGTCCTGGTGGCCGATGCCACCGGCGAGGACCTGCGGGTGATCCATCAGGTGCTGCCGCGTCAAAGCAAGCTCTCACGACGGGCGTCCGGTGATCGGGACATCGAGCAGGTGATGGCCGCCAATGTGGATCTGGCGTTCGTCGTCTGCGGACTCGATGGGGACTTCAATCTGCGGCGGCTGGAGCGGTATGCCGAGGCCCTGGCCGGAGCGGGTGTGCGGCCAGTCATTCTGCTCACCAAAGCGGACCTGCATCCCGATCCTGAAAGTGCAGTGGCAGCAACCAACGGCGCGTTGCCGGACGTGGCGGTCCACGCGCTGAGTGTCCTCGCCACCGAGGGGACAGCGATCCTGGGGGAGTACCTCGCTGCCGGGCAAACCGTGGTGCTGCTGGGGTCGTCCGGTGCCGGGAAGTCGACACTCCTCAACTACCTCAGCGAGGCAGTCGTGCAAAAAACGCAGGGGGTCCGGACCGATGACTCCCGGGGCCGTCACACCACCACCCACCGGGAGTTGTTTCGTCTGCCGACAGGTGCGCTGATCATCGATTCGCCGGGGATACGCGAGTTACAGCTGTGGGGAAGCAGTCCTGGGGGCTCGGTCTTTCCGGACATCGATGCACTCGCCGAGTCCTGCCGCTTTGCCGACTGTCGCCACGAAGCGGAGCCCGGCTGCGCGATCCTGGCAGCGCTGACAGAGGGGTCGCTAGATAGCGGGCGTCATGCGAGCTGGGAGAAGCTCCGCCGGGAACGGGCGTATGCCGCCCGGGTCGAGGACGCGAATCTGAGTCGGGCGGAGCAGCAGCGCTGGAAAGCGATTACGAAGTCGATGCGGGGATTCAGCAAGGAGTAGGCGTGATGTGCGGTGGCGCTGAGCTGCGCCACAGGGTCGGTGCGCGAGGAGCCCCCGGCGGCTGCGGGAAGAGCCCCCGGCGGCTGCGCCGCCACCCCCGCAAGCGGGGGGGGACCCACATCGTCGTTACGACAACGAATGCGCCTGCGCCGGAGCCCGGGTCTTTAGACCCGGGACGTGATAAGGCGTCCGTACGGATCCATGCGCTGGCGTGTCGGGGACTGAAGTCCCCCGACCCATCGACCTGGAGGTCGATGGGATTCGGGACCTCCTCGTCCTGCCAGTGACCTCGCGAATGAAGGCGGCGCAGCCCGCTACGGTCCCCGGGAGGGATGCCTCCGCAGGCCGCCTCACGAAGCCGTGACGCCCGCACATTCCCAGCAGCGGACTGCTACGCTATCCCAGCATGATGCGACTCGGCTTCAATGCCCGGTCCCTGCAGGATCACGGCGGGATCGGCGCCTATACCCGCCAGTTGCTGCGGCACCTGGTGAACTACATGGCGGATGACCGTCTGACAATCTTCGTGCCTCAGTTGTCACTCCTCGATTTCCT
Organism: bacterium; assembly: GCA_022072165.1. Classification (NCBI taxonomy): domain Bacteria; species bacterium. The sequence continues at coordinate 567,242 of JAJVIF010000002.1, read as the reverse complement.
GCCGCCTGGTGTCCATTGGGAAGGGGTCGAGGTGCCGGGAGGTAACCGGGTGTTGTGGGAGCAGTACCAGCTCCCCGGTGTCATCGCCCGTCATGCCCTCGAGGTCTATCACTCGCCGGATTTCACGCTTCCCGGACGACTCCCCTGTCCCGGCATCATCACCATCCACGACTTGAGCTTCCTGTTGCATCCCGAGGGGGTCGCACCACGGACACGCTGGCTCTATCGCACCTATGTCCCCCGAAGCGCTGCGCAGGCAGCCCTCATTTTTTGCGACTCGGAAGCGACCGCCACGGATGTCCGGCGCATGAACTGGACCAGTCCGCACAAGCTCCGGGTCATCCCGCTCGGCGTGGAAGATGAGCTCTTCGCCGAGCTCGATGCCGAATTTCTCCGGGGCTACACCACTCGGGCCGGCATCCCCGGGGAATACATCTGCTATCTGGGGGCGCTGGACAAGCGGAAAAACCTGCCGGTCCTGCTCAAGGCGTATCGCCTGATGCTGGAGGGGCTGACCACGGCGACACCGGCTCCGGCGCTGGTGCTGGCGGGTCCGGATCATGGAGAGCGGGGGCGGCTGGAGCAGCTCGCACAGCAGCTGGAGATCGCTGACACCACGCACTTCATCGGGTATGTCGATGCGGACGATCTTCATCCGCTGTTGCAGGGAGCAAGGGCCTTCTGCTACCCCAGTCTCTTCGAGGGCTTCGGGCTGCCACCCCTGCAGGCGATGGCCACTGGGACTCCGGTCCTGGCGAGCAGTGCTACGAGTCTGCCGGAAGTGGTGGGAAACGCCGGTCTCCTCCTTGATCCCCTGGACCCGGTGGCCTGGTCGGAAGCGCTGATCCTGCTGTTGACCGATCGTCCCACCTGGCTGCGGTATCACCAGGCAGGACCGCAGCGGGCGCGACAACTGACCTGGCGGCAGACCGCGCGGAAAACCTACGAGGCCTACACTCACCTCGCCCGACATCAGGTCGGCATCCTGGCGTAAAAGAGACCCGGCATGGAATTCACCGCTGCTCCTGACCACCTGACACTCCTGGCGCACGATCTGGCGGAAGCGCAAGGGGCGTTTGCGGATGCCTCAGCCCTCCTGCCGGCGATTGCCCAGGCAGCAGCACTGATGGAAGAGAGCCTGTTGCAGGGAGGCGCGTTGCTGATCTGCGGCAATGGCGGGTCGGCGGCGGATGCACAGCACTTCGCGGCGGAGCTGACCGGACGCTTCGAGCGGGAGCGCCCGGGCAAGCGGGCCATCGCCCTCCATGCTGACACGTCGGCTCTGACCGCGATTGGGAATGACTACGGCTTCGAGCAGGTGTTTGCCCGTCAGGTGGAAGCCCTGGGGCGTCCGGGCGACTGCCTGATCGCGATTTCCACCAGCGGGAACAGTCCCAATGTTTGTCGGGCAGTGGAAGAGGCGCACAAAGGGGGGCTCCAGACGATCGGATTGCTGGGTCGCGATGGGGGCGCGCTGGCATCGATGTGTCATGCCGCCGTGACAGTTCCGCATGAGCGGACCGCCCGGATCCAGGAAGTCCACGGTTTCATCATCCATTGCTGGTGCGCGTTGCTGGATCGGTAAGCGGAGGCGCTATAGCCGCCGGGACGGGGCGTCCCGGTCGCGGTCAGAGGCCCCGGTCGCGGTCAGAGCCCCCGGTCGCTACGCGACCACCCCCGCAAGCGGGGGGGGACCCAGTCGCGCCGGGAGGGGCGACCTTCAGGTCGGTGTTTTCATAAGTGACAGATTGGGACTGGACGGCAGCGCTTGCGCCGCAGTCCAGAATGAGGGGGACATCGGCCCTAAACACAGACGGTCGCCGGACTCGCCAGCGACCGTCACTTCCCCCTCACGAGCCAGCCGTTACCCCGTCACAGCACAGCCGGTCTGCTGCACGGCCGCGTAGCCGCCGCTAATGTTGGTGACCTCGCTGAATCCCGCCTGCTCCAGCAGACTCGCCGCGATGGTCCCGCGATATCCCCCCTGACAAAAGAGCGTCACCGGCTGCGACTGATTCAGTTCGCCGAGTCGGGATGGCAGCTCACAGAGCGGGATCGACTGCGCGCCAGGCAGGGTTCCCCGGGCGAACTCCGCCGGGGTCCGGACATCGATGAACTGACCGGTCACCTGACCCGCCTCGAACGTGCTGCCATCGATGGTCGCGGTGGTCGCCAGCGGACCGGTCCAAGTGCCGGCATCGAAGACGAAGTAGCCATCGAGGCGGTCGAAGCCGACCCGGACCATCCAGCGCTGGAGGTCCGCTGCCTGTGTCGGGGAGTCGACAATCGCTATCACGCGCTGTCCTGGCGACAGGAGCCATCCCATCCAGGTCGGCATCCCCGGATTGACCCCCATGTAGGTCGTCTCCGGAATGTGGCCCGCGGAAAAGGCATCAGCGGCACGGGCATCCAGCACCAGGGTCTGCGGATCCGCCAGGGCCGCCTGCAGGCTGGTGGCATCGAGGGGAGTCAGCGCTTCGAATGCCTTGGGGGCTTCCTGCCCCGTCTTGTTGAGCTGCACCATCGTGGAGAAGTGGCCAGGAACCCGGGGCTGATCCGCCAGCATGTATTCCACGAAAGCCTCTTTGGTGAGTTGCAATGCGGGCGAGGTCGCGAACTCGTCATCCAGTGTGCTGGTCGGCTTGCTGGAGAGATTCTTGCCACACAGACTCCCTGCGCCATGCCCCGGATAGAGGATGGTGTGCCCGGGCAGGGCTCGGATCTTGGTCCACATGGTGTCGTAGAGCGCCGGTGCGAGTTCCTGTGCCATGGCACCACCCAGCAACTCCGGCCGTCCGAGATCCCCGACAAACATTACATCCCCGGAAAAGAGGGCCGGCGTCTGGGACGGATCATGGCGGTCCGTGACGTAGTACGCGAAGTGGTCGGGGGTATGCCCCGGGGTGTGGATCGCCACGATCTCCGTGTCGCCGACCAGCAGGACCTGCCCATCCTCGAGATGGACATGCGGCACCCCCGCCTCCGGTGACAGCGACCCGGAGTAGAGCGGCGCGCCGGTCGCCTCGGAGAGTGCCCGGGTTCCCGCCACGAAGTCGGCGTGGGAATGGGTCTCCGCCACCCCTTTCAGGGTCAGTCCCTGGCTGGTGAGACGCTCGAGGTAGATGTCGATATCCCGACGCGGATCAATGATGAAGGCCTCCTGGCCACTCGTGATCAGATAGCTGTGCTGGGCCAGACCGGGGGTCGTGATGGTCTCGACAGTAAACATGGCGGGCTCTCCTGGCAGATGGATTCCGAAAGTAGCAAAAACCGGAGCGGGTCAGGTGGTGCTGGTCGCTGGGGTCTGGCAGGCGGCTTTCGCCGGACGATTCCAGGGGGCCTTCTGCAGCAGGATCCCCATCATGCAGATATCGGTAGCTCCCGCAAAGGTGAGTCCCATGCCGACAAAGGCGACAAGAAAAATCCAGGTGGGATTCACGGTCGCGCTCAGGGTCAGCCCCAGCAGGACCAGCAATCCGGCGCCGAGGCGGGTCTGACGCTCCAGTGACCAGCGGTGGGTCGCCTGGTCGCTGACGACAGGGAAGCCAGCGGTCTTCCAGGCGCTGGTGCCCCCTTCGAGGATCAGGGCATTGGGACGCTCCGGCGCGAGCCAGGAGTGAGTCATGGTCGCACGCCGGCCGCTCTGGCAGATCAGGACCACCGGGCGATCCGTGTGGAGGTCCGCCAGGCGTGCTTCGCAGCGCTCCATGGGGATGTTCACCGCATGGGGGATGTGTTCGGCCATGTACTCGCCATGGCCCCGAATGTCGAGCAATTGCAGGGCTTCACCGGCGGCGATGCGCTGCTGCAATTCCTGGGGGGTGATCGAAGTGAGGCTCATGGGCGGGTCTCCTGGGAAGTGTCCATGCCCGGGGCGTGCTGCTGCATACAGCTCAGTAACGCCAGGACATGGGGGTTGGTGATGTAGTAGTAAACCTGATGCCCGGCGCGTCGCGACTCCACCGCGCCGGCACGGGCGAGCAACCGCAGATGCTGGCTCGCGACCGCCTGGGGAATCCCAGCCTGCTCCGCGAGGAGCGTCACAGGGACTTCCTCCCGGCAAATCAGTTCCAGAAGCCGGAGTCGGACCGGATGGGCGACGACCTTGAGGGTCTCGGCAGCCTGCTCCAGGAAGGAGGAGTCCATGAGGCAGGTCTGGGAGGTCTGACCGTTCATGCCTACAACTATATGGCTATTCTGATGTTTGTCAAGGGGTGGGACCAAAATTTTTCCAGCCCGGCAAAACTGCCTTGGCTGATATGCTGGACTCACGGCCAACGTAAGCCAGAAGCCAACGAGGAAAGGACTCCTGTCCCCATGCGACACCTGCTGACCACCTGCCTGCTGACTCTCACCACCCTCGCCCTCACGGGACTCCCGGCGTTTGCGGCAGTGCAAACCCGCGAGATCGCCTACGACTTCGATGGGACCGAGCACATCGGGATCCTCGCCTGGGATGACGCCGTAGCCGATCCCCGCCCGGGGGTCCTGGTGGTCCACGAATGGACCGGGCGAGGCGACTATGTCGTGCGCCGGGCGCGGGAACTGGCGGAGATGGGGTATGTCGCCTTCGCGGCGGATTACTACGGTGGCGGGCAGTCCACCACCGACCGTAGCCAGGCTGCAGCCTGGGCGGGCGCAGCCCGGACCGACCTGGATCGCTTCCAGCGCCTCGGGCAGGCAGCCCTCGATGTGCTGTCGAGTCAGCCGGAAGTGGATCCGGGCCAGCTGGCATCGATTGGATTCTGTTTTGGGGGGACCGCCTCGCTGCAGCTCGCCTTTAGCGGCGCGGACCTTGATGCAGTGGTGAGCTTCCACGGCAATCCTGCAGCGCCGCGTCCGGGGGAAGTGGAGCAGATCACAGGGGAGCTCCTGGTGCTGCATGGAGCGGTGGATCCGTTTGTGAAAGCGGAGGACATCGCGGCTTTCAAATCAGCGATGGAGGCCGCTAGCGTGCCCTATGAGTGGGTCGACTATGGCGGGGCGGTGCATTCCTTCACGAACCCCGGAGCGGGGGATGATCCCTCCACTGGCGCGGCGTATCAGGAGCGGGCAGCGCGTCGGGCCTGGGAAGCAATGCGGGTCTTTTTCCGGGAGATCTTCGGCCGGTAACGGACCGTCAGCCGCCTGAAAATCAGCCAGCCATGCGGGTAAGTGTGCTACGGTACCCGGTCGGCCTCCCAGGAGGCTGAGGGGGTACCCATGCGCATCGGATTCATGCGCGAGATGACGCCGGGGGAACGGCGGATCGCGCTGACGCCGCAGGTGGCGGGCAAACTCATCAAGCTGGGCGCGGACGTGGTCCTGGAGTCCGGGGCGGGGGCATCGCTGGGTCTTAGTGATGCCGAGTTCACCGCACTGGGCGCGACCATTGCGGATCGGCAGGCCATCCTCACCGGGGTCGACATCCTGCTGTGTGTCCGTCGCCCGGACCCGGCGGAGCTCCGCCAGGTGAAGGCCGGGACGCTGGTGGTCGGGCTCTTCGACCCGATGTTCCATCCTGATGGGGTCCAGGCCAGCATCGACCAGGGGCTCTCTGTCATTTCGATGGAGTACATCCCCCGCACCACCCGTGCGCAGAAGATGGATGTCCTCTCCAGTCAGGCGAATCTCGCTGGCTATGTGGCGGTCATCCTCGGTGCGGAGCGGCTCGACCGGATTCTGCCGATGATGATGACCCCCGCCGGGACCATCGCGCCGGCCAATGTCTTCATCATCGGAGCCGGGGTCGCGGGGCTGCAGGCGATCGCGACCGCCCATCGGCTCGGGGCCCGGGTCACCGCATTTGATACCCGTCCGGTGGTGAAGGAGCAGGTGCAGTCGCTGGGGGCGAAGTTCCTGGAAATCGATCTGGGGGAAACGGGCCAGACCGCCGGCGGCTATGCCACGCAACTGACACCGGAGCAGCTGGCGCTGCAAAAGGCGGGGCAGGCAAAGCAGTGTGCCCAGTCGGACCTGGTGATCACAACCGCTCAGTTGTTCGGACGCAAAGCCCCGATTCTGATCGATGCCCCCATGGTGGCGGGGATGAAGCCCGGCAGCGTGATCGTGGACCTCGCCGTGGAAACCGGCGGCAATGTCGAAGGGGTCCGGCTCAACGAGGAAGTCATCACCGACAACGGCGTCCGCCTCATCGGGCTGGGGAATCTACCCGGGATGGTCGCGGCTCACGCCTCGCAGATGTATGCCGCCAATCTCTACAACCTCCTGTCCGAGTACTGGGACAAGGAGCAGGGCTTCGTGCTCAACCTGGAGGACGACATCCTCACCAGCTGTGTGATCGTGCATCAGGGGAGCCTGCGGAACGACCAGATCCGTGGGGCTCTTGAGAATCTGGCGACCCCCGCCGGCAAGGGAGCGTAACAAGCATGGATATCCACTTCCTCATGCCCCTGCTGTTCCTGGCGGTCCTCGCGGCCCTGCTGGGAGTTGAAGTGATTGGCAAGGTTCCCTCCCTGCTGCATACGCCGCTGATGTCGGGCTCGAACGCCATCTCCGGCATCACCATCGTGGGGGCGCTCCTCGCCATCGGCGCGGAGAACAGCGATCTGGCCACCTGGATCGGCTTCGCCGCGGTGATCTTCGCCTCCATTAACGTGGTCGGCGGCTATCTCGTCACGGACCGCATGCTCGGTATGTTCCGCAAGAAGTAACATTCCCGCCTGACGGCTCGGACACAAGAGGCTCGCATACCCATGACCGGACTGCATCTCACTCCGACACTGGCTGCCAGCGGCACGCTGGGGGCGATTCTGGAAATCGTGATCACGGTCGCCTACCTGGTAGGGGCGGTGATGTTCATCTTCGGGCTGAAGATGATGAACCGGGTGAAGGATGCCCGCCGGGGGAACATCCTCTCCGGTATCGGGATGGCGATTGCGGTGGTCGCGACGCTCATCAATCCCGAGATCACCGGCAATCCGGCGAGTCTGCCCAAGATCCTCATCGCGGCTGGTCTGATCATCGGCGGGGGGATCGGGTACTGGCAGGCGAGTACGGTCCCCATGACCGGGATGCCGCAGCTGGTCGCGCTCTTCAATGGCTTCGGGGGGCTCGCGAGTCTGCTGGTGGGCTGGGCTGAATACACCGCCCGACCGGGCGAACCGGTGAGTTCCTACACGGCATTTGTGATTTCGCTGGCGGTCCTGATCGGTGGGGTCACCCTTACCGGGAGCCTCATCGCCTGGGCCAAGCTGCAGGAAGTGATGACCGGTAAGCCCATCGTGTTTCCGGGCATGCCGGTCTTTAACGCAGCCCTGGGCATCGGCGCACTGGTGCTGGGGATTCTCCTGACAATCAATCCGGCTAACACGACCATCTTCTATGCCCTGCTGGGGCTGTCGCTGGTGCTGGGGGTCCTCGTGACGATCCCCATCGGTGGCGCGGACATGCCGGTGGTGATCGCGCTCCTCAACAGCTACTCCGGCATGGCGGCGGGGATGGCCGGCTTTGTCCTGGAAAACATGATGCTCATCGTGGCTGGGGGGCTGGTGGGAGCCAGCGGCATCATCCTCTCGATGGTGATGTGCAAGGCCATGAACCGGTCGCTCTCCAATGTCCTCTTCGGGGCGATGGCCGCCGCCAGCGGTCCGAAGCGCGAAGGGAAGACTGGCGAGATCAAGTCGCTCCCCGCGCCGGATGCCTATCCGGTGCTGGAGGCAGCCAGCTCCGTGGTCTTTGTCCCTGGCTATGGCATGGCCGTCGCGCAGGCGCAGCATGTCATCAAGGAACTGGCGGAACAGCTGGAGGACCACGGGTGCGAAGTCCGCTTCGCCATCCATCCGGTGGCTGGCCGGATGCCCGGGCACATGAACGTACTGCTGGCCGAGGCCTCGGTCTCCTACGACAAACTCTGGGAGATGGATGCCATCAACGAGGTCATGGAGGGGGTGGATGTCGCGGTGGTGGTGGGGGCGAATGACACCGTGAATCCCGAGGCGCGTCATGACAAGTCGAGTCCCATCTTTGGGATGCCGATCATCGATGTCGACAAGGCCCGCCAGGTCTTTGTCCTCAAGCGCGGCAAGGGGACCGGCTTCTCCGGCATCGAGAACGAGCTCTTCTTCTACCCGAACACCACCATGATTTATGGCGACGCCAAAGAGACGCTGGCGACGTTAGTCGGGGAGTTCAAGAGCGCGGAGTAGCATCCGGCACGACGTCACGAGCCTGACCCCCACGGCTGGTACACTCCGGCGGTATGACAGGCCTGCTCACCGCCATCCACATTGCCCCGGTCGAAGAAGCACCGATGGAAGCCCACGACACCGTCCAGGTCGATGCCGGACAGGGGATCGTGGGTGATCGCTACTATGGATTGAAAGAGGAGGATGCTGTCAGTCTGATCGAGGAATCGGCGGTGCAGGAGACAGCATCTGGAGTGGGCGTCGCGTATGTGCCGGGTGCCAGCCGTCGCAATTTCACCATCGCGAACCTGCCCCTGAATGATCTGATTGGCCAGCGCTTTACGCTGGGTGAGGTCCTGCTGGAAGGCACCCGTCTGGCGCATCCCTGCCACTGGATGGAGCAGACCATCGGACCTGGCGCGAAAGAGCTGCTGTTGAATCGGGGCGGGATTCGCGCCCGGGTCCTCCAGGGCGGGACCGTACGAGTCGGCGATATCCTGCAACTGTCAGCCGTTGCGGAAGAGGAGTAAGCACCCATGCCTGTGAAACCCGGCAAGATGTCGAGCAAGCCACAGACTTTCAAAGAGTGGCAGGCCTCGCAGCATTACTTCCCGGCCGAGACCGATGATCAGCTCTTTGAGCATCTGATCCTCGCGATCAACATCGCCGGGATGAACTGGCTGATGGTGATGAACAAGCGGGAGCACTTTGAGAAGGCTTTTAAGAACTTCAGTGTCGCGAAAGTGGCGAAGTTCGGCGATGCCGATCTGGAGCGCCTCCTGAATGACCCTGGCATCATTCGCAACGAAAAGAAGATCCTCGCGACCATCGACAACGCCAAAACGATTCTGGCGCTCCAGAAGTCGCATGGCTCGTTTCGGGCCTGGCTCGAGAGTCATCGAGAGCTCGACTACGCTGGCTGGTGCAAAGTGATGAAAGCGACCTTCGCGTTCGCCGGTCCCGGCGTGACCTCGATGTTCCTGCTCGGTTCAGGTCTCATGGAGGAGTTCGGGACTCAGGGCATGGAGTGCTAGATGGCGGATCTTGCGCCTCCCGGTCCGGGAGGGTGGTACTGCGACTTCGCCCAGGACTCCGAGTGGCACGCGCCCTATCACGATCACGTGTACGGCTTTCCGGTGGAGGACGACCAGCGTCTCTTCGAGCGGCTGGTACTGGAGATCAATCAGGCGGGGCTGAGCTGGCTCACGATCCTCAAGAAGGAGGCATCCTTCCGCGAGGCCTATGATGGCTTCGACATCGCCAAAGTCGCCCGCTACAAGGACAAGCAGATCGAGCGTCTGATGGGGAACGCGGGCATCATCCGGAATCGCCGCAAAATCGAAGCAGCCATCGAGAATGCCCGTCGGATCCAGCAGCTCCAGGAGTCGCATGGGTCCTTCAGCGCCTGGCTCGATGCCCACCATCCCCGGACAAAGGGCGAGTGGGTGAAGCTGTTCAAAAAGCAGTTTGTCTTTACGGGTGGAGAAATTACGAATGAGTTTTTGGTATCGACCGGATATCTGCCAGGAGCCCATCGGGAAGACTGCCCGGTCTTCGGGAAAGTCGCCCGGCTCAAGCCCCGCTGGATGCAGCAACCCGTCAGCGACTAAAGACTGAGCAGGCGGGAGACGACGAGGATCAGCCAGGTCTCCTCGCTGGTCCCGAAAGCCGGTTCCCAGCGACCGGCCTCGTCCGGGAAGAGAAGTGTTCCCAGGCGATACCAGAGCCGGTCCTCGGCCATGGTCACGATGAGCCAGTCCGCCGGAACCTGGACCAGCCACGATTGCAGCAACTGTCGGACTTCCGCCTGCGTGGCCGGATCCGCCTGCGACAGGGCGGCGGCGGTCTGCTGGAGGATCGGCGCGACCTGTGCGGGATCTGTCACTGGCGATGACATCAGCCGCTGCAGGGTGCCGATGGTCGGCACTGGGGTGTCGGAAGCTGCTGCGGGGCTCGCGGCTGGTAACACGGCCTCGTGAGAGGGAGTGGCCGGTGGGTCGGTGGCGATGCTTCCCAGCGCGAGTGGCTCCGCTGGCGCAGGCTGCGCTGCTGGTGTGGCTGAAGCTGGTGAATCAGGCAACGCACCGGAAGCCGAAAGTAGCTGTGAGAGAGCATCCCGTTCGGCTACCGGACGCGCTTCATCCTGAAGGACCGCGGCGGCGGCCTCCTGGAGTGCTGCGCTGGGAGGGACTGACGGCAGGGCGAGGGCGGCTCGGACTCCCGGATGGGGCCAGGGGAGCTCGTGGTCGTGGGCGCGCAGGAGTCGCTCCAGATAGCGGGAGAGGGTCTGCTGCATCGACCGGGTGTCTCCCTGCAGGACCAGCACGATGATGAGTCGCTCGGCGAGTCGGGGCTCGGCGCGATCGGCGGCGGCTTCCAGCGCAGCGCCGACAACCGACGGCGGCTGCTGCATCAGGCCGCTGATGGCGGCTGCAACGCCGGCGGGCGAGACGGTCGTGAGTTGATCGACCAGAAGCTCCGGGGCTTCAGGCTCCGGACGTCCGGCCAGGACCTGCGCCGTTTCCGCGCCTGCACCGGCTGGCAGCTGGCTGAGGGCCTCTTTCAGCACTCCTGCGGACGGCAACGGACTGCCTGCCGCCAAATCTGCTGCCAGATAGGCAGCTGCCGCTGAATGTGGGACTGCGTCGACTGGCATCGATGAGCGGACAGATGATGCGGCACGCGGCGGCTGATGCGTGGTCGCGCTGGAGGCGGGCGCACTGCAACTCCGGGGTATCAGTGCGACTCCCATGAGGGTCACTGCCACGATGGCGACCGCCCAGGTGCCGGGTCGTTGCGGCATGGATGACGAGGTGGTCGCGACCGTGGCAGAGGTGGCTGTGACAGGCGCAGGAGTCTGCGGCGTCGGCGGTAGAGGCATGAGGCGAGTTGGGATAGTGGACCCCGCCTTACTCGCCTTCAAAGGGGAATTGCACAGTTGTTTGGGCAGGACTCCGAGAGTCATCGCGAGGCGTCGCAGGACTTCCTCGTCCTCAACATCCATCTCTGTCGCCCGTTCCAGTTCCTGGACCACCGACACTTCAAGATTTGCCCGTCGCGCAAGCTGATCCAGCGTCCAGCGCTGCGCTTTGCGCAGGGTCTGGAGGTTGATGGCGTGCTCGCGGGTCCAGGTACGGGCCATGCGGTGCGGCTCCCGGCAGCGTGTGACATCGCCGGTGCACAGCAGTCCGGCATTCCTACCATCGCCGGGAGGAGGGGCCGGGGACCTAATCGAATCTGATATCAGCCGGCGACATCTTGCTGGACGGTGCGAGAACTGGCTGGGTGGGGCGAGAACGGGCTGGTCTGGGGGGGAAAGGCGCGCCCCCCGACGGGCAGGTCGGGGGGCGACGGGAAGTTCTGGAGCGGGAGACGGGATTCGAACCCGCGACCCCAACCTTGGCAAGGTTGTGCTCTACCACTGAGCTACTCCCGCAAGGAGCATCCCTGAGCAAGTCAGGGGAGGTCAGTATACGACGCACGGGTGGAAAATCAACGTCTGCCCAGGTTTCCTGTTACTCAAGGCCCTCGACCTTGTGGGGGCCTTTGATCCTCTCCCGCAGGGCCTCGTCCTGGATCACCTCGTCAATCCCCTTCCCGCTGTATTTGTCCACCAGCGAGCCGTCATCATCCCGGACAAAGCCATAAAACCCCGCTTTCGCGAGGGCCGCCAGGGGATCGCTCTGCCCCATCTGTCCGACTGCGGCTGCCGGGATGCGGTGCACCCCTTTGCGGCAGCGCGGGCAGGTCTGCATGGGGTCGCGATTTAGCGGCTCCAGCATCTCGAAGCGCCCGGAGCAGCCATGTTTGTCGCAGGTCCCGCCGTCGACCTCGTAGACGTAAATCGGCATAGCTGCACTATACCCGGCAGCCCCGGGAGCGGGAAGGAGAGGCGCTACACTCGTCGCATGACCTCCCCCCGTCTCATCGTCGCCCTCGACACACCGGATGTGGTCGCCCTCGAAGAGATCATCGGGCAGCTCGCCCCGCTCCCCGTGCTGTTCAAACTCCACTGGGTCGCCTTTCCCGGCATCGGCTTTGGCGGCCTGAAGCGGGTTGTCGAGCGGACCGGCGACCGGCTCATGCTCGACTTCAAGCTGCATGACATCCCCAACACCGTGAAACATGCCTGCCGGAGCATCCTGGCCCGGGTGCCGGCCCGCCTGCTGACAGTCCATGCCCTGGGAGGACCGTCCATGCTGCAGGCGGCACGGCGTGAGTTGGATCACTACGCTAAGGCCGCCGATGGTGAGAACCTGCCAGCGGCCCCGAAGCTCCTGGCGATCACATTGCTGACGCATCTGGCGGAAGAGGACCTCACCCCCCTGGGCTTCACCTTCCGGACTCGTCAGGAAGGGGTGCTGCATCTGGCGCGGATGGCAAAAGAAGCCGGTGCGGATGGGGTGGTCTGCACCTTCGCCGAAGCCGCGCTGTTGCGACGCGAGTTTGGGCGCGACCTGATGCTGGTTTGCCCCGGACTCCGTCCGGCGACCAGCGACGCCGATGACCATGCCCACACCGCCACGGCCGAGGAAGCCCGGGCGCTGGAGGTCGACTACGTTGTCTGCGGTCGACCGATCTACAACGCTCCCAATCCCCGGAAAGTGGCGGAAGGGATCCTGCGGGAACTGGGCGAACCGGGCTACTGATACCCCGCGCCAGGCGCGGAAACGACTTCACGGAGCATAAGTGCCATGACCTCGACACCATCCACCACCGACCCTGTTCTGCCGCCGGAGTACCAGTGGACCCCGCGCCTGCCCCTGGGAGACGAAGCCGGGGCCTCGGCTGAAGCGCAGGAGGCCATCGGGCGGTACAAGGCGCAGCACAAGGCGATCAACAACACGGTGCGTCAGGTGCTGGCCGTGCCTCCGGCGGTGGATCTCCTCAACGCGCTGAGCACGATTCATGGCGCGGTGACCCAGGTGGAGAAGCCCGTGCATGAGGCCGTCCGGCTCCGGGCATCGATGGCATCACAGTGTCAGTACTGCACCGCCTGGCATCGTCGGTATGCTGAAGTAACCGGTTTTTCCGATGCGGAAGTCGATGCGATTTGCGATCTGTCGCAGCCGCGACCGGCGGGATTGGCCCCGGATGTCGCGCTGGCGGTCGCCCTGGCGCATGAGATGAGCACCGGCGCGCTGAGCAGTGACACGTTCGCTGAGGCGCAAGCACGCTGGGGTGAGCGGGGCGTACTGGAACTGATCGCCGCTGCCGCCGCGCAAAACGCGACTTCACGGCTGGCCGCCGCCCTCAAGACGCCGCTCGAGGGAGCCTATGCCCGCTTACTGGCACGCAAGCGAGAAGCAGCAGCGCAGTCGCAGAAAGCCTAGAAGAGGGCCGGATCAAAGTAGGGCGAAAGTTGTAGACAAGTCAAACCAGTCAGCAGGTGGCCATGATGCTGAATCGGTGACTCGCCGACGAGTTGCTCCAGCGGTGTGCCCTGCACCTGCCCGGATATTTGCAGGGTCTCGAAAATACCGTCCTCATCAGAATCACTGAGGAAGATATCCAGCGTGAACACCGGACTTTCCTGCTGCCAGGTGCCCTCCAATGGTGGGGCATAGGGCTGCTGTCCAAAGTGAGCCAGAGGGACCAGGCCCTGATCCGTATGGATGTTGAGCGTATACGACTGCGTTGTGTCTGTCTGGTGCCGCTCAACGACCGGGAACACATGACGATAGAACGCCAGAGTCCAGCGCAGCTCATCCGGCGTGGGAGGGGGGACGGCAGAGCCAAAGTACCACTGCATTTCGACTGCACTGTCGTATGCCATGCGGAGGTTGTCGGCCCACATACTCGCACCGGCTTCAACCTGATCCCGATACATCGCCTCTGCAGGAGAGAGCTGCCCTCCCAGCAAACGAAATTGCTCGAGCTGATCAGTCATAGTTGTCGCAATGCGGTCCCACTCGCCTGTATCCGGGTGAATGAGAAGTGCATCAGTGAATGTCTCTTCTAACTGACGCAGGACCGCCAGATCATAATCCAGGTGCTGGGCCAGATTCGGCGCCAGGTCGCCGCCTTCTGTGAGTTCTTCGGCCCACCGCCGGTACTGCGCGAAAACGGGCAGAAACCGAAGGCCGTAGCCTCGACGGGCCTGAGCAATATCAGCTTCAGTGACTTCAAATAGCGGCCCGGAGTTCACGCCAAACTTGTAAGCTGCGAATTGTCCCTGTGTGTCATGAATCCGCAGTTCGACAAGCTTCAGCCCCTCGCTGAGCCGATAATCCTGGGTGAGGTCTACTACGAAAGGCCCTCCGTTGAGGGGAATCATAGTGTGTGGTGCGACCACAGAGTCCGGGAACAGCTTGACCTCTGACAGGTGGCGGGAAGTGATGTCCAGCACCCGTACAGTCATGGGCTGAGCAGGATCCAGCCCGTACGTTGTTTGAATCGTGCCTGCGACTAAAGTAGTGCCATGAGGCAGGAACTCCCAGGGATCAGGGGCCTGCGAGATGTGCAGTGCGAGATCCGCATCATGGGAACGCCGGGGTGTGTTGGCATCTGCAGGGGTCTTTTCTGTAGCCGTCGAACAGGCCAGGCTGCCGAACAGCAGGAGCAGTACAAAACCAGACCAGTGTGATTGGGCGGGCATGCGGGGCCTCCTTGAGGAATCTGAAGGGATCAGCAACTGGCGTTCTGCCAGGCAGGGTTGTTGGCGAGGGCATTGACTCGCTTTCGCAGCCATACATGGCAGATCCGATTTGTCGCGTTCACGACACGGTAATTGCTCATGTAATGCTGCTGTGCACTGCCAGGGGTGGGCAGCGATGTGTTGCCATCGCAAAGGAAGGTCCAGAAGCCACATCCCTGACAGTTGACGCCGATAATGGCTGGAATCGGACAGGGAATCTGCAGCGTTCCTGGACCATGACAGTAAATCTCAAGGCACTTGAGACAGTTAAGTTGGTTGGGAGTCAGTCCCGATGCAGCGGCCTTGCCTCCTGCACAGTTGTCCCGAAACTTCTGCAGGTCTTCGGCGAACTGTTGTGCTGGGCCATGGGGCTGACCGCAGGCACTCAAACCGAGGAAGGTGAGTAACGCTAAAAGACGCAGCGAGCCAAGAAAGACGTGTGAGCGGATCACAGTGTTTGCCTCCGGCGAGGAGCGACTACCAGACTATCACAATACTCTCTCTCTCTCTCTTGTCAAGTGATGATTTCGAAAATTCTGCAAGCATCTTTGCTGGCTAATCGCAGAGCCATTAGCTGAAACCCACTTTTTTACGGTCGTTTGGCTAAATCAAGCGATCGCGAGATCCGAGAGTCCTACTCGACGGGAGAGTCTGAAAGTAAGGTCTGGGAGCATCGGCTAAGAAGGACTGGTCCTCGGACCAGCGGGTACAGTTTAGAGTGCAATCACTGACTAGGGATGACCCGGCCTTCGTACAATGCGCACATGCGGACTCTCCCTCTCCTGCGATGTTGCACCTTCCTCCTCTGCTGTCTCCTGCTGTGGACACCATCCGCCCTGGCAGCGCCTCCGGCGTTCCAACGACTGTCCGCGCTGCAAACGCTGGAACTCAGCGCTTCCGGGAGCCCCGGCGCGATGTATGCCCCGCGCCTCTTAGTCTGGCCGCAGCTGGTGAAAGATGACGATGCGGTGCTGATGCGGGTGCCGGGCGAGGCGGAACGGGTGCTCTATCAGACCGAGCCGCTCTACACCGTCGGGACAATCTTCGGCATCGCTGAAGGGGACTGGGCGGTGTTCACCGAGGTCCCAGCCCAGGCGGGGAGTCCGGAGGTGCCGCGACTGGTGGCGATCTGGCTCCCCCGGGGGAGCATTTACAAGCATCCGATTCCGCAGGCGCTGGACACCCGCTACGCCTACGCCTCGCGGCTCTTCGGCTTTCCCACCCGTGAGGGGGATGCCTTTCACTGGCTGATTCTCCCGGCTTCGGGCGCGGCCCGCTTCGGGACCGTCACCCCCGACCGGGGGATTCAGCAGCTGATGGTGGATGGTCCAAGGCTGGTGGCCAAGACGATTGATCCGAAGAACTTCCGCGGGACCTCTGCGATTGCCTACATCTTCTATGGGGTCGCGGATGGCCCCGATGGACTCCCCACTCTGCGTCAAATCGAGCAGCGACTCTTCCCTGGTGCCAGCGAGGTGCCGTATTACGACGCCGAAGAGGCGTTCTGGCACCCGGAATACACCGTGCTGGCCGGGCGGAATCGTCGCGCCGGTGATGCCAGTTTTGTCGCGCTGTTGCCCGCGACCTCCGGGCCGGCGAAGGGGATCCATGGCCGGATCCTGGGGTATGCCGATGGGGTTCTGACCATCCTCGACCCCAAGGACCGGGTGAATGTCATTGCAGTGAAGAGTTTGGGGGGTGGCAAAGAGATGCAGTTCACGCTGACGACACATTTCGACCTGCCACTGAAGGACGCGTCCACGTTAGGGCGCGTGGTCTGGATCACCGGGGCCTGGGCTGCAGGAACGCAGGTGGCCCTCGACCTGCAGGTGCAGATGCCGGGGCAAACCTACACCAGTGACAGCCTCGGGACCGGGGTCATCGCGGTCTGGGACCTGGTGAGCAAGCAGCCGGTGATGCAGCTGGCAGCGGTCGGCACGGGGCGTCCGCTGTAGGTGTGGTACCAATACCCCCATGGCCGCTGAGCCCGTCGCACCCCAACAGTCTGCCCCTGACGTTATCGACCTCCCGGTCTTTTCCGCGGTTGGCAGCGTAGTCCTCTACTGGGGACAGGTGCTGTCCGGGCTGGCGAGTTTCATCGGCGATCTGGTGATCGTGCTGGGGAAGACCCTGGGCTTCATCTTCAAGGGCGCGATTTCAGTCCGCATGGTGATTGCCCAGATGGCCTTTCTCGGGGTCGACTCCATGGGGATCGTCCTCCTCTGCCTGGCGTTCACTGGTCTGGCGCTGGCGACTGCGCTGGTGCAGCAGGTGGCCGACATCCAGTACGGCAAGGAGTTTGTTGGTGGCGGCATCCTCTGGGTGATGACCAAAGAGCTGGGTCCCGTCCTGACCGGACTCATCCTGGCGGGTCGCGCCGGGGCGGGGATGGCGTCGGAAATCGGGACCATGAAGGTGACAGAGCAGATCGATGCCCTGCGTGCGACCGGTGTGCACCCCATCCGTTATCTGAGTGTCCCCCGTGTCAT
This sequence comes from bacterium, assembly GCA_022072165.1. Lineage (NCBI taxonomy): Bacteria > bacterium. The sequence continues at coordinate 549,990 of JAJVIF010000002.1, read as the reverse complement.
CGCGACCGTCCTGATGTGTCCGGTCATCACCTTCTGCGGATGCGTCGTGGGGGTCGTGGCCGGCTACTTTTCAGCGCACTACACGGTCCCCGGCATGGCCATCAGTTTCAACACCTACTTCGACAGCGTGCAGAACTTTTTCCGCTGGGATCTGATGCAGGCGCTGTTGCGGAAGAGTCTCTGGTTCGGGCTCATTGTGTCAGGCGTGGCGATCACCGAAGGGTTCAACACCGAAGGGGGCGCGGCAGGTGTCGGACGCTCCACCACCCGGGCCGTGGTGAACGCGATGATCCTGATCTTTTTTGTGGACATGGTGATGGTGATCTTTTTCAAGGTCTGACGCGGTCGGCTTCGGCGTTGTCCGTATCGCGACAGACCAGCTTCCGTATACTCCGTAGGCTATGGGGACGCCCCTGACACTGACCATCCTGGTGCCCTGCCTGGACCCGAACGGGTCCTATGACGTCTGTCTGGGTCAGTTCGCGGGCTGGAGTCCCGCCCCCGAGTTGCTCTGTCTGGTGCCCGCAGAGTTCCCTGATCTGGCTGCGCGTCTCCGCGATCATCCGGCGCAGCCCTGGATCATCACGGGACCCTCATCGAAAGCGGCACTGATCGCTGCCGGAGTCGCGGAAGCCCAGGGGACACTGGTCATGCTGTGCGACCCGCAGGTCACCTGCGGTGCCGAGGTGCATCGGGCGATTTTCCGGGCATTTGCGGGCTCCGGGACCGTGGGCGTCTTTTTTCGGGTGGCGAGCCGGGAGGCTGCGGGGAGTCCGGCTCAGACGGATCCCCTGGCGCTGACCTGGACCTCCCTGACCCGGACGCCGCTGATGGCGGGCGTCCTGGTCGCTCGTACAGCGCAATTGCGACGTCCGGGTGTGCTGCCGGCAACCGATGCGCTTTTCGATTACCGACTGGCGCAGCAACTCCAGCGCGAGGGGAGTCTGGTGCCTTCGCCGACGATCGTGGAATGTCCGTCGGTGGCAGTCCCGGACAGCGGTCCGCTCATGTGGCAGATCGTGCGCTACCGCTGCGGGACCCCCCTGGATCGCCTGGCGCTGCCCCAAATGCCATTGGTATCTGTAGGCGCGGAGGCCGGGTCTTTAGACCCGGCGCGATCAGACGTTCCAACTGTTGAGATGTCTTTGCCAGCAGCGGCGGAGGCCGGGTCTTTAGACCCGGCACGGGAAGTAGTTCAAGCGGTCGAGATGTCTGAGCTAACTGGGTCTAAAGACCCAGCCTCCGAGCCGATACGATCAGACGTTCCAACTGTTGAGATGCCTGCTCCAGCAGCGGCGGAGGCCGGGTCTTTAGACCCGGTCCGATCAGATGCCCCGATGGTCAAGATGCCTGTGCCAGACGCGGCGGAGGCCGGGTCTTTAGACCCGGCACGGGAAGTCGTTCAAGCGGTCGAGATGTCTGAGCGAACTGGGTCTGAAGACCCAGCCTCCGAAGCGACACGAGATGACGTTCAGGCACTTGAGACGCCTGTCCTCGAAGTTGGAATGACCCGGATGGAAGCCCCGGAGACCGCAGCGGACAGCATCGAACCCATTCCCGGCATCGGCGATACCCCCCTCCCGGCACCGGACATCACCCGCTCCCTCCCGGCGGTCACACCCATCATCACGGTGGAAGCTGAAGGCTTCGCCGCACTCTTCGATGAACCTGAGACTGCTACGTCACCAGCCCTTCCGCAGACGCTCTGGGAACGGATGAACGCGGCTCTGCATCAGGTGCTGTTTCAGGGAGCGGTCGGACCCACCGCGCAGGATGTCACGGTCCCGGCGAACAGCGCTGCCGCGTCCGTGCGGTCGGAGGAAGCTGCGACAGAAAGCCCCAGTGATGTGGTGGGGCCACAAATTGAACTTGTCAGCGACTCCTCCGCGCGACCAGCGTCGCAGGCCGCGACAGGGGTCGATCTGCCGCGGGATTCCCGGGTCCCCTGGAGTCGGGGATCGGTGGATCCCACAGCCACCGACCCCATCACTGCGGCAGAACTCTCACAAGTCCGGCGGACGTTCACCGATGTCGCGCATCCGTCTCCGACCGCGCAGCCACGTCATGCCGGACGGGTCATTGAAATCGCGATCACCCCACCAGACTTCCCAGATCGTCGGGAACGCCAGGAGGGGGAGTGAAGTCCCTGCATCTGCTCCAGTTCTTCCTGCTGTCGCTTGCCTGGTGTCTCACCGGCTGCCTGGCGTTGCCCGCGTTGCCCGCCCCCGGACTGCCGATCGCGGCGGACCCGCCGGGAGAGGATGGACTGAGCGCCCCTGCTGACCTCGACATGCTCTCCGGCGACCAGCCCGGCATTGGGGGAGCCCTGACGCTTGCCGGGATGCTGCAACCCTCCGAAGTCCGTGAGCGAGTGCCTGCTGTCCAGGACCTCCTCGGACTGAGTGCACTCAAGGCGGGCTCCATCATTACCTGGCGGGATGGCACGCCTCCCCGGTCGAGCCTCCGCTACGAACTTGCGGATACTCCGGACTCTCTCCTGGGGTCTCTGGCCCTGACGCCGCAGCCTGCGCGACTCCCGGTCTGGCTCCAGCAGCCAGCAGTCCGGGGGTATGTCTATGTGAACGACATGCTGGGGACGATTGACGGCCTGGACCGGTTCCTCACGAGCGATGCCCTGACCAGTCAGCTGCGACTCTCCGGCGCGCTGGGAGGCGGCGCGGGTGTCAGCAGCCTCATGCGGGATTTGTATGAGGTCGGCTTCGATCAGGATTTCGCCAATTGGTGGACTGGCGAGATGCTGCTCTGCTGGGTGGATGATGGTGCGGCACTGCGACCGGTCTGGATTTTCCGTGTCCATGATGCCCGAATCGCTAACGACAAAGCGCGCCAGATGCTGGCGATGTACTACTTCTATCTCTACACCGACCGGGGGGTCTTCACCACCGAAATGCTGGCCGGTGGTGGGCTGCTGCACCGGCTGGCAGAGTACGGCGGCAGTGCGGCACGGATGGACCTGGCGTATGCCCTCGATCAGCAAATCCTGGTACTTGGCGGCGCAGATGCCGTGCAGCGACTGCTCCAGAAACCTGCACAGCCGGCAACATCCGACCCACAGCAGAACTTTCAGTGGGATGCCTCGGTGTTGCTCAGTACGCCCAAGAGCATTGCGATGGGGTTCGATGGCTCCGACGAGGCGGTGCGCATCATGAGTCAGTTGTTTGAGCGGGGAGTCGGATTGATGCCCGGCGGCGGTCGGGAGGCGGCGGGGAAGATGGGGGAGTACTTCGGGCAGCCCGGGATCCAGCGACTCTGGGTCGATATCGTCCCTGGTCGACTCCAATGGTGGGTGATTGGCGCAGCGGGGAGCAATCCGGAGCAGCTCAGCACCCTCTGGAACACCGGCCAGGTCGGGGTGATCCTGGCGGTGGCATCGATGAAAGGCTGGGGGCAGTCGAACGATGTCATGGCCGGGAGCCAGGGCATCACACCTATGGGGGGACCGGTCCCGAACCAACAGGGGACCCGACGCGCGCGCCGTCCCTTCTGGCGGAAGCGTCGTTAATCCGTCGCCGTGACCACTGACAGACGCTGACTAATCTTTGTAGGAGTCGTCGAACTTCATGTCTTTCAGGTAGGGAGTAAAGAAGCTGGCATCCAGCCCCCGGTTGATGGCGTACTTTTGAAAGGTTGCCTGGGTCGAGGTGATGGCGATCTGTTCCCAGGTCTCCAGGCGAGCCTGAGTGCTGGAGAGGAGCAGAAAGCCCTCGTCGGTGGTCCGGTAACTGAAGTCGTTGATGAACCAGTACTTCTTCTGCTGGATGGAGTCGCTCTTGATGGCGCGAATGCGGATCTTGCGAAAGTCATCCTGAGCCAGGTAGTAGTACTTGGCGTTGTCCTTAAAAGCCCCCTCCTTGGGGTTGACCCGCACGACGTAGCAGGGGATGCCGTTGACCACCTCATCCTTTTCGAAGGCGAGGTCCACGCCATCCAGGAAGCGACCAAACAGCTCCGCACTCAGGATGTTGAGCGCTTTGCCATCCTGGAGGGTGAGGGTCGTGGCCGGACTGAGGAAGTAGATCTGCTTGCGGGTAGTGGCTTTGGCATCGCTGCGCAGGTCCGTTTCGGTCTCGATGACTTCCACCTGGTAGTCGATGACACCCTGTGCGAACTCGAAGTAGATCATGTTCGCGAGGACCAGCGCAGGGGTCAGGCTCGCCCGATCGGCGGTCGGCTTCCCTTTTCCCCGTCCTGAATCAGGGATGGTCCCTGTTGGCTCCGCCTCTGCTGGTGCGGCAGGCGCTGAAGGGGGAGCAGGGGCAGGCTTCGGCTTCTTGTCCCCGAAGCGTCCGCTCCGGGGGGCGGCGTCGGCAGTCGACATGAGGAGTCCGGCTGCCAGCAGGCAGCCGGTGATTGTCCTGAGATGGCGCATGATGGTGCCCTCCGGAGGGAAAAGTTAGGGTGTGGCCGGTGCGCCGTTCGCGTCCTTGTCGCTATCCTTACTGGTGGCCCGCTCTGCGGCCTTGTCGAGATTCCGCAAGTCCTGAGCCGTGACTTCGAAGATGGGGTAGGTGATGGAAAGGTCCGCCAGCTCCCCGATGGATTGCAGCCACTCGCCCACGGCCGGGGCGATCTTGATGTCCTCGATGGTGGCCTTCAGTTTGGGCCGGGCTTCATCAAGGGTGATGTCCTTGGCGGCGATCCGCTCATCGACCTGGATGATGAAGTACTGATCCGCCGCCGGGATCACTTCCGAGTGCTGTCCCTTGGTGAGCTTGAACGCGATCTCGTCGAGCTTCTTGAACGGTCCGCGGAAGTAGATGCCCTTGGGGATGGGCCGGTCGATCTTGCCGCCGATGTCCTTGGTGACTTCATCCTCACTGTAGCTCTTCGCGACTTCGGCGAAGGACTTGCCTGCTTTGAGGTCCTTCAGGGCGGCTTCGGCGGACTTCAGGTTGCTGGTGTTGATGACCGACAGCAGGACCTGTTCCGGAATCTGCATTTTGGCGGTGTTCTGCAGATAGGCGTTGACGATCTCCTCTTCGGTGACCGCGAAGGCCGGGTCTTTCGCCAGTTGGGCCTTCTTCGCTTTGAGCACTTCGCGGGCGGTCAGCTCCCGCACCAGGGCCGCCTTGACCTCAGTCTTGTCCAGCGACTGGAAGATCAGCGACCCCCGGTCACCGTGAACTTCCTGCAGAATCGACTCCGCTTTCGCGGGATCGACACTGACGCCGAGCTTCGGTGCTTCGCCGGCGAGGATGCTGAAGAAGACCAGGTCCTTTACAACATCTTCGCTCTCGCGGCTGAAGAGATACCAGAGGAGCTGGCTCTCAGTGATTTTGGTGCCATTGACCTGGCCAATCTGCGGATGGAACAGGGTGGTCCCTGCCGCGGTCGCGACGGTCGCAGAGAGGAGGACCCCGCCGACGAGTCCGGCGATGACGCCCGGTACAAATCCTGACTTAACTGGCTGCCGCATGGAAGGCTCCTTTGTCTGCTGCCGAACGTGCCTGCCGTTGCTGCAGGATCAGCGTCCAGAGTTGATCTGCGATGGCCGCTTTCGGGGCCCGGTCGATGACATGCTGCTCGAACGGCGCAGCGCCGGTGATCACCAGCACCGCATTCTCCTGACTCCCGAAGCCAATACCGGGCTGGGAGACATCGTTGGCGACCAGGAGGTCGCAGCCCTTGCGTAAGAATTTCTCCCGCGCCCGGGTCGCAAGATCCCCGACTTCAGCAGCGAAGCCAACGATCTGCTGGCCTGGGCGACGTTGTGCGACCAGCATCGCCAGCAGGTCGGGAGCCGGCTGGAGCTCCAGTGTGAGAGCGCCGGTCTCATGGCGATGGAGTTTGCCCTCCCAGGGCTCCAGGGTGTAATCCGCGACTGCGGCAGCCATGACGAGCACGTCGTGACTTGCCTGCTCCACTTCCAGTGCGGCCTGCATCTGGGCAGCTGTTTCCACGCGGATGACGGTCACCCGGCCCGGTAAGGGGGGAGGCTCGACGGTCGTGACAAGAGTCACCGAGGCTCCCCGCTGGGCGGCGGTATCAGCGAGCGCAAAGCCCATCCGTCCGGAGGAGCGGTTGCCGACATAGCGGACGGCATCGATGGGCTCCCGGGTGCCGCCCGCCGTAATCAGGACCCGCAGGTCCGTCATGGAGTGTCGTTGGGCCAGGGTCGCGAAGACAGCGTCGCGAATCGCCTCGACCGGGGCGAGCTTCCCAGCCCCGATCTCCCCGCAGGCTAGCAGTCCGGACGCGGGCTCCACGATCCAGACTCCCCGCTGGCGCAGGGTCGCCAGGTGCTCCTGGATCACGGGGTTGAGCAGCATCCGGGTATTCATGGCGGGGGCCAGGACCCAGGGGCGAGGAAACGCCAAGCCCACCAGGGAGGGGTAATCGGATCCCAGCCCGAGGGCCAGTCGGGTGATCAGGCTGGCGGTCGCCGGTGCGATGCAGTAGAGATCGGCTTCCTGGACCAGCCCGATGTGGTCGACCCCTTCGTTGTGTTTGGGATCAAAAGGATTCACATAGACCGGTTCGCCCGCCAGGACGCCAATGGTCAGGGGGGAGATCAGTCGGGTGGCGGCCCGGGTCATTACCGGAATGACCCGGTGGCCTGGCTCCCGCAGCAGCCGGATCAGATCGCAGGCCTTGTAAGCCGCGATGGAACCGCCAATCCCCAACAGGATGGTCGCCGGTGCGCCGGTCATCGGGAAGTGTGATGCTCCTTGTGCAGCCGAGGTTCGGTCCGCAACAGGTCAGTGTAGCAGTGGAAGTGGGTTATTCGGACGCGCCTGGCAGCGAAAAGGCGACCCTGCGGTGGGTCGCCTCCGTGCGATGGGTGTTGCTGCTGCGCTGGCGGAGCATTACTCCTCAGCGGGAGTCGTGTCATCTGCCTCCGCTGGCGCCGCTTCGTCTGCCTGAGCAGAAGTCGCTTCAGCAATCGCCTCCGCTGGCGCTTCCAGGGAGAGGACCGGCGGTGCGGGGAGGGCGGCAGGGGCTTCCAGGGGGAGTTCTTCCTGGGTCGGAGCCGCGATGGCTTCGTAGTAGGTCTCGATCTTGCCTTCGGTCACTTCTTCCAGTGACGTCTGCAGCGGCTGGGGATGTTCCCGGTTGCCGATTTTGATCTCGCGGGCCCGCAGGGCGGACGCCACGGTCAGTTCGTAGTACGACGGAATCTGGGCCAGCAGATCATCGATGGCCGGTTTGTTCATGGGCATCCTGCGGTGCACCTCCCTGACGTTGGCCCCGGTACCAGGGGCGCAACCACGCAGTGTATCACGCCGTCTCACCACCCATGACTGCCTGCCAGGCGTGGGTCTGGGACGCAGGGAGACTATACTCACCCGTCCCGTGTGACCCTTGGGGTCTGCGACGGGTCCGCCCAGAGACCATGGCTGAAAAGCACGACCCGGTACTGCGGATCTTCAAGCGCTGGCTCATCGGCACGCCGCTGCGTTCCGCGCAGGTCGCCCACGAGCGTCTGAGCAACCCAATCGCGCTGGCGATTTTCGCGTCGGACGCCCTCTCCTCGACCGCGTACGCCACCGAAGAAATCCTGATGGTCCTGACGCTGGCGACGGCTGCCGCCGTGCCGCTGACCCTGCCGATCGCCATTGGGATTTCGATTCTCATCGCCCTGGTGACCCTGAGTTACCGGCAGGTGATTTTTGCGTACCCCGAAGGGGGGGGCGCGTATGCGGTGGCTAAGGAGCATCTCTCGCCCCTGGCGGGGAATGTCGCTGGGGCAGCGCTTCTTATCGACTACACGATGACGGTCGCGGTCTCCAGTGCGGCGGGCATCGCAGCGCTGGTCTCAGCAGTGCCCTCGCTCAATGAGTTTCGCGTCCCCCTGGCGGGGGCGGCGATTCTGCTGGTGATGCTCGGGAATCTGCGGGGGGTCCGGGAGGCCGGAGCCATTTTCGCAATCCCCAGCTACATCTTCATCGGCTCGATGCTGATCCTGGTCGGCTGGGGGGTCATGCGGTACCTCACTGGCGACATCACTCCGTTGACCTATCCCCCGGAGCATATGGAGTTTCTGCACGAAGGGCGTCTGGCGATGGCGGTGACGCCGCTGCTGGTGCTGCGCGCATTTAGTTCCGGGTGCGCGGCCCTCACCGGACTGGAAGCGATTTCCAACGGCACCGGCGCCTTCAAAGCGCCGGAGAGTCGGAACGCAGCGAAGGTCATGGCTTTTATGAGCCTGATCCTCGGGACGTTGTTTATCGGAGTCAGCTTCCTCGCGGTCCAGTATCACGTCCTGCCCTACTCTGCCGAACAGGAGGGGTATCGCACCGTGGTGTCGCAGGTGGCGGAAGCCGTCTCCGGCGAGCGCGGGGCGTTCTTCTACCTGATTCAGTTCGCGACGATGGTGGTGCTGCTGCTGGCGGCGAATACGGCGTTCGCCGGTTTCCCGCGTCTGGCCTCACTGCTGGCCAAGGATGGCTACCTTCCCCGGCAGTTCGCCACCATGGGCGACAAGCTGGTCTTCACCAATGGCATTGTGATCCTCGCCCTGATCAGCTTTCTGCTGATCGTGATTTTCAGGGGCGATACGCACAAGCTGATTCCGCTCTATGCCGTAGGCGTGTTCCTGGGCTTTACGCTGGCTCAGGTCGGCATGGTGAGGAAGTGGGTCCGGGAGCGCCCGCAGGGGTGGTTCTACAGCTGCGTGATTAACAGCTTCGGCGGCCTCCTGACCGGGATCGTGCTGGGCGTGATCGCCTATACGAAATTCACGCAGGGCGCCTGGATCGTCGTCTTTTTGATCCCGTTCATGATCTGGATCTTCCGCAGCATCAAGGCGCACTACGCGGAGGTCGCCGAGCAGCTGACCCTGGAGGGGAAAGCCCCGCCGGAAACCGACCCGGTGAAAGTGCATCACACGGTCATCATCCCCATTGGCGGGATCCAGTTCTCCGTCGTGAAGGCGATGCAGTACGCCCAGTCGCTGTCGCCGGATGATGTCCGGGCGGTGTATGTAAATCTCAATCCGACCATGACTGAAAAGCTGGAGGAGCGCTGGCCCGACTGGGGGCTGGGAACCACGCTGGTGATCCTGGAGTCGCCCTATCGCTCGATCCTGGAGCCCCTCCTGGCGTACCTGGACACCGTGCAGCGCGAAGACTCCGACTTCATCACGGTAGTCCTGCCGGAGTTTGTGACAGCGCACTGGTGGGAAAGTCTGCTCCACAACCAGACCGCCGTGATGATCCGGACCTACCTCAGTTTCCGCAGAAACGTCGTGGTGACCTCAGTCCGGTACCACCTGGATTAAGCGGACTGCTGGCACAGGGTGACGAGCCCTTCCAGCAGGCGGGAGAGAAGCTTGCGGGTCCGCTCGTCGGTGAACTGCCCCGACTCATCGAACTTTTCATGCACCGACGGAATGATGGCTTCGGGCTTGGAGAGCACCTGCATATCGAGCGCCCAGCAGACCTGTCGGGTCATCAGCTGCCCCTTCACGGTCCCGAGGTAGCCGGGACTTGCCCCGAAAATCGCCACCGGCTTCCCCGCCCAGACATTTTGCCCCGCGGGCCGCGAGCCCCAGTCAAGAGCGTTTTTCAGTACGCCGGTCATCCCCCAGTTGTATTCCGGCGAGGCGATCACCAGGCCATCGGCAGCCGCAACCCGCGCCTTAAAGGCCGCGACTCCTGCCGGCAACGGGTCTTCGATGTCGGCGTTGAACAGGGGGAGGTCGTGGAGCCGAATCAGCTCCAGTTCCACTCCCTCGGGGAGGAGTGTCTGACAGACCTCCAGCAGCCGGTGATTAAAGGAATCGCGTCGCAGGGACCCGGCGAAGCCAAGGAGGGTGAGTGTCATAACGGGGATCGTACACCGGACCTGCCGCCAAAAGGGCTGAAGTTGCTATACTGTCCGGTTCCGGGCCCGCGTGGCCCGCGTATTTGTGTGTCCCCCGGACCAATCACCCGGCACGGGGACCGACACGGGAGGGGTGCGCGTGCAAACGCCCATCAGGAGCTGGGAAGCCGGTCTCTTCATTCTGACGCTCATCTGCTGCTTTGCAGTGGTCATTGGCCTGTCCCAGGCCCGCCAGGTGGGACTCCAGGAGCAGGAGTTCCTGAACCTGGGGCTCGATCTGCGCGGCGGGGTCGACCTGACTTATCTGGCCGAGCCGCCACCAGGCAGCACCGGCATTACTCCGGAAATGATGACCGGGACTGTCGAGATCCTGCGCAAGCGCATCGACCCTGAAGGGGTCAAAGAGATCGTGCTGCAGGCGGTGGGGACCGACCGGATCGTGATCCAGGTCCCCGGCGAATCCGACCCCGAGCGGATCAAGTCGCGCATTGGCCGGACCGCCATGCTCCGCTTCATCGACACCTCCGACCGCCCGAATCTCCCGGAAGGGACCGTCATCCTCATCGAGGGGGAATCCTCGACTGACCCGGATGAAGCCGGCATTTCTGCGGACACGGAAATCATCACGGTGCCGCCGAGCAAGATCATCGTTGAGGGAAGCCAGCTCAAGCAGGCCGGCATGTCGATGGACACCGACAGCGGCAACTACCAGGTCAACCTCACCTTCAACAAAGAGGGGGGGAAAGCCTTCGGGGTTTTCACCACCAAGCATGTCGGGTTTCCGTTCAGCATCATTCTCGACAACCGTGTCATCTCCTCCCCCACGATCCAGTCGCCGATTGTCGGAGGAAACGGGCGCATCACTGGCAGCTTCACGATGGAAGAAGCCCGCGACCTGTCGGTGCTGCTGAACTCCGGTGCGCTGCCGGTGTCGCTGAAGCTCCTCTCCTCGCAAACAGTGGGTCCGACCCTGGGCGAACAGGCCATCACGACAAGCGCCGAAAGTTTCCTCATTGGTGTCGCCCTGGTGGCGATTTTCATGATCATCATCTACGGGCTCATGGGGATTCTGGCGGACCTCGCACTGGTGATGTACTCCCTCCTCACGCTGGGGGCCATGGCGGCCTTTGATGCCACCCTCACCCTGCCCGGTATCGCCGGCTTCATCCTCTCCATCGGGATGGCGGTGGACTCCAACATCCTCGTCTTCGAGCGGATGAAGGAAGAACTTAATGATGGGAAAGCCTTCCATCACGCCCAGCATCTGGCCTTCGAGCGGGCCTTCCCGGCGATTCTGGATGGCCACCTGACGACGATCTTTACCGGCATCCTGCTCTACTCCTTCGGGACCGGGACCATCAAGGGCTTCGCTGTCACCCTCATTCTGGGGGTGCTCCTCTCGATGTTCACGTCGCTCTTCTTAACCCGCATCTGGATGACTCTGACCCTGCAACACAAGGCGACTCACAACCCGCATCTGCTCGGCCCGGGCGTAAAGGTGGTGAACGGCTAATGAGCACCAACACCCCCGCCCCTCGTCAGATGTCGCTGGACTGGCAGCCCTGGAACCTGGTTGGAAAAAGCCAGCTTTGGTTCACGATCTCCGGCATCTTTGTCCTGGTGACCTTGCTCTACATGGGGCTCAACATCGGCAAGTACGGTACCCCGCTGCGGCTGGGGATCGACTTTACCGGTGGCACCCTGATCAGCTTCTCCTATGAAGGGGCGGCGGCCGAGAAGGTCAATGCCAGCCGGATCGAGGAGATCGTCCGGGGTATTGATCAGCAGGCACCGACCGTACAGATCTCCGGCGGATCCGAGGGCCAGCGCGCCGTGCTGATCCGGGCCTCCGCCGCCCTGGCTGGCGCGGAAGGAGCGGACAAGCTGGGGCAGCTCTTTGATGCCCTGGAATCCGAGTTTGGTCCGCCGATGGCAGAGACCGAAAGTATCTCGGAAGTCTCCGCCACGATCTCCGGTGAACTGATCACCAAGGCGCTGGAAGGTCTGTTCTGGGGCATGTTGATGGTGTTCGTCTACGTCACCATCCGGATGCGCCTCGACTTCGCGGCCTTCGGCATCCTGGCGTTGTTCCATGACGTGATCATCGCCCTGGGTTTCATGGCCTTCGCCAGCTACCACTTGGGCTGGGAGGTCAACTCTTGGTTTGTCGCGGTTATCCTGACGATCGTCGGGTACTCCATTAACGACACCATCGTGATTTACGACCGCATTCGCGAGAATCTGCATCTCTTTCCCAAGGCAGATTTCCCCGCACTGGTCAATCTCTCGCTGAACCAGACGCTGACCCGGTCGATTTACACCAGCCTCACGGTCTGGTTCGTGCTGATCTCCATGCTCGTGGGACAAAGCCTGCAGGGTGGGGCTGGCGGTCTGAAGGAATTCAATGCCGTCATGCTCGCGGGGATGATCTCGGGTGCGTATTCCTCCATCTTCGTGTCGGCGCAGGCCCTGGTGGTCTACTACAAGCGTCGTGAGCGACTCGGGCTGATCGGCTTCCAGGCGGAGCCCGAAGAGCTCAAGATTGAAGCCCCGTCGTATCAGAGCCCGACCATCGCGCAGCTGCACCGGCTGCCGGAGGAGGGCAGCGAGGGGACTGGTGCACCGGCGGTCGAAGCCCGTAAAGTGGTAAAGGGTGCTGACATCCTCGGTAAGGCCCGTCCGGCAGGATCAGCAGCTCCGGCGGCCGGCGCCGCCCGCCCCAAGAAAAAGCGCTGGTAGCACACGCCGGGTCGGAGGCGGAGGGTTTCCCCTCACTTCCGACGAACAGTACGGTGTGTGCATCCCGACAGTGCGGAGGAAGCACCGCCGATGCAGGCGGAACACCCCAGCCCCAGGTCACAGGGAGCCATCACGCGCTCCGTCGGAATGCGGTGGCTGCTCCTCATCGGGCTGATGTTGGTGATGCCCCTGACTCCGGCGGCCTCGCAGGGGAGTACCGAGTGGGGCATCCTTCCAATTCAGCATGGAGCGCCTCCCCGATTACCACAGGGACTGGATCTGAAAATTGTTCGGGGTGACTTTCCGCATCTGACTGTCTCATCTATCCCCCGCCATCTTCTGGCCTGGGATGTCGGACAGAACCTCGCGTCTCCAACCCGGGAAATCCTGCAGGAAATCGAGAACAGCCGGGAACTGGACCTCCCGCTGGTCATCCTGCGGGTGGACCTGCCGTCCCTTTCCGTGGACCGCAAGCGGAACGACTTGAGCCGGGTCCGGGAACTGGTCAACGCTGCCGACAATCTGAATCGCCAGTTCATCCTCGCCCTCGAACTGGACTGGGCACCGGAGTGGTATGTCCGGTCCGATTTGCCACTCACGGTCATGGTGGCCTCCTCGGCGAATCTCAATGACGACCAGAAGCTGGGCCTCGGTGGTAGTCTCACCGGACCCCTGCGTCATCTGGGGCGTGGGGCCGCGATTGCTCCCGGTGATGCGGAGTATCTGGAAATCTGTAAAGCCTTCCTGGCGGACCTCCACAACGAGTTTCGGAATCATCCCCGCTTCATCGGCTGGGTCCTGTCGCCGCCGTCAGCACCCCTCTGCTATCCCGGACTCGGTCGGGATGGCGTCGGCGGACTGGCCGATTACTCCGCCGCCTCCGTAAAAGCGTTTGACCCGGCGCAGGATTACTGGCGTCTCATGGAAGAGCGGGAGAGCACGCTGTTGCGTCGCGATGTATTCGCCACTGGAGGAGCGTTCCAGGGGACTCCACCCGGGTTGCTGATGACACCCGACGAGGTACTGGAGGGGACCCTGCCCGATCAGACTGTGCCGGAATCCACGTTGCCAATGTCTCCAAATCTGATCGAGCCAGCATTGCCTGATGTCGCAGTTACTGACGAAGGGAGTGAAAGCGCTCCCTTGCCGGCATCGACTCCGGCATTACCGCCCGGACCAGCGATCGTTGCACCAGTATCGGGGGAGGTGGTGGTGGGATTCCGCAACGGTCCGCCAGAGCCGCTGCCGCCGGGGAGCAAGAGTGGTCCTGATGACCGGGCGATCTGGCGGAAATGGACACAGTTCCGGGTCTATGCCCTGCAGCAGCGCTTCGATGCGCTGGCGACCAAACTCCGCAGTCTGGATCAGCAGCATCCGATCTTTGCGACTTCCTGGGGTGCGCTGGCGTATCGCGATCACAATGGCTATGAGGTCATGGGGGCCGGACTCGATCCGGTTTGGCTGGCGCGTCATCCGATGGTGGATGGGCTGATCGTCCCCCTCGCCCTCTCGTCGCGTACATTCGCGCTCCCCAGCGGGATCGGCGACAGCGACAATCTCAACAGCGTCCGGGGTCTGACGCGCCTGGCGCAGCGCTACAACAAACTCAGCATCGTGTCGGTCGAAAAGCACCCCACCGCGCCGCCGCGACTGGCGGACATCGCCGCGCTGCAGCAATGGTGTGTCGCCACCGGGACCGATCCCTGGTGGACCAGCAACGGCTTTTTCACGTCGCGCAGCCACTGGAATGAGCAGGAACGACAGGAGATCGCCCGGGGAGTGCCGTATGGTGCGCTGCCGTTTCCATCGCGACGGATTCCTGCTCCGGTGACGATCCTCGACAGCCCGTTGCTCCTGGCGAACAGCTACGCGGATGTTGCCCCCCGGATGTCCCGGGCGGCGCATCTGGCGGACATCTTTACCGCCTGTGGAGTCGACTTCGAACTGGTCTTCCCGCAGGAGTTCCCGGCAGCTGGCGGGGGGCAGCCATCACTGGGCGAGGCGACCTATCTGTTGCATGGCGATCTGCTCGGACTCTACGACCCCTTTACCGTCGGCTTTCAAACCGCGATTGCTCAGCGCAATCGCTCGCGTCAGGCAGAAAATCTGCCGCCATTTCCATTGCGCTACCTTGATGATGTACGGGTCGACACCTGGTATCTGAATGGCTATGCCAGTCGGCCTTTGCGTGACAATCTCCTCACGGAGTTGGCGCGGTCTGGCATCAAGAGTCGCCTGCGCAACGGTCCGCCATCGCTCATGGAGATGAACGACACCTATGTGTTCTATCGGGCGCTGCGATCTGGTCCCGGACGTGCCCCGGAGTTGTTCCTGCTGGAGACCCAGGATCCCGCCATGATTCGGCCACTGGCGTCGGTGGATTTCTACAGTCTGAGCCATGCGCAGGAGATGCCGCTGAAGCTCAACAACGGCTTTGCGGACTTCTCCCTGATCCCCAATTCTCCAGGCGAAGGACCGGTCCTGCTGGGGCGTCCGGAGCGGCTGGGGAGCAGCCGGATGGTCTATGCCGAAGCGCTGCGGCGAGTAATCCACAATCAGCAATACGCCGCCATGCGCCAGAGCCTCCCATGGATCCTGCTGCTGTCGCTCTCCGCCATCGCGCTGGGCCTGCTGTTTGTCTATCAGCTCAACGTCTCGCGCAAGGGTGGCCTCCGGCTCTATCTGCTGCGACGTCAGCAGGCCGCGCTGGATGCCGCCATTCATGGCAAAACCTCCATTGGAGCGGTGGGTGGCGCGCAGTCCGTACGGCGGTTCGCGGCGGCTGGTGCGCAACGCCAGGAAAGCGATCCTCATCGTCCGCTCCTGCCAGACCCGCCAGAGCTGAAGTACTTCCAGGATGATGATGACGAATAGGCCAGCTAGAGACTGCTAGTTGGTGGGCAGGTCAGCGGGGGGGAGCGGCGCAATGACGCCGGTACCAGGGAGGGGTACGGGGACGAAGAGATCCAGATCGAGCCACGCATCCAGATCAAAGACAAAGATCGTATCGGTGGTATGCCAGCGGAGTTGCCGCAGCGGGGCCTCGGCAAAGGCCAGCGCGGCCGCGACATCGGGAAACTCCGCGCGGAACCAAAGCCCGGACTCCAGACGCTCCGGCGGCTGCAGCATCACCGACTCCCGGGGCTCCGGGATGATGGCGGTGTCGCCGTTCGAGGGCGCGCCCCAGCGGAGTTCCACCCGGGCATCGGTGAAGCGACTCGAGAGGTCCGTGGTTTCGCCGTCAGCGAAACCATAGATGTTGCTGTGAATCCAGAAGGCATTGGTCCAGGGACCGAGTTCCGCCAGTTGTCCGGGTGCCATCTCCCGCTCATCGGCATACAGGCGAACATATTCCAGGGAGATCGGCAGGAAGATGAACATCCGCGACGCGCTTTCATCGATGCCGCCCAGCTGGTGCATCCGGGCCCAGGTCTGCAGGCCCCCCTCTTTGGGCTGAGGCGGATTCTCCGGCAGGGGTGCCAGCCGGACGATCCGCGCCGCGCTCTGCGCCGGCACGATCACCAGCAGCAACAACGCCAGCGTGAGGAGGAGTCGCGGCATCAGGGTGTCACCGAGGGGCCGGACATGCCCGAAGACAGGCGGCCGGGGAAATCGGTTACGAGATTGATCTGCCCCCGGAAGCGGTGGGTGCGGTGGCGTTCCGCGATGATGATGCCGGTGAGCGCTTCGACCGCTTCGTCCAGAGAATCATTGAGCACCAGGTAATCGAAGCGGGGCAGGTCCAGTAACTCGACCGGGGCGTTGGCCAGACGCTGTGTCAGGTCCACGGGACCTTCCGAGCCCCGGTGGAGCAGACGTTGCTTCAGGCTGTCGCCCTGAGAGGGCGTGATGAAGACCGTCACGAGCTCCGCCGGATTCTGGTCCATGATGTTCTTCGCGCCCTGCGTGTCGATTTCCAGCACCACGATTTTGCCAGCGCTCAGGCGCTCTACAACATGCGGACGCGGCGTGCCGTAATAATTCCCAAAGACCTGCGCCCACTCCAGAAAGCTGCCACGTTCGATGTGACTCTGAAAATCCTCGACACTCATGAAGTAGTACTCGCGCCCGTTGAGCTCGCCATGCCGGGGCTTGCGGGTGGTAGCGCTCACCGACAATTCCACGCCCGGTTGCTCCGCCAGGATGCGTCGCAGCACGGTCCCTTTGCCCGCACCAGAGGGTCCGGAGAGGACCAGCAGAAAGCCACGGTTGGAGACTTCAGCGCCGGGGTTCATGGCTGGCGGGATGATACCTGAACCCCCTGCCGCTCAACTGCCACGTTCGATGACATAGCCAGCCAGCGCCTGCAGCAACGCCCCCTGGGGGTAGGTCGCGAGGGCCTCGCGTGCCCGGTCGGCGTGGACCGACATCCGCTCCATGGCCCCCTCGATGCCATAGCGCGTGACATAGGTTGTCCGGCCCTGGGCGGCATCCCGGGCATCTTTCCCGGTCTCCGCGCTGCTCGCGGTGGCATCGAGGAGGTCGTCCTTGATCTGAAACGCCAGCCCCAGTTCCCGGGCATAGGTCCGGAGCATCGCCAGCTGTTCCTCTGAGCCGCCGGCCAGAGTGGCACCGATGCCGAGGGCTGCCTCAAAGAAGGCGGCGGTTTTCATCAGGTGGGTCTGTTCGAGGCGGGCCGCATCGGTGCCGGTCTCCTCGATGTCCCAGACCTGCCCCCCGACCACGCCATCGAGTCCGAGTCCCTCGCCGAGCAGACGAATCCCCTGCACCACCCGGTCAGCCGGGAAATGCCGCGGGGCATCGGTGGCGATTACCTGGAAGGCGAGATTTAGCAGGGCATCCCCCGCCAGGACCGCAATGGCTTCGCCGTACTCCGGCATGGTGTGGATCGTGGGGACCCCGCGACGCAGCGCGGCATTGTCCATGCAGGGGAGGTCATCATGGACCAGTGTAAAGACATGGGCGAGTTCGAGGGCGGCAGCGGTAGGAAGGAGAGCGGTGCGGTCCGCCCCGAGGGCCTCGCCGGCAAAGAGACAGAGCATGGGGCGCAGGCGTTTGCCACCGCTGAGGACCACATGGCGCATGGCTTCGTGGATGCGCGGGGCCCGCGAGGGGTGCAACTCCAGCAGGGAGTCGAGGGTCTGGTGGACAGCCTGTTGTGCCTCTTTAAGGACAAGCAGGAGGTCGGTCCCTGGCGGGAGAGTCATGGCGCTGATTGTAGGGGAGCCGTCGGCACCTACAGCCGGTGGACCCGCGCGCCCGGGAGGGGAGCCGCCAGCGATGCCACATGCTCGTGGTGCGTGAACAGCAGCACTTGCGTGACCGACGAGAACTCCGCGAGGGCACTGAGGGTCGCCCCGGTCCGGGCATCGTCGAACGTGATCAGGAGGTCGTCGAGGATCAGCGGCAACGGCTCCCGCTGCTGACAGTACTGCTCCATCATCGCCAGGCGCAGGGCGAGGAACAACTGATCCCGGGTTCCATCACTCAGCTGCTCCGGCGTAAGGGATTTCCCCTGCCCATCCCCCCGGATCGCCCCGATCTGCTGCAGGCTGTCGCCGGAGATGTCGAGCCCCGCAAACGCCCCTTGGGTGAGCCGACGAAACCAGTAGCTGCCCCGGTCCACTACCCTGTTCCCCTGCGAGGCCTGGAGGGCATCGATGGTCGACTGCAGGAGCGACGCCGCCAGCTTCAGCCGCAGATAGTCCGCTACCAGCGACCGCATCTCATGCTCGAGGCCCGCGACCCGGCCCGCTGCGGCCAGTGCCCCTTGGCGGTGGGAGGCATCCTGCAACGCTTTGTCTGCCAGCGTCCTGCGATCCCGCGCCCGATTAAGAGCATCTTGCTCAGCTTCCAGGGTCGTCTCGGCCTCCTCGAACATCAGGCTCAGTTCATCGACTGTCCGATCCGCAATCAGCTCCTGCCAGTACTCCACCGGACGACCATCGAGGGTCTCTCTCAAGAGTCGCTGGGTGTCGGCGTAGGCGGACTCGATGTCGCGACGCTCCTGACTCTGGGTCAGGCGGTCGGCGACCTCGGACTCTTCGGACGCTCCGGCTTCGGTCAGCAGCTGAGCGATGTCGCGGTGGCAGCGCGCGAGTTGCTCCTCCAGTTCGGATCGTCGGGTTTCCAGCTCCCTGAGCCGGGTCTGGAGGTTCGCGCGCGTGGCCTGGTCTTTCAGCTGCTGTTGCTGCTGACGATAAATCGTGGCGATGCGCTGCGCCAGCGATGGACCCTGTGTCGCGTCCCCCAGTTGGGTTGAGAGCGTGGACGTCGCTGAAGCTTCGAACTCCTGTATGTCCCGGACGATCTTGGCACTCCGCTCCTGTGCCTTTGCAACCTCGACCTCGCGAGGTCGGAGATCGCGTATGGCTTCCAGCAGTGCAGCGACCGCCTCAGGTCCGGTGGTCGCTGGCAAGCCGAGGGGAGTCAGGACCCGGGACCAGGCCTCCTGCCAAATGGCGTGTGCCTCTGCGGCGCATTGCAGTTCGTCCTGGGTGCTCCGCAGTCTGGTGGTAGCAGCCTCCACCTGTTCCTGACGCTCTTCCTGCTTACTGCGGAATGCAAGCGCCTGCTCCACCAAGTCCTGAACCTGGGCCCGGACCTCCCCGGGTCCGGCATCGTCGCTGACCGTGACCCCGGATGCCTTCAGCGCGGCGACAAGGGTTGCCCTGGCGGCTTCGGCCTGCTGACGGCACTGCTCGATTTCCCCCCGGAGTCGCGCCAGTGCCTGATGCGCCTGCTGATAGTCCTTTACACGTCGGGTCCACTCCCGCATCACCGACGGCTTGTCTGGGGTGAGTCCTGCGGGGTGCCAGAGTGCCCGCCAGGACTCCTGCGCGGCTTCCTGCACTGCGGTCAGACGCGCCACTTCGGAGGTTGCGTACTCCTTGATGGCGGTGATGCGCGCGCTTTCGGCATCCAGCGCATGACGTTGCTGCACCAGATCCGCGTGCGCTCGTAACGCATCCGCGATTTGGTCGGCGGACTCGACTGCGGACTCGTAGGCTTCTGGCAGGTCGGCTGGTGACTGCCAGACCTCCGGGAGGTCCGGAGGGAGAGGATCCTGCAGCCAGGCATGACGCACCACCTGCCAGCCAGCCTCCCGATGGGTCCGGGCCGCTTCCAGGTCTGCCAGCAGCGGGACCTCGCCCTGTCGTTCCAGTTGCGCGATGCTCGCCGCGCATTCCCGCTCTTCTTTGGTAATGCGCCGCAGTTCCTTCTCGGCTTCCCGGAGGCCATCGCTGATCTGTTGCTGCAGCTGCTGCGCCTCTTCCAGCAGGCTGTCGGCGGGGAGCGTGAGTGTTGGCAACGACTCCGACGTGACTCCTTCGAAACGCAACGCCTGGAGATGCACATCGCAGACATCCTGCAACTCCGGGGAGCGACTCCGCAGCGACCGGAGGTTCGCCTCGGTTTCCGGGAGGTCCCGGGTGGCCTGCAATGCCTGCTGGAGCACTTCTATCTCACCGGGTGGCACCAGCTGCGCGAAGGCGCGCTTCGCCTGCTCGAGTTGCGATTCCCCGTCCCGTACGGCGGCTTCAGCCATTCGCTGTTGCTGACGGCCGGCCTGCGCTTGCTGGATGAGCTGCTGCAGATCCGATTCCTGCACCACATCCACGGTGACCTGCTGGTCACGGAGCGGGGCGGGGAGTCGTTCCCTCAAACTGGCGACTTCCCGCTGCAGGTTGGCGAGTTCCAGCTCCCGCTTGGGGTGGTCGTCGAGCAGGCGACGATAGTTTTCCAGTTGCTGATAGAGGGTATCGATCCGCTCGGGCAGGTCCCCTGCGAGAAGCGGGAAGTCATCCGGGAAGGACTCCAGCTCCCGACTGGTCGAAGCCATCTCATGGCGCAGGGAGTCGAACTGCTTCTGGAGCCCCGTGCGCTCGGTGGTCGCGGCACTCCAGCGACCGCTGAAGTCGCCGGGAAGGAGGGGGATATGGACGAGGGATTGGAGCTGTCCGGCCAGCGTCTGCTCTTGGTGGAGCAGGGGCGCGATTCGTCCTGCCCGCTCGAGGCGTCGGGTCTCCTGCTGTAGCTTGCTCACCGCTTCCCTGTGCTTGTCGACCGTGGCGGAAGACTCCGTGAGGTCCTGCTCCAGACGTTTCCACTCTGATGCCCGGAGCGTCGCCTCCTGTTTCACGCGTTGTTCAGCCGTGCGCTGCTTCTGCAACTCGGAGATCTTTTGTGCGCTGCCACGAGGCTTGTACAAATCTTCCGCCTCGGCCTGGAGCGATTTGAGGACCTCCAGCACCTGGGTCCCCAGGCTCGCACTGGCGAGACTGATCCCCGCTTCGCCGCCGGAGTCGCGCAACATTCGATTGGCTTCCTTGAGCTGGTCATACGTCAGCGCGCAGACCGCCCGAAAGCTCCTGTCACTTCGGAATCCCCCCAGCAAGTCCGCAAGCTGGATGGAGGTCAGCAGCACTGGCGCAGTTTTGAGTGGCACCAGTTCACTCTGTTGCCCCTTGCGCTGACGTCGTGCCCCCACCTGACTTCCATCGGCAAGATCGAAGGTCGCCTCCAGGGCGAGGGAGGGGTAGCCGAAGCGAAAGCTGTCAGGAGTTCGGGGGGGGATGCCAAAGAGGAAGTCGAGCATCGCCCGCAGGAGGCTGCTCTTGCCCGCTTCGTTCGCGCCGCATAGCACCTGCAGATCGCCTTCCGCAGGTGGGAACGTGAGTCGCAGATCCTCAAAGGGACCATAGGGGACACAGCCGAAGGTGGCGAAGCGCATTAGCGGGACTCCTCCCCTTCGCCCATGAGTCGTGCCTGGAGCAGCGCAGAGGCTTCCTCCAGCAACTGCGCGGGCTCAAACGCCGGATCGCTGGCGAGGTCGAGCTGGAACTTGCCATCGAGTTCCCGGCGCAACTGCTCGGCGTCGAAGGTGATCTGCTGCATGAACCCCGGTTGCTCCCAGCAGGCGAGGCATTGCTCCAGGAGGTCGGCAGCAGCGACGCCAGCATGACCCGAGGGAGCGGTCGTCTTCACTTTGACATCTTCGGTGATCACCAGTTGTCCTGCGGCCCGCGATGCCAGACTCCGAACCTCTTCCAGCAAGTAGCTCCGTCGGCCTGGTTCCTGCAGCACTCCATGCAGCGGAGTGCGTCCGGTAAGGACACAACGGATCACCAAGGGGACCGCATCATCAGCGAACTGGATGCTGCCGGCCTCTTCCAGGGTCGTTTCGACCGCATCCAGCACCGCATCAACCGAACGGGTGTCGGTGATGTCGACCATGATTTGCTCCCAGCGGGTCCGGTGGCAGCTGACCGGATCGACCGACGTTATCTCGGTCCCCTCATATGCAATGAGCATCGCCCCTTTGGGGCCGGTCTCCCGGATATGGCGTCCCTGCAGATTGCCGGAGAAGACCACCCAGGGGTCGGTGCTGATGATCTCCTGGCGATGGACATGTCCCAGCGCCCAATACTGGTAACCCGCCCGACGCAGATCAGAGAGGCTGCAGGGAGCATAAGCATCGTGACCCGCACGTCCATCGAGGGCGGTATGCAACAGGCCGATGTTGAGGCGCTGCCGGTCAGCGGGGGGGTAGCCCTGGGCGAGATTCTGGGTGACATCACGACGGCTGTAGCTCTGGCCGTGCACGATGTAGGAACCATCGGGACTCTCGAGGCTCTCGGGCTTTGCGTGGGATAGGACCCTGACATTGGGGGGAAGTCGGAGTTGTCGGGTGATCTCACTGGCGGCATCGTGATTTCCCTGCACGATAAAGACCGGGATATCTGCCTGATGCAGACGGACCATCTGCCGGATGAAATACTGGCCGGTGGAGTAGTCCTTCCAGTCGCCATCATAGAGATCGCCTGCCAGGAGGAGTCCGGCCACCTGCTGATCGAGGGCAAAGTCGATCAGTGCCTCGAAGGCGAGGCGGGTCGCCTGCAGGATGGTGTGCAGGTCATCGCCGACCCAGTCGGCCTGCGACTGCCGAAAGCTCTGCATGGGGCTGTCGAGATGGATGTCGGCGGCATGGAGCAACAGCGGCATCAGGCGCTCCTTGAGTCCTGGAAAAAGTGCACGTCCCCCTCAGAATCTCGCGGCGGGAGTGTAACACTCACAGGCGGCGTCGTAAGCAGGAACCCTCCTGCGGCACCTCATGTTCCCGGCAGATTTTTGCGCTGTCCTGTGCTGAGAGACGCTCGCCAGTGAGCCCGCAACGCTGACGACCAGGACCCAATGGTGTGAAATGGCGACAGGTCCGACACTGACCGAACGTCCGGCTGCCATGCGCGGCCTGTAGCTCTCGCAGCAACGCTTCCAGCAGTGCCGCCAGCAAGTCTCCGGACTCGCCCAGGGCTGTCACCGCCTGGGAAAAACCCGCCGGGACAGTCGCTGGCTGCAGGACAGCACGGCCAGCAGCCGTAAGTCGCAGATGGATGCGCCGACGGTCGGTGGTGTCATCTTCCCGTGCAATGAGACCCCGGCTCTCCAGCAATCGGAGTGTCTGACTGGTGGTGCCTTTCGTGAGTCCCAGAAACTCAGCAACCGCGACCGGACCATCGCTGTACCGATTACACCGGGCCAGGTAGTGCAGCGCCTGCCAGTGCACTGGCAGTAGCGGCGGGTCCTCACTCTGCTGGCGTTGGCTGCTGCGGAGCAGATTGCCCAGGCGCTCGGTGAGGTCCGCAACTCTGGCGGGAGTGGAGTCCATGCAGGAAAGGTATCGGATCAAAACCAGCTTGACAAGGCGTGGCGCAGGGGGTAAATTCCGTTTTAGTAGTAGCGAGACGAAACTATACGCTCGCGCCACACCCATCTGGAGGAAGCAACAGGATGAGCAAGTCGAAAGTCACCTTCTATCACGCAGGCTGCCCGGTCTGTGTCGCAGCGGAACAGCAGGTCGTGCAGGCCCTGGACCCCGCCCGGTACGATGTCGAAATCGTGCATCTCGGGGAGGCGGCGGCGCGGCTGTCTGAGGCTGAGGCGCAGGGCGTGCAGTCGGTTCCGGCGCTGGTGCTGGAGGGGCAACCGTTCCACATCAACTTCGGTGCCAGCCTGGCGGATCTGAAGGGCTAAGGGCATACCACCAAGACACACAGTGCGCCGGGGACTCCCCCGGCGCTTGCTGTAGCCAGCCCCGAAGCAACGGCCTGTGAAGGGGAATCCACATATGCTGTTTGACGAGGCAACTAACTGCTAGCTGGTCCATGCAGACGCCGTTAATCTGTCGGTCGGCCGCCAGCGGAGCGGGGGCGATAGTCGCGAGGATCGATGCAGGGGTCGTAGGTTTGGCGATCAATGGGCAGCCAGTCCGTGAAGTTCACGCCCTGGTTTGCCTTGCTGTCCCTGGCCATTGGAAGGGCGGATGCGATCTTGATCCAGCGCTGTTGCTCGCGTGCGACTTCGCGGATTTCTTTCGCGACTTCGCTCAGGTCCTGATCCTGACTGAACAGCAGTGCCACATCGTATTCCCGCTTCATCGCCAGCCGAATGATGTCGAGGGAGATCCGGACATCGATGCCCTTTTCACGGGGAATGCCTCCGGCATAAACCAGAGCTCTGGAGTAAGTGAAGATGCCCGCATCATGCAACTGTCCCAAGCGGGAATTCCAAAATCCGTTCCAATGAGGCGAACGATGCACATCCGGGATGCCCGTATAAAGCCGTACTTGCTTGAGAGCCCACCCTTGATTGCCTGCGACGAGCGTAGCCAACGACAATGGGTCAAAGTTCGGGTGCGTGTATCCAAACTCTCGTTTTGCGGCGTGATAGAGGTTTTGCGCATCAAAGAATGCAATTACTCGGGGGGAGGTGGGAGGAAGCATGATCACCAAGAGAATAACCCGCCGAAAGTCTTGCGACGATCCGGCGGGTTGGAAGTACTCATAGTGTCGCCTGAATTGCCGGGGTTGTCAACCCTTACGCCATCGCGCCGACCGCCTCGGCTTCCGCGGGCAGGGGGTTGAACGTGATCCCCAGGTCATAGGCCCCGCTCTTGATGAGCGATCGGCTGATAACCAGCCGCTGGATCTCGCTGGTCCCCTCGTAGATGAGCTTGATTCGCGCATCCCGCAGATGCCGTTCCGCCGGGAAGTTCATGGTGTAGCCCCAGCCGCCGAAAATCTGCAGCGCCTGGTCGCAGACCCACCAGGCGGTCTCCGACGCGTAGACCTTGGCCTGCGCCGACTGCAGCGTGTTGGGGATCCCCTTGTCCTTCATCCAGGCCGCGTGGAAGGTCATCAGTCGCGCCGCATGGATCCGGTTCGCCATGTCCGCCATCCGGAACGCCAGCGACTGGTTCTCGATAATGGGCGTCCCGAACTGCTCGCGGTTCTTGCCCCGCTCCATCGCGACATCGAAGGCCTCCTGCGCGAGGCCGACCGACACGGCGGCCACCCCGACCCGTCCGCCGTCGAGGGTCCCCATGGCGACTTTGAAGCCCTTGCCGATCATCCCCTTGCCCCCCACGATCTGGGCATCGGAGACCCGGACATCCTCATAGAAGGTGTCGACCTGGTGGGAGCCATGAATTCCGACGGTTTCCTCGATGCGTCCCGAAGAAAAGCCCTTCATCGTCCGCTCGACCAGCACCGGCGTGATGCCCGCGATTTTCTTGTCGGGGTCGATGGTGGCGAAGCAGAGGACCAGGTCCGCCATGTCGCCGTTGGTGGTCCAGATTTTGTGTCCATCGACGCGGAACTCGGTCATGTCATCGTTGGTGGGGGAAATCCGGACTTTGGTCTTGCCTGAGTCCGACCCGGCTTCCTGTTCGGTCAGCGCGAACGCACCGATCCATTCACCACTCGCGAGCTTCGGCAGATACCGCTGCTTCTGCTCTTCGGTGCCATACATCAGAATCGGCGAGGCACAGAGGGAACACTGCGCGCCAAGGATCGTGGCCGCCCCGGCATCGCCCCGGCCGAGCTCTTCCGCGATGATGGCGTAATCCACATAGGTAAGCCCCGCGCCGCCATATTCCTTCGGCACGATGGGGCAGAGGAGCCCCATTTCCGCCAGCCCATTGACGATTTCGTAGGGGAAGCGACGGGTCCGGTCGATCTCGCTGGCGATGGGGCGGGCGACCGCGTTGACGAACTCCCGCACCTGCATCTTGAGGGCGACCTGGGCCTTAGTGAGCGTGAAGTCGATGGGCATGGCGCTGATGCGCTCCTGGCGGCTAAAAGTCCGGGTAACAGTCCCCGTATCCTAGCGCAGACCTGTTGCTCGTGACGGTACAATCTCTCTTCCAGCCCGCACTCTGCGTGCTTTCCCACCCAGTTGTGGAGGACTCTTCCCATGCGATCGCTACTGCCTGTGACCCGTATCACGACCGGCCTGGCCCTGGCCGGGCTGCTGGTGGGCTGTCAGGGAGGGAGCCGGACCCCGGCGACACTCCAGCCCGAGGCTGCCGCCAGCCCCCAGGACTTTGCCCTGGCCCAGGGGAGCCTGCTGCAACAGGAGGTCGGGAGCTGGCAGGTGACGATCGATCCCGCGACCCTCACGGCCGGGGCGGAAGCCCTGTTCGCGACCCGGCTGCATCAGCAGTCGGAGCTTTACACTCTGTCCATTGCGGCGTTTATGCGTCCGGACACGCTAAAAATTACCGGGGTCACCGCCGACCCGCAGACGTTGTATCTCCATTACCGCACGACGCATCCCTTCCCGGCACCTACCAACCTGGCGGGCCCCCCCTCCGCCGGGAACCGTGCGGACCTCGCGGTCACCGGGCGGGTCCTCTGGCTGCTGGATGACCCCGATGCGGCGGTCTACTTCCCCGCCACCGATCAGGTCCGCGTGAATACCCGGCTGATCACGAATCCCGATGGCTATCTGAAGCCCGGAGCGCTGATCGCGGATCCTGGCACCACCAGCAACACCTTTCCCTTCCAGCTCCTCACCAACGAAGCCGCCGATAACAGGATCGGCCTGAGCAATGGAGGCCAGATGACCGGGAACTACGGTCCCGGTGGCTGGCAGACCGCGCAATTCGCGACTGGTCCGACCGGCTATGGCATCTGGAGTCAGGGACAGGCCACCACTCATACGCTGGCCCTCGACAAAGCGACCCTGGCGACCATGGGCGCTGTATCAGTGCGGGCGTCGATCCTGGTGAAGTACGAAGACCCCCGGGGCGGCAACAGTGGTGTTGAACGGCGGAGCAACCGCCTGCCGCAGGATGACGTTTCCAAATTCGCCTATCGGATGCCGCACGGCGCGCTCGATGTCGAGGCGGTCGCCTTCCTCGGGCATGGCGCGGGACTCGTGGAAGGGCAGGCGAGCTTTGTCACCCTCGATGCCCGCGTGGTGGACTGGGATGCCCGGGCGCAGGAAGCCGGGACCGTCCATCTGGGAGAGGACAGCGACACTACACTGGTCTCCGCCGGATCGAGCGGCGTGCCAGTTGTCACGCTTCATGTCCCCGGGATTGCAGGATCGGAAGGGAATACCTTGGTGGTCCTGGATGACGACACCGCCTATGGTGGGGATGTCGATCCGGACACGGGGCATCCGCAGGATGCGCTCTTCTATCAGGGGACCCTCTCCGGGACCCCGGCAACGGCTGGCGCTCTCACCGGGATGCTCCGGGCGATCGACCCGACAGATGTCACGCCCCCTGCGGACTGGAGCACGGTGCGACGCAATCTCGCCCCGGACCTCAGCGCTCTGGGGACTGCGCTGGAGGGGACCGTCTATCAGCATTTCAACGTCACGGTGGATTCCGCCGCTGTCCCGCCTGTCGCTTCCTGGAGCTTTGTTTCCGGCCAGAGCGTGACTTGCGAGCCGACCGTCATTGAGTTAACTGTCCCGACTCTGGGCCCGACCAACACCACCGGGAATTACCTGGTGGGAGTCGACTGGGGAGATGGGACACCTGTGGTGCCTGAGCCTGAAAACATCGCCGGGGGCCCACAGACGTACTCCCACACTTACGCCTACACCGGGACGCCCCCCACGCCGCAAGTGCGGACCATCAGCATCACCCTCACCGATGCCGACCCACCCGGGGAGAGCGGACCTGCCACGCCCCCGGCGGACCCCAACGTGACGGTGAATTCCGCCAGTGCCTTCAGTGGCTGGGCGAAACGCTTTGGCGGCGCAAATCTGGACTTTGGCTTCGATGTCGAAGTCGGTCCGGATGGCTCTGTGCTTCTGGCCGGAGGCGCGTTCAGCAGCATCGATTTCGGTGGTGGCCTCCGGACGAATGGCGGCAACAGCGACCCGTATGTCGCGAAGTTCGCTTCGGATGGCACCTATCTGTGGGACCGGCACATCGACACCACTGGCAACGACTTCTTCCGGGCGGTGACAGTCGATTCCGCTGGCAATGTCTACGCGCATGGCGAGTATGAAGGGACGGTGAACTTCGGCGGCGGTCCGCTGACCAGTGCCGGCGCGCAGGATGCGGTCCTGGTGAAGTGGAACTCTGCCGGGGTCTTCCAGTGGGCGCAGCGCTTCGGAGGCGGCGGCTCGGAAACGAGCACCGGTGCCCGGTGTGACAGTCAGGATCGGGTCATCATCAGCGGATACAGCTACAGTGCGGCGTTCTCCTTTGGCGGTCCGCCGACGGTGTTCTCGCCACACTACCTCACCCGCTTCACCCCGACCGGGACGTTTGATGGGCAGTACACCATCAACTGTGGCGGTGCGTCGACAGGTGGGTTTGGGATGAGCCCCTCTGATGGATTTGTCCTGGTGGGGCAGTTCTCGGTCTACGCCCCCAGCAGCGTCAACTTCGGGGGTGGCGGACGGTCCACGATCGGTGGCACCGCGACCGATGCCTACGCCGTGGCGCTCGACAGCAACTTCAACTATCTCTGGGACTATGTCGGAGGTGGTAATACCTGGGACAGCGCTCAGGGCGCTTGTGTGCTCAGCGATGGTACCACCATCTTTGTCGGAAACTTCGCCGGAACCGCCACGTTTGGGTCCAGCACGTTTACGGCGGCTGGCGCGCAGGACCTCTTCGTGGTCCGACTCTCGAACATCGGTGCACCCCTGGCGGCCTTCCAGTATGGCGGGGCGGGGTCCGACAACATGTACGACGTTAAAGCCGATGCCCAGGACAACTACGCCATCGCCTGCTCACTGGCGGGAACCACCAACTTCGGCGGCGGGTCGGTGACAGGAGGCGCTGCGATCGTGAAATACAGCAGCACCGGCACCTGGCTCTGGAACAACGTCTACGGCGCTTCCGGCTCTGCTCGTGGTCTGGGGTTTGATCCGTGCGGACGGGTGTTTATCGGTGGCGACTTCCAGGGCACCGCCGATTTCAATCCCGGTGCCGGCGTCTTCAACCTGACCTCCGCTGGCAGCCTGGACCCCTTCATTACCGGGGTCAACGCCGACGGGACCTGGTAAGAACACAGGCCGCGGCAAGAAAGCGGAGCCAGATCACAATCCCCCTGGCTGGGTGCGGTATCCTGTGGGGGTCCGTGAAACGGACCACTGCGGGGAGGCTCCCCGCTTTTTACTATCCCCCGCGCCGGGCCTGCGCCGGCTCCGGAGGAGTGGCACGATGACCGAACAGCTCAAGCCTCAGCATGACCCCGCTTCGGAGGAGGAAGTCTCCCTCGAGGAAGCGGCCCTCGCGGTCAGCGGGGAGGGCGACAGCCCCACCAGCGATGACCGGGTCGGCACCCTGGAGCATGTCGAGGACTTCCCCAGTACCGCCCCGGCAGGTGCGAAGCCGGCGACGCTGGAAGACATCCTGCGTCGTGAACGGGAAGCCAAAGAGCAGGGGTAAGCCCCCTGCCCCGGACCATGTGGCCCGCGAGCCCCGTGATGGGGCTCGCGCCGTTTTTCTGGAGGGATTGGGGTCAGACGCCGTAGAAGGCCTGCCCGTTGATCCGGAGCTGGAAGCGGGCATCCAGCACCTGCGCCGCGCGGTAGCACATGTCCATCCGGGGCGAAAAGATGCGGAAGTACTCCATCAGCGGACTGATGGTGGGATCAATCTCCAGTTCCAGCGTGATGGTGCGGCGATCCGGTTCGCTGGTGAGATACGAGCGCCGGCAGGCGAGATTCACCCGGTCATGGATGTCGTCGGTGTCGACATTCCGGTGCCGGACCCGCGTGTAGTGGACATCGCTTTTATCCGCCAGCACCACGCCAGCGGCGACCGCATGGCCCGGGTCGCCATACTGTTCCTCATGGTTGCCGATAGCTCCCATAGTGATGGCGATCTCCTCCAGCGGCATCCCCATGTCGCGCAGGATGTCGTACATCATCAGCGCGCTGGTGATGCCATGCTGATGCCGGCTCACCAGATTCCCGACATCGTGGGTATACCCTGCGATGGCGGTCAGTTGCACCAGGCGCTCGTCGTAGCCCAGGGTCCGCATGAGCTTCATGCCCCGGGACGAGACGATGCCGGTATGCCGATAGCCATGCTCGGTGAAGCCGATGGCTTCCAGATGCTGGTCCGCCATCCGGATCAGGAGCTGGACTTTCGGATTCGCTTTGACATCTTCCAACGTGATCGCCGGTCCGCTCCCCAGCAGTTCGCTTCCCGGCATCGCCGGAATGGGAGCTTTCACGACCCGGGCTCCCTGGGGGAGCACCGGGTGGGGCATGACCGGGAGTGCCGGACGGGGCAGGGTGTTGTCAGCCATGATGGGTCTCACTTTCTCGGTCCCAGACGGTCCTGCCAGGCCTGCAGAGAGACGCCGCTACGCCCGGGGTGGGACAACCCCGGCGGCATCCAGATTCTGTCGTCGGAGTAGTATCCCGACCTGCTGGCAGCAGAGTGCTTATGTCGCCTTGTGGCAGGGTCGTCAGAGACAACAACAGGCGCTTGTCGCGCCCGGGTTCTGGCCCTCCCTGCTGGCGGTGGTGACTCGTCCATCCCACTCGTCACTGAACATCAATATACCTGCCATCCGGCGACATGCGGGCCAATGGTGGCCAAAATTCCCCGGGA
Source organism: bacterium (assembly GCA_022072165.1). Classification (NCBI taxonomy): domain Bacteria; species bacterium. The sequence goes on along the minus strand of JAJVIF010000002.1, from coordinate 519,626 downwards.
TTCACCCAGATTTGACACGGCGTCGTGCCTGCTCCCGTCGGCCTGCCCCCCCTATAATCGGCCTATGCTTGCGCAGGACCTCAACCCCATCGTCCTCGGGCTGCTGAGCCTGGCCGGACTCACCACCTTCGCCCTGTACTTCCGGCGCACCCTCAGCTTCGAGGACCAGACGGTCGAAGCCCGGGACATGGCACCCGATGCCATCAGCCCGGCGGAACTGAAAGCGCTCCTGGCGCATGGTGATCGCGCGAATGCGCTGCTGCAGGAGCTCCGGGAAGCCGCTATCACCCATTTTGAGGCGGATCCTGCCAAGGATCAGTTAACCCCCGCCCAGGTGTTTCACCTGGGAAATGAAGCAGTCACCAGGGCGACCTTCGAGGAGTTCGCCGGGGAATTCGAGCGGGTCCTGGCCCTGACCCGGAAGTACAAACTGGCGCTGGATGGCAAGACGCAGCGGGCGATCCAGAAGCTGTACTTCGCGTGGGATCCGGGGGGGAACGCCATTTCGGTGAAGGCGGGAGCGCGGTTGTGGACGGTGGATATCCGTCCGGCCGTGGAAAAGCTCCTGGGCCTGGAGGCGTAGACTTCCGCTGAAATTCATGGCAACATTTGTTTACCATGAGCCGCGTTTCAGACGACAACATCGCACCCCACACAATACAGAAGCTGAATGTCCTGCGAAAGTACTGCGAGGCATACTCCACCATTTTCGCCAAGCAGCCCACGCTGCACCATCGGTACATCGATGCCTTCGCAAGCACAGGGCAGCACGTGCATCGGCTGAACGGTGAGGTCGTAATTGGCAGCCCGCTCAATGCACTCAGAGTCAGGCCGCCGTTTGAGAAAATCGACCTCATCGAACTTGATCCAGGCAAGGCACGATTGCTTCGCTCCCGAGTTGGAAGTGACCCCAGAGTCGTTGTCCATGAAGGGGATGCCAATCAGCTCCTTCGGTCCCTCTTCCCCCAGGTAGCTTATAAACATTTCTGGCGAGGGCTCTGCTTCCTGGATCCATATGGACTTAACCTCGACTGGGAAGTCCTCCAGCTTGCTGGATCCATGGAAACCATCGAGCTGTTCATCAACTTTCCAATCATGGATGCAAACCGGAACACCCTTCGCAAAAGTGGTGTGCATCTGGATGATGACGCTGCGAATCGCCTGACCCGATTCTGGGGCGACGACTCATGGAGTGAGTTGTATAGCCCGGATCTGTTTGGTAACCCCTTCAAGGTGGGCAAAAACTCTGATGTAGCCAAACGGTTCGCGAAGCGTCTGAAGGATGTAGCCGGATTTGCTCATGTCCCAGAACCGCTCGCGCTGCGCAACACCAAAGGCGGGACAGTCTTCTTCCTCTTTTTTGCCAGCCATAATGCGACAGGCGCAAAAATTGCTCGGGAGATTTTCGCGAAGGCCAGAAAGGAGCAGGACCATGGCTGACCACTCGCCCATCGAATGGACTGACGCGACCTGGAATCCGGTGACTGGCTGCACAAAGATCAGTCCGGGCTGTCAGTTCTGTTACGCCGAGCGACTTGCCAAGCGCCTGCGGGCGATGGGGAATCCCAACTACGCCAACGGCTTTGAACTCCAGCTGCAGGAGCACATGCTCGACATCCCGCTCCGGTGGAAGCAGCCACGGACCATCTTCGTGAATTCCATGAGCGACCTCTTCCACAAGGACATCCCACTGGAGTACATCCAGCGGGTTTTCGGCGTGATGAATCGGGCGTCGCAGCACCGCTTTCAGGTCCTCACTAAACGCGCCGACCGGCTGGCGAAGCTCGCCGGAGAACTCCAGTGGACCGCGAACATCTGGATGGGTGTCAGTGTGGAGTCGGCAGCCTACATTCCCCGCGTTCTGGAACTGCAAACCGTTCCCGCCGCTGTGCGCTTTTTGTCGCTGGAACCGTTGCTGGGGCCATTGCCTGCACTGCCACTGACCGGGATCGACTGGGTGATAGTTGGTGGCGAATCAGGTCCTGGAGCTCGGCCGATGGACCAGTCCTGGGTGGTCGATATCAAACGACAGTGTGGCAAGGCGAAAGTCCCATTCTTCTTCAAGCAATGGGGCGGCGTGCAGAAGCATCGCACTGGCAGAGAACTCGATGGCCAGACTTGGGACGCCATGCCGAAGCCCCAAGTTCGGTGGCAGTCAATCCCTGCACCAGCCTAGACCTCCTCGACAATCCGGGGCTCGGTGCGCTTGAAGCGCATGTACGCCAGTAACAAAAACCCCACGGCGACTGTCATCACGCTCAGGGCCGTGGGGAGGGCCTGCATCGGCAGAGGGTCATAGCTCTGGGTCCCCAAGAAGGCCTGTCGAAAAGCGGGGACCAGCCAGGCGATGGGATTGATGAGCATCCAGACCCCGATCAGGGGATAGTCAGCGCGGACCGCCGCCACCTTTCCGAGGGTATAGACCACGGGCGAGGCGAAAAAGAGAATCGTGAGGGTCGAGTTCAGGATCTGTTCGGTATCCCGAAAGAAGACATCCGCCGCGCTCAGCAGCAGCGCCATCCCCAACGTAAAGGCCAGGAGCGCGATGGTCAGCGGCAGCAGGAGCGCCAGATGTCCGCCCAGGGGATACCGGATCAGCCCCAGCACCAGCAGGAAGAGGGACATCCCGATGAAGAAGTTGACGAACTCCGCCAGCACGATGCTGATGGGGAGAACTTCCCGCGGAAAGTAGACCTTGCGCAGCAGGTCCCCATTCAGGATGAAGCAGGGAGTCGCCTTCCCGACCGCGGAGGCGAAGGTCATCCAGGGCCACATGCCGCCGATCAGGAAGAGGCCATAGTTCGGGATTTCCGCCCGGAAGCCAGGCGCGAAGAGCGAGAAGATAAGGTAGTACAGGGCAATCATGATGGCCGGATTGAGGAATGACCAGGCGAATCCGAGGACCGACCCCTTGTACTTCACCTTCAGGTCCCGCGCCACCAGATTCGCCACCATCTCGCGGTAGCGCCACAGGGTCATGCACTGGCGAAGGAGGCTCATATCCGGGGGGAACGATACCCTACCTCGCCGGACCTCCCGCTACGAGCTGACCTGGAGCTGCGACTGCAGATCCTCCAGCAGGGCGGAGATCAGCGCGGGGTCTGCGGCTTCGGCATAGAGCCGCAGTCGTGCTTCGGTCCCTGACTGGCGAACCAGCACCCAGGTGCCATCCGGCGCGGCGAACTCGGCGCGATCGGCGTGGGTTCGCTCCAGGCACTGCCCGGCGAGAGTCAGCGCCGACTGTGTACTCGCCCAGGCCACCGCTGCCGTACGCTGCTCTGCCGGCCACTCGAGGTCGCGACGCGCACTGGTCCAGGGGCCATAGAATTCCGTGATCTGGGCATCCAGCGTCGCCAGCGACTCACCACTGACAGCGATAGCCTCCAGCAGCAGGAAGCATCCCAGGAGCCCGTCTTTAGTGGGGAGATGTCCCCGCAAGGCAAAGCCGCCGTTTTCTTCCCCCGCCATCAGGATCGCAGGCTCCGTCCGGAGCAGCGCTCCGAGATACTTGAAGCCGACCTCGGTGACATGGGTCCGAAAGCCATGCGTTGCCGCGATCCGGTCCAGCAGATGACTGGTGGCGAGAGTCCGGGCGAGATCACCATGCGCCCCCTGACGGGTGTAGAGGTAGTGCGCCAGGATCGCCAGGCAGCGGGCGGGCGGGAGGTATCGGCCGGTGTGGTCGACCGCCGCGAAGCGATCCCCATCGCCATCGGTCGCGAGCCCGAGATCAAAGCCGAGGCGGGTCACCTGATGCTGCAGTTCCGCGAGCCGCGCCTCCGTGGGATCCGGTGCCTGCCGCCCCATCCAGGGATCATCCTCGCCATGCAGGACCTGGGCCGGTATGTCCTGCGCCTGCATGATCTGACGGAAGTACCCCTTGCCGGCCCCATAGAGGGCGTCGTAGCAAATCTTCAGACGCGCCTTCCGGATTGCGGGGAAATCGATAAGTTGCACCAGCCTCTTGGCGTAGCCCTCGGCGGGATTCAGGGGTTCGATGCTCCCGGGTACCACCGCCAGGGGCGGAGGTTCGGCATTGAGGTAGGGGGTAGCGGCCAGCGTGTCCTCGGGGAGGGCGGGACCTCCATGCCAGGCGATGAACTTCAGACCATTGTGGTCCGCCGGATTGTGACTCGCGGTGATCATCAGGCCCGCATGAGCCTCTTCCGCCAGGACCCCGTCCGACAGCATCGGAGTCGTGACATAGCCGGTCGCTTTAAGGACTTCCACGCCCAGCGCCTGCAGAATCGTGGCGGTGAGCTGTGTGAAGTAATCGCTGGTGGACCGGCAGTCGCCCCCCACCACAATCCGCACGGGCAACGACTTGCCTGCGCGTCGCAAATACGGCTCCGAAGCGCAGTACTGGGCGAGACCCGCCACGATACGGGCGAGACTCTCCTGGTTGATGACCTCCCCCACGGGCCCACGAATGCCATCGGTGCCAAACGCCAGGGGCGTCAGCGACTCAGCCGCGATCTCTTCCGGTGTGGTCATCAGACCGATTATGCCCCCGCTCCCCCCGCTGGTGACCAGTCCCCCGGCAGCCAGCGGATCGGACGGGGGTTCGGCGCTTCCACCAGCGGCGCGAGCCACTCCAGGACTCCTGCGATGGCATCGGCGTAGTCATCGGTGGTGACCGGTCCCCGGCTGGGCGCGTGATACCGCGGTCCGCCGGGGCTGGGTTGACGTTCCAGTGCTGTCAGTTCATCAAGGAGCGGCTGGAGTGCAGGCAGAGCTAATCGCCCGGTCCGGAGCCAGTCTTCCAGACGGGCATAGAGCCGGACTTTCGCTGGTCCCGAAAACGGGAGCGCCCGGGTCGGGAGTCCGGCGAGTGCCAGACGCTCCAGCAACAGCGCGCTGTCGAACGGGTCGGCGCTGATCCCAATCACCGGGACCCGGGCTGCGATGTCGCGGATCTGCTGCTCAATGAGGCTCAGGCGGACTGGGGCTTCACGACTCCCCTGCCAGGCGAGGCAGGTGTCGATGATCGCCCGGGCGCCTGCTCCATCGGCTTCCACATGCGCGATGGCCAGCACCGAGGCATCGTGGACAAGTCCGACATCGAGGTGGAGGGCGTAGCGTCGACTGGGGCGCAGCGCTTCGACCGGCACCGGCGGCCCGGCGACCACGCTCCGGATCAACTCCGCTGGTAAAAAGCTCTGGGGCGAGGCCTCGGCGAATTGCGCGCCATACTCACTCGCGGCCCAGGCGGGATGCGCCTGAAACTCGGCCGCGAGATCAGCCTTGCGGATATGGGGATTACATTCCCAGGTCGCGAGTTGCGCCACGAGAAGGCCAGGAAGTCGCCCCCGCTGGCTGAAGAGGTCCCAGAGCACGCCGGAGGCTCCGGCAGGCGAGGAGGTCACCAGCACCCGACCCGCCGTGCCGAAGGTCCGGACACTGGGGGCGAGCGCCCGCCAGACTTCTTCATCGGAGGTCGGTCCACCCGTTTGCTGGAAATGCGCCAGTTCATCGAAGACCACGACTTTCGCCGTGCGGCCCCGGAGGCTCCGGGCATTGGAATGCAGACTCAGGAGTCGCACCTGCGCGGGTAACAGGCAACTCAGCCCCCGATCGATGCTTCCCGTCACTGGGAGGATGTCGAGTTGCCGCAGGTAATGGAGCAGCAGGCGATAGTGGACTGTCGCCTGCTCTTCTGAGGTCGCGCAATTGAGGAAAGCGATCTCCTGCCCTGGCTGAAGTCCCGCCGGAAGCTCCTGTCGCCCCCCAGCGATGAGCCGGGCAACTTCATACGCCTCGATGATCGCTGCGAGGGTAGTCTTGGAGGCACGACGCCCCATCACGCAGACCAGCGTCGTGATGGGACTCCCCGCCTCCGGGGAGCCATCGTCGCGCAGACTCCAGTCTGGCGGCAACCAGAGTCCCGCTTCCGGCGTGCGATGGCGCACCAGGCGGGTCAGGTCGTCCCGTTGTGCGGCAGGCCAGCGCTTCGCAGGCTGCCCGAGGAGTCGCAACAGGAGTGTCTGGCGGGGAAAGAGGGTCAGCCCCAGCCAGCAGGGGTCCGAGGCGAACAGCAGGAGGGTGGGGAAGGGGCGCTGCCGACGCAGGGTCGTGCGTATCTGTCGCGCCAACTGCGCCGGAAACGAATCACTCATGCCATCACCTGCTTTGCGGAATCGCGAGCCCGCCTAGGGCTTCTCCGGGAGTGCCCCGGAGGCCAGGTCATCCAGTGCGGCGGCGACCTGCAGCCAGAGCCGCGCATCGGTCCGCTGGATTGCACTGATCACCGCGGCTTCGAGGGTCGCGTGACTCCGTTGCGCCTTTTGCAACGCCGCCAGCGCGGCGACCTGATGGCGCAGCTCGGTCAGTACGCGCACCAGGTCCCCCCGCTCCCCCGGCGCGATGCCGGTCAGCTCCTGCTCCAGCAGCCGGATCGCCCGGGTCAGCAGCGGCGCGAGGGGTGGGGACTCATCCGGGATGACGGCATCGGGCATCAGAGCGCCTCTTCCACGGCGCGACGGTTGTCCTCGACTTGGGCACGATCCAGGGGCAGGATGCTCCGGTGGTCTGAGGTGATGCTTTCGGCCATGAGGGCGGGATCCGTCAGGACTACCAGGGAGCGCCAGCGATGTTCGCGACGGCGTTCCTGCTGGTCGAGCGCCCAGAGGGCACGACGCTGTTCTGGGGTGCATTCGGGATAGCGCGGCCAACTACGCGGCATGGACATAGCCCTCCAGTCGCTGGCGCAGGGCATCGATGCGGCGGTAGGTGGTCCGCTCCGACAACCCCAGCAGGTGCGCGATTTCCCGGGGGGTCTGGCCTTCGGCGAGATAGCGCAGCAGGTGGCGTTTCTCCTGATCGAGGATGCCGTAGGTGATGAGGTCAATGTAGAAGATGAGGATGTCCTCAGCGCCTGGGGCGAGTCCGATGGCGCGGTAGTCGAGGTCCACGAGGGAGTCCGCCTTAGCTAAACGTTTGTTTAGTGTCCGTAGACAATGCTACCCCAGATTCCCCATCTGTCAAGCCAGCCAGTCCTGACCCCCTGACAGCGCAACAGGCGCGGAGTCTCCGCGCCTGCCGATCATGATTACGCGATGTTGCGAGGCTCGCAGCGCCAGGATTTCCCGAGGACTATCCCGCGCTGTTGACTTCAATCCGCCCGATGCCGATGGCCCCGGTGCGAATGTTCGCCGGTTGCACCCGGATCCGGCTGCCCAAGCCGCCTTTGATCGAAGGCTGGACCGGGAAGGGGAGATAGAAGTCGCCGGTAGCAGGATCCAGCAGGGGGTAGTAGGGGAGGTCATCGATGTAGACCACCAGGGGCTGCCCGGAGGTGAATCGACGGCCGTGGTTGTCGCGGACATCCCGCAGCCGCAGCGAAAAGCCGCTCCGTCCGCCGATGGCGAGCTCGCCCTCGATGAAGTCATCGCCGCCCCGGAGGATCAGTCCATCCCTGGTGATGTCAGCGCTGAAGAGGACATCCCGGAAATTGGTCCGGACCCCACGTTCCCGGGGGCTGATGTAGAACTCCGCTGGCAGGACCCCCACACCACCGAAGTCATAGAGGTAGTACGGCTGTCCCAGGGTGCCCCCCGGACCAATCCAGACCTGCATCGGCACGGGGCTGTAATAGGGCAGGAAGCCGTAGCGATAGAGGAAGGGATTCTGGCGGTACGCCCCGGCCCGGGGAAGGGGGCGATAGTAGGGATTCGGCTGGTCGGCGGTCCGGGCACCGTAGGCGGCATACGGATTCGTGAGGGTCTGTTCCACGACGCCCTGGCTACCGGACTCCCCATACACAGGCGCGAGGGGTCGCTCATCACCGCTATAGGGCTGGCCGCCGGATCGATCGATCCGCATGCCGGTCTGGTCATAGACCCGATACCAGGTGTAGGTGCTGCCGACCAGCGTCGCATCAGTGGTAATCGTGTCAGGTCGGGGGGCGTAGGTGTCAAACCAGTCATCGGGGAGCGGAACGCGGGAGGTGACGCTGAGCCATAGCTCGGAGCCTTCGGCGGCGGGGTCGGCAGTGACATCAATCAGCCAGTTGCGGGTTTCGAGCTTGTTGTAGAAGCGATTTTTGAGGGCGAGCTCGACCCGTCCGATCGGGAGATACCGCAGCAGACTGACATACGTACGGTCCATGCCGCCGTACTGCAGCCGGACTGCCTCGCCGGGGGCGACCGCATCGCCCGGGGCGATGGTCAGGACCCGGATGTTGGAGAGGGCAGGATTCTGTCGCCTCAGTTCGTTGAGGACCTGACTGGATGGGAGAGTCCAGGGGCCCAGAGTCGCCCGGGTATCCAGGGTGATCAGGGTTCCCTCAAGGTTTCCCTGCTGGATGGGAGCCGCCAGCACCGGACCAGCGGTCAGGAGTCCGGCCAGGAGCAGAAAAATCAGGCTGTGCGAGCGTGGCATGGTGATGTCCTCCCTCATGGACCGATCGGCTCCCCGGAGGCGACCGCATCGGTGCAGTACGTAGTCTACCCCCCGACTGCAGGTAATGACGGTTTTTGAGCCACCGGGGTTCTCTTCAAATCCCGGGTATCCTTGTGTTGTCCCTTCTGGCATCCTGACTGCTCGCAGGGGCCGCGACCACCCATGGCGACACGACCTGCCACTAATTCACTGCCGGCACCTCCCCCGCCAATTCCGGGACGAGTCCGGCTGGCGCGTCAATGGCTCCCCCGGCTGCTGATGGCGATCATGTGGATCTCCGCCGGCGGGTTCATTCTGCGGTCGTTCTTTCACTTCCTGGAAGTGCAGCATGTCCAGCAGGACAAAATGGTCCGCCAACGGGAACTGGATCAGGCGGAACGGGAAATGGCAGACTGGAGACAAAGGACCATGTTCGCGCGAAGTCCGGACTGGCTCGATGCTGCGGTCAAGGAGTTGACGCTGACCCGGGACCCGTCGGAAATCGAAATCCAGGTCGAGCCGAGTCCCGTGCCGCCGGTTGGCGACATCCGCTGAGGGCATCCCGAACGTTCCTGGCTGGCCAGCCCTGAGTTTTCCTGAGTGCGACATGGCCCTGAATTTGGTGGGGTGAGTGCGGAACATTAAGCCGGTGCTATACTTCTAATCCCTGTCCCGTCTGCCAGTCCCGGATCTCCGGGGCCTGATGGGCTGTGACAGCGGACCGACCCCTCACAGGTTGAGCCGTCATGCGGCTCCCCGTAGGGGGTGTCAGTTGGACCTACCAATCGAGCGCTGGGGCGCGAGGAGCGAAGACGGATGATCGTCGGTATTGACCTGGGGACCTCAACCTCCCTGATTGCAGCCATGAAAGATGGCGTGCCTACCCTGGTCCTCAATGAACGGGGCAAAACGATCACCCCGTCCGTCGTCGGCTTCTCCGAAACCGGGGAATTGCTGGTGGGGGAAACCGCCAAGAACCAGGCAGTCGCGCATCCCGACCGGACCATCCAGTCCATTAAGCGCATCATGGGGACCGATCAGCGCGTCACGCTGGTGGGGAAGGAATACACCCCCCAGGAAGTCAGCGCCATGATCCTCTCCAAGCTGAAGAAGGATGCGGAAGCCTTCTTCGGCAAGGAAGTCACCGAAGCGGTCATTACGGTGCCGGCGTACTTCACCGATGCCCAGCGCCAGGCGACCAAAGACGCCGGGGAAATCGCGGGCCTGAAGGTCGAGCGGATCATCAATGAACCGACCGCCGCCGCCCTCGCCTATGGATTCGAGCGTCAGGGCGACACCGCCACGATTCTGGTCTACGACTTTGGTGGTGGCACGTTCGACGTGTCCATCATCAAGATGGTCGAGGGGGCCTTCAAGGTCCTGGCCACCAGCGGCAACAACTACCTCGGTGGTGATGACTACGATGCCGTGCTGATGGACTGGCTCTTTGACACCTTCAAGCAGAAGGAAGGGATTGATCTGCGGGAGATCGATGACGATCGCCTGAAGCTCTCTATCCGGCAGCGCCTGCGCGAGGCGGCGGAAAAGGCGAAGATCGACCTCTCCACCCTCCTTGAGACGAACATCAACATTCCGTTCCTCTACTCGACCGGGGATGACCCCAAGCACCTCGACCTGAACCTGAGCCGTGCGCAGTTCGAGCAGATGACCCGCCATCTGGTGGATGCCACCCGCGAGCCGGTGGAAGAAGCGCTGGCCAGCGCCAAGCTTTCCACGGATCAGCTGGATGCTGTGATCCTGGTCGGTGGTACCACCCGTATCCCGTCCATCAAGAAGTTTGTCCGCGAGGTCCTGGGCAAGGACCCCATGAGCGACATCCATCCGGAAGAGTGCGTGGCCATGGGAGCCGCGGTGCAGGCGGGTGTCAAGCAGGGGCAGCTCGACAACATCGTGGTGGTGGACGTCGCGCCATACACCCTCGGCATCGAGGTCATCGGCGACCGCTTTAGCCCGATCATCTACTCCAACACGCCGATCCCCTGCTCGCAGAAGCGCCGGTATGTCACCACCACTGACTACCAGCAGGAGGCCACCATCCATGTCCTGCAGGGCAGCCACAAGAAGGCGAGCCGCAACAAGAGCCTGGGTGAGTTTGTCCTGACCGGACTTTCCGCCAAGTCCAAAGGCGAGGCCGTAGTGGAGGTCGTGTTCGACTACGACGTCAACGGTATCGTGAATGTCACGGCCATCGACCGCGAGACCGGGGCGAAGGAAAACATCACCATCAAGCAGTCGAAGGACCGGATGTCCTCCGAGGACATCGAGCAGTCCCGCAAGAGCATGGCCAGCATGTCCAGTGGCGACCGGATGGACGACGATGTCGCCGACATGAGCGAGCCGGCCCGCGTGCCGGTGCCGGCTGGCGCCAAGCGCGAGAAGTCATCGGCCATGATCGAGGCGGAGTTCTACATCCAGGATGCCAAGAACCTGCTGATGTCCAAGGGCGACCGCATCGATGCCGTCAAGCGCGAGGAAGTGGAGCAGGTGATCTCCAACCTCGAGGAAGCGATGACGGAGTGGAACGACAGCCAGATCGATGTGCTGTCCGACAAGCTCCTGATGCTGCTGAGCGATATCGACGTCTAATCGGCCGTCGTCAGCACTCTTCAATAACACGACCGCCAGCCTTCACCGGCTGGCGGTCGTGCTTTGGGGAAGTCGCTGGGGATGGGGCTAGAACGCCCAGTCGGGATTCGGTCGCGGCAGCAGCGCGCTGATGGCCAGTTGCTGGATCAGTGCTGGTGGACCGGTCAGGTCATCGGTGAGGGCGAGTTCCGGCGCGCTCCGGGCACCCAGCCAGAGACGGGAGAAAGCATTCACCGAGGCTCGTAGTACCGGGAGGTCCGCCCGCTCGCCCCGGATCGCCGAGGACTCCGGCCCCAGCGTCACGATGTAACTCCCGCCGCAACCGCGCCAGCGCGAGTCGTCCGGCAAAAGCGCCCTAACGGGGTCGCTGAGGTCCAGCTGGAAGGTCACCGGCGGACCGGGCAGGTGGGTCGATGCCAGTGCGAGCGGCAGATCCAGCAGTCGCACCTGCCACCAGGCGAAATACTTCCCTTCCGTCTGATGCTTGCTTCCCCGGGCGATGCGACTCCGCCGAAAAGGCTCATTGAGCAGGTCCTGCCACTGCACCAGCGCGGGCTCGGGAGCGGTGAAGGTGTAGACCTGGTCGCTGAAAGTCTGCAACAGTCCCAGCAACTCCCGGAACTGCGCTGGTGTTTCGTAGAAGAAGAAGTCGATGTGATACGGCCCAAACTCCTGTTCGCGCGGCTCCAGCCAGAAACCATGCGACAGGGTGCCATCGGGGCCATCGAAATATCCCAGCCCCGTGCCGTCCTCCGACTCGAGCATTCCAGCCTTCTGGTATGTCGGGTGGGTCGGGATCAGCATCCCGTGATGCGGATAGCGTCGTGACCGCGCCTGCCAGATCGCTTCGTAGTCGCTGATCCCGAGCCGACGGGGGATGCGGCATTCCAGTGGTCCCTTAAGCGACCGGGGGTCGAAGCCGACGAAGTAGGTGGGCGGTCCGGATCCAAAACCGAGGCGGTTATAAAAGCCCTGGTCGAACATTCCCAGGAGCGCTGCGGGGATGCCGTCTTCGGCTTCCGCGGCGAGCTGTTGTGAGGTGAGTCGCCCCGCGAGACCGCGTCGGCGCACCCGCTGGCTGGTGTTCACGGCCGCGACGATCGAGACGGGAATTGACTCCGAGAGATAGCGCATGGTGGCGGGCTGCGTGACCGCCATCGCGACCGGCTGATCGTCGAGCTCCGCCACCAGTCCGCGTCCAGACTCGAGGAAGATCTGCACCATCTCCCGGTGCTCCTGCTCTCTTCCCGGCAAGGCCCAGCCGGCCTCGCGCCAGATCCCATGGACGGCATCGGTGTCGTTGGAAGTGACGGCTCGAATCTGCATAAGAGCGACAATAGCAGAGCGCGTCGGTTTGTGGCCGCGTGCTACTTTCGCCTCAGATCGGAGACCGCCAGCCTCAAGGAGGTCAAACCAGATGGATTGGGTCGCGCTCGCGGTGGGAGTCGTGCTGGGCGGGGTCAGCGTGGCATTGTTGTATCAGTGGCGGACCCAGCACCTCGCCAGCGCTGCCGCCGTGTTCCAGGCGCAGGAAGCAGAGCGTCAGCGCCAGGCAGAGCAGTTGAAATCCGAGCTGGCCACAGCACTGCGTGAGCGTGATGCAGCCGCGTTGCAGGCGGGGCAGAGCCGGGAGCGACTGGCCTCTCTGGAAGGGCATCTTGCCGGACTGGAGCGGGAGAAATCGCAGCTCACCGCCGATGCACGCGCCGACAAGGCTGAGCTCTCCAGACTGCTCGAGCACTCACAGCACACCGCACAGGAATTGGCGACCACCACAGCGGTGCTCCAGGAAAAGCTCGAGCAGATCGCAGTGCTTGAGCAGCGACTGCTGTCGCAGCAGCGCCAGTGCGATGACCAGACCGCAGCCCTCGCTGATCTGAAGGCGAGTCAGGTGGGAGTCGAGGCGCAATACGCCGCCCTGCTGGAGCAGAAGTCGCAACTTGAAACCTTCCTGGGAGAAGCACAGCAGTCACTCAAAGATGCCTTTGCCGCCCTCGCGGCGTCCGCGCTGGATGAGACATCGCAGCGCTTTCTGGTGCAGGCCGAGGAGCGACTCAAAGCGCAACAGGAACTGGCATCGCAGCGCTTCGGTGAGCAGACCACGCAACTTGCCAGTCTGATCGATCCGGTACACAAGTCGCTGGCGAAGCTCCAGGAAGAGACTCATGAGCTGGAGCGACGGCGGGTGGAAGAAGTCGGCCGGGTGAAGTCGGACCTGGAAAGGCTCGGGCAGGTCCACAGCGAACTGAGTCAGGAAACGCGCCGACTGACAGAAGCGCTGAAGTCCTCCAGGGCGCGGGGACGCTGGGGTGAGGTTGTTTTGGAGCGCATTCTCGAACTGTCGGGCCTCACACAGGGCATTCACTTTTCGCTCCAGGAAACCCTCGAGACCGATGAGGGGACGAAGCTCCGACCCGACTGCATTGTCCGGCTTCCAGGGCAGCGCGAAGTGGTCATCGACGCCAAAGTCCCGTTCGCGGGGTACTACGACGCAGTGGAAGCCACGACCGAAGCAGAGCGTCAGGCGTCCCTAAAACGTCATGCGGATGCGGTACAGCAGCATGTCAGAGTGCTGCAGTCGAAGGAGTATCAGAGCCTGTTGCCGTCGGCGGCTGATTTCGTGGTGATGTTTGTCCCGAACGACACCTTCCTCGCCGCGGCTATCGAGCATCGCCCCGAGCTGATGGAGCAGTCGCTGGCGAGCCGGGTCCTCCTCGTGACACCGGCCTCCCTGATGGCGCTGTTGCATGTCATCGCCCTGGGCTGGCGTCAGCAACAGGCAGATGCCAATGCGCGGCAGATCCTGGCATATGCGGAGGAACTGGCGAAGCGTCTGGGGACATTTGTGGAGCACTTCGAAAAGCTCAATCGGCAGATCGAACGACTCCAGGAGACCTACCGCACGATGGCGGGCTCCTTCGAGAGTCGGGTACTGACGCAGGCGCGGAAGCTGGAGACCCTGGGAGTCCGGTTGGAGAAGCCCCTGACGATTGCGGTAGAAGGTGTCGCGCTGGCTGCGCTGGCGGAAGAGAGCGGGCTGTCTGAATTGACGTCGTAGTCTCCCGACTACCGGCTGTTCGCATTCGGGAATGGTGGCGTCCGAGTCGCCCGGGCAGCCGAAGTGCGCTCCAATCAATAACGCGCCTGCACTTACCGCAGGATCGCTCCCAGTCGTGTCTGGCCGGAGGGCAACGCTTCCGGCACTACTTCCGGGAATCCGCGACTCACCACCTCGTCCTGCAATGCCTGGTTCATCTTTTTGAACCCCGCCTCGACCCCCTCGTAAAACGCACCCGATGAGAAGTAATCCGGTACCAGTCCGGTGAAGATTTCGCCGTGAGTCAGGCGGGTGATGCGACCCTGCGACGCCGGCTCCAGCTCGAAAAAATGCTCCCCCGCAAAGATGGCGGCCATGAGGAACGTTCCGATCCAGCGCAGTTCCTTGTTCTCCCGGCAGACCAGCACCCGTGGCCGAAAGGTCATGGTCTTTCCTTCGGGTGTTTTCACCATCATGGAGAGCACGGCATTCACCGCCGGTTCCCCCTCCAAGTGCGGAATCAGGGGGTTCCAGCGAGCAAAGGATGGAAAGTCGGTCAGGACCGCCCAGACCGCCGATGGCGGTGCGGGGATCTCCAGGTGGGTGCGAATCTCGCGCATGGCAGCAGGATACTCCCACTCCCGGTTCCTGATAGAACTGGTGACTGAAGTGGAGAGACCGCCCCGGTTACACTACTTCCCCAGACCCCTTCCGTTCGCATCCTCGAACAGGCAGGCTGCCATACATGCTGCACGTTATTGCTCAGGCATCACCCCAGGGTGTGCAGGCGCTGATCCTGGTGTTCGGCGCGGCCATCATGGCGTTTGCGATTGGCCTCATCCTCGGGATGTGGTTTCGCAAACAGCAGGAAGTCACCCGGATTCAGTCGGCCAATGAGAAGGCTGAGTCCATTGTCCGGGTAGCGCAGGCGAAGGCCGAAACGCTGGCGAAAAATGCAGTGTTAGAAGGCGAGCGCCAGGCGGAGGCCCGGCGCCGCGAAGCCGAGGCCGAAGAAAAGGCCCGTCGCCATGAGCTCCTTGAAGAAGAGCAGCGTCTGCGAAGCCGGGAAACGCAGCTGCTCGAACGCGAGACCGCCGTCACCGCCCGGGATCGGGAAATCGAACAGCGAGAGCGGCAGCAGCGAGACGCCGAAGCCCAGCTCGCCGATGCCAGCCGTCTGCAAGAAAAAGAACTCGAGCGGGTCGGGCAGATGAGCCGGGATGAGGCGCAGGTCATCCTCCTGCGTCGGCTGGAAGAAGATCTGACCCGGGAATATGGCAAGCGGGTGCAGCGGCACGAGCAGCAGTACAAAGAGGAAGCAGATCAGCGAGCGCGACGCATCCTCTCCCATGCCATCCAGCGCTGCGCGCTGGACCACACGGCAGAAACCACCATCGGCATCGTGCAACTCCCGTCAGACGACCTCAAGGGGCGGGTCATCGGGCGGGAGGGGCGCAACATCCGGTCCTTCGAGCAGATCACCGGCGTGACCGTCAATATCGACGACACCCCGGAGGTCGTGGTGATCTCCAGCTTCGATCCCGTCAGAAGGGAAATCGCCCGCCGCTCTCTACAGGCGCTGGTGGATGACGGCCGGATTCATCCGGGGCGCATCGAGGATGAAATCGAGCGGGCACGGGCGGAAGTTGAAGAAGCGATGCTTGAAGCGGCTCAGGAGGCGGTGGCCCTCACCGGCATCGGCAGCATCGAGCCGGAGCTGCTGAAGCTCCTCGGACGCCTGAAATACCGCTTTTCGTACGGTCAGCAAATCCTCAAGCACTCGGTGGAGGTCGCGTTCCTGGCCGGGAATCTGGCACAGGAACTCGGCACCGATGTCCAGCTGGCGAAACGGGCCGGACTCTTCCACGATATCGGCAAAGCGGTGGACCATGAGATCGAGGGGACCCACGCGCTCATCGGGGCCGACATCATGCGCCGCTTCGATGCGCCGCCAGCGCTGGTCCACGCCATCGAGGCACACCACGAGGAAGTCGAGCAGAAGAACATCGAGGCAATCCTGGCGCAGGTGGCGGATGCCATTTCTGCCGGACGTCCTGGAGCCCGGGGGGACACACTGGACAACTATGTCCGTCGGATGACCCGGCTGGAGCAACTGGCGAACAGCTTCGAGGGGGTCGCCCGGAGCTATGCGATCCAGGCGGGACGGGAATTGCGGATTGTGGTTCATCCGCGGGATCTGGACGATCTGGCGGCGAGCGCTCTGGCCCGGGAAATCGCACGGAAGATCGAGGAGATGGGGGGCTATCCGGGGCAGATCAAGGTGACCGTGATCCGGGAAACACGTTCCAGCGCAACCGCCCGGTAGCCTGCTGGTCAGAGTGGCCTGTGATAGGCTATGCCCTTGCGGCCCGACCCTCTGGGAAGGGCCGATTCTGCCGTGTTTCGCCGACCCCTGACGGGCTCATCGGCGCATTCTGCCAAGGATTCCCCGCAGCGGGGAGGGGTGCACGTACGCATGCAGCGGACAGTGGAGCATCTGGATGGCCTGGCGGTAAAAGTCGCGATCACCCTCGCACCAGAAGATGTGCAGGCCGCCTTTACCGAGGTCTTCAACTCAGTTAAAGACAATGTGGAGCTCCCCGGGTTCCGCAAGGGCAAAGCCCCCCGCAAGCTGGTCGAGGCGCAGATTGAGAAGCGCTTCGGGCGCGAGTGGTACATCGGCAATGCGCTGGAAAAGGCCATCGAGAAGGCCGTCAATGAGGTCCTGCGCGAAGAAGAGATCGAGCCCTACACGATGCCGCATGTGCATCCGGCCAATCTGATGGAGGAGTACAAGGATGGGGAGCCCCTGAGCTTCACCGCCGAGTTCTCCAAACGCCCGGAACTCCCCGAGTTCGTCTATCGGGGCATCGCCGTCCGGATTCCCAAGCGGACCCTCTCCGACAAAGATGTCGATCTCTCCCTGGAGAACATCCGGGTCCGGCTGGGGGAAGCGACACTCATCGAGGACCGGGCTGCCGAGCCGGGCGACTGGGCGACCGTCCGGATGCAGGCCTGGCATCCCGATGTCGAGACCAATCGCCAGCCGCTGTTCGACAACGAACTGGATGTGCAGATCCGGGGGGGCGAGCGGACGATCGCCTTCCTTGATGACCACCTCATCGGCCTGAAGCCGGGTGAGGAAGCCGAAGCCCACGAACTGATCCCGGCGGACTTCGTGCAGCCTCCCTTCCCGGAAGACACCATGCTGAAGCTGAAGGTCCAGCTTCAGAAGCTCGAAACGCGGGTGCTCCCGGAACTCACCGATGACCTCATCAAAGAGAAGCTCGGGGTGTATGAGTCCATCGAGGCAGTGCGCCAGGGTATCCAGGAACAGCTGCAGCAGCATCTGGAGACCTCGCGACGATCGGACCTGTCGGATGCCATTCAGACGCACCTGCTGACGACAGTCGCCTTCGAACTCCCTCAGGTGGCGGTCGAGCGCCGGCACGATGAGATTCGCAACCAGACGCTCTATCAGGCGAAGACCGAAGGGCGCGATCTGGAAGCGCAGTGGGAAGAAAATCCGGAGCTGAAGGAGCAGTTCGAGAACAGCTTCTGGGAAGCCGCCGAGCGTTCCACCCGTCTCGACTTCATCGCCGATGCGGTCGCCCGGCGCGAGCGACTACAGGTCACCAACGATGAACTGGCGCAGGCTGTCATGGGGATGGCTCAGCAGTCCGGCCTCAGCCAGGAAGACACCGAGAAGCTCTTCAAGGACCGGCAGTTCCTCGAGGGGATCTTCACCCGCCTGATCCGGAGCAAGGCCTGGTGGATCATGATGTCCGAGTCGGAGGTGGAAGAGGTCGCGGTGGCCCCGGCCAGCGCTGCCGAGTCCTCTGGCGGACTGGCGGCCGCCCTGATGCAGGTCGCGACGGAAACCGCCGAGCAGCTGGAAGCGCTGTCGGACACCCCGGCGGAGCAGGAGTCGGTGAGCTAAGCGCCGATGGCTGTGAACAGCAGCTCTCGCCCCCAGCCCCAGCTGGGGGCGTGCTGATTGGTCACCAGTGCCGACGCCGGGTATGGGCGTGCCAGAGTTTGAGTCACCCCGAAAAAAGTTGGGTTTCCGATGGTCGATTCAGGTCATAACTCTTCCCCCATGGGGATATTAGTTGCGGTTCGACCCCTTCAAGGGCTGACCGGTTCACCGACCGGCTGGCACGGTGAAGCAGGCACGAGCCGACGCGTTCGTCGTCCCTGGCGCATTGCCACCGATTCAGAGCGACAAGCTCTCATCGGCAACAACCAGAAGACTACGACAGACAGTAAGGATGGTTCGGGCCGGGGAAGTCCGGCAAGCTCCGACAAAGGCGCAGCGGGCCGGGTCGATCGAGCAGAACCACACCGTCCTCCGAGCTGGCGGCGTTCCCCGATCTTGCACGGCACGAAGGAGTGGGCTCCATGAATCACTTGCGGGAGTTCCGCATCAAGCAGTTGATGACCCAGAAGCAGCTCGCGGAAAAGAGCGGCGTCTCTCAGGTCACCATCAGCTTCATCGAGAATCAGCTGTCCAATCCCATGGATCTGACAAAGCAGAAGCTTGCGCAGGCCCTGGCAGTGGCACCTGAAGATCTGTTCCCCGAGCGACCGCGCCGCAGTTTGCGCCGGTAATCCGGTGAGCACCTGGTGCTCGTCCGCGACTCGCACTCACACAGCCATTGATGGAACCGTCGCTCCACCCCGGACCCCCGGGCTGGAGGGGCGGTTCCTTCTACGTCCCTGACACGCAGTCTTTTTGCAACGGGAGAGGCACCGATGATGGATGGCGCGGCTCATCTCCACCTTAACGCCCTGGAAGCCCTGGAACGGGTCCTGGAACTTCTCACGGAGAAGGACCGGGAGCTGCAGGAGTTGTATGTCCAGTACAACGAGCTGATCCAGAATCGCGACCACCTCCCCGGACAGCCCAACGCCGCCGCCGATGCTGCGCTGGGGGAATCCCTCATCGTGGAAGCGGAAGCGGTGAACCGGATCGCCATCGCGCATCACCTGATGCGCAGCGGCCTGAAGGTCCGGACTGCCGCAGACGGCATCGAGGCGGTGGAGGCCATCGCCCGCTCCCGCTACAACGTCATTGTGTTCGACTACATGACCCCCCGGGTGCAGCCCCTCGATTTCCTGACGGTCCTCACGAAGCGACGCCCGGATGTCGCACTGATTGTCACCACTGCCGGCCAGGCGGCCCCCCTGCTGCGCGATGAGCTGTTGCAGGCAGGGGCAAAACTTGTCCTGGCGAAACCCTTTGACTATGGACGGCTGACGACCATCGTGAAGCAGTTCATGCCGAGCCAGGCAGCCTGAGCGCCGGCCACCGGCGGATCAGAAAAAGAGATGGCGGATCTCCCGACGATCGAGGAGCGCCCAATAGTTGACCAGATGTGTTTCTGCCGCTTCCCGCGACTTGTAGTCGTGTCCGGCTAAGCCGGCCCAAAAGAGGGCTTCCACGGCAGGGCGGACCGCGTCCGGATGCGTCGCGCCGAATGAGGCGCGGTGGTAGCGCCAGAGCCCCGCGAGGCGCGCTGGATTCCGCCAGAGTTTCTGTACCGGACGCTGCCAGCCGGGGGCATGCAGCCACATGGAATGTGCGAAGAAGGCGAAGTACCCCTCTTCCAGTCCTGCGGACTCCGGCTCCCAGATTTCGCGGACCGCAGTATGCGCGGCCTCCAGGACCGACTCGGCCTGCCGATGGGACCGCAAGTCCCAGGACCGCACATAGCTCTGGGCGGTGTCGTAGCACTCGTAGCAGAGCCGGATGGCGGCGGCGGCCTGACGGCAGTCGCTGCGGGAGAGATCCGGCAAGGTCAGGGTCACCAGCTCGCGTGCCGCCGCTTCCAGCCCGTCATAGTCGGGCGCGTCATGCAGCCACCAGATGGCAGCATGAGTTTTGGCGAGCTGCTCCACCCGCGATTGCCACCGCAGGATGCGCGGTGGGGTCAGGGGCTGCGGCGGGGATTGGAGTGGTGTTGTGGCCATAGGTCACCGAAGTCGGAAGCGTGATGGCGACTTCCGGACCCATTGTACTTTCCGGATCGCTGCATCGGTATCATGCGGCGACGGAATCTCCGCTGCGCGTCAGCGTGTCACACACCAGGAGCCAGACATGTCCCCGCATGACTTCGACCCCGATCAGATTCCCCAGGATGCCGATTTCGATGAGGAGGAAGGCCCTGAAGAGGGCGGCCCCTGTCTGGTCACGTTGTCCTTCGCCACGATGGACGAGGCGACACGCATCAGTCGGCTCCTGGTGACCGAGGAACTCGCCGCCTGCATCCAGCTCATTCCGGGCGCGACCAGCATCTATCGCTGGGAGGGGGCCGTGACCGAATCATCCGAGGTCCTCGCCGCAGTGAAAACCACGCAGGAGCTGTTGCCGGAGCTCCTGGCACGCATCGATGAAGAGCACTCCTATGACACGCCCGAGTTCCTGATCTACGAGATTGTCGGCGGATCGCCGAGCTACATGGACTGGTTCTTCAGCAGCGTGCGGAGTCCCATCGACCCGGACGACTGAGCCGGTCCGGTTCACCGGCGATTCCGTCGGTACAATCAGCCACATGACCTCGCAGGCCGGATCATGGCTGCTGCTCGGTGCCATCTGCTGCGGCATGTTCGCGCCTGGCTGTACGGGAGGACCCCGCGCTGCCGAAGAGGTCTACCGCGACGGCGTCACCGCGATGGAGTGTCAGGATTACCAGGGGGCGCGACGCGCCTTCCAGCAGGTGCTGCAGCAGGACCCCCAGATTCTGGAAGCGCAGCTGAATCTTGCGGCGATTGATCTCGCCACCGGACAGCCCATACCGGCCCGACAGCGACTCGAAGCCCTCATTGCGGGGGGGATGACCGCGGATCCCCGGGTTCGGTATCTCCACGCCCTGACCCTGATCGCGGTCGATGAGGAAGCCGCCGGCCTCGCCGCCCTCCGGACGCTGGATCAGGAAGGCTTTCCGGAAGCAGCTTTCGCGCTGGGAGAGCAGCTGGCAGCGGCGGGGGACTTGGGCGAGGCGCAGTATTACTTTGGACGGTATCGCGGGTTGCGACCGGGGGGCGGTTTCGAGGGGGATGTCACGGCCCATCTCGCAGCGATGGCCTCACGACTTACTGACATGGCCATCCCCGAAGATCCGGCGGATGCTCCCGACGACGAGACGCAGCCGGTGACGGACCCGGCCGCAGAGCCGGAGCCAACACCGGCTGCCGCGCCTGACGAGACGCCTACCGACCAGCCCGCACCGGCGGTGACTCCCGACGATGCGCCGTCGGAAAGTACCCCACGGCCAGCCCCGGCGCCCGATCCTGCCCCCGCTCCCCTCACGAAAGAAGAGAAGACCTGGCGCGATGCCCGCTTCCTGGAGATTCGCAAAAAAGATTACAAGCGTGCGCTGGAGACCTATCGCGCCTATCTGCAAATGGCACCCTTTGGCGAACATGCCACCGGCGCGCAGGAGGGAATCCTCCGCTGCGAGGCGGCCCTGCGGGATGGGAATCGCGACGCATGATTTCTGCCACCTGGAAGCGGGATGCCTGGAAGGAAGTCCCGGCCACTGCGCGGGTGGGATACCTCCGAACCGCCGAGATTGCGCCGGGGGTTTACATCGGTGGAGTCCTGGTGACCAATTTGCAGGGGGACCCGGAACTCTTTCACTACACCGATCCGGTACAGCCGACCCGGATCCAGCAGGTCATCTATGGCTACTCGCTGGAGCGCTACTGCCGGGTCGACATCGTGGCTTCCGCCCTCATCGCGCAGATCGCAGATCAGCCGGCGCTCTTTGTGGTCTCGGATGCCTTTCTGTTGCGGGCAGACAAGCATACGAAGGCTCCGGTCGCGGCGCTGATCCCCTCTGATGAAACGGCGTTTCATGAAGTGGCGCAGTACCAACACGCCGGGCCCAAGCAAGTGTTGCTGCAGGCGACCCCGGTCGGTGGTCCCATCCGCGTGACGCTCAATCACAAGCACCGGCATCTGGATCAGGTGGTCCCGATCCTCTGCGCGATGGGGCAGCATCTCTCGCCCCTCGATCCGCTGGAGCGGGTCGCGCTGGCGCTCGAAGAAATTGCGACCGAGCTGCGAGCCACCCGGGAGTTCGCCACCGCCGGAGGACGTCGATGAGTCATCAGCCATCTCCCCTGCGACTCCTGGTGTTGGCTAGTGTCGCACTCTGTTGCCTGGGACTCATGGGCTGTCAGCGGACCACCCCCGCACCGATAGCGAAGCAGCAGGCGGCAGTCCAGGAGCCAACCCCTGCGAAGGCAACTCACCCTGCTGTGCCGGAAGTCCTGCCCCGGTATCTGGCGCAGGTGAAGCGGGAGCTGGCGCTGGCATCGCGACGGGATGGGCGGTACCCCGAGACGGCAACGGGAGTCGCAGCCATGCTCGTTTGGCAGCCGGCGGGTACGAGTGCCCGACCCCTGCAGACACTGGACGCGAACAGCGACATCGCTGCTGACAAAGGCATCATCTGGTATGCCCCACCGGATGCGTCGGGGTCCGGAGCCCATTTGCGCTACTGGGCGAAGGGCGATGAGGGGGTTGATCTGGTGGTCGTGATTGATCCGCTGGATGCCGCCTATGACCTGGCGGTGCGGGGATCGCTCCCGGCAGCGCCGCCGGACCTGGCATCGCTGCAGATACAGGTCGGCGGGGATGCCGACAAAGTGTTGCGGGAATTGTTGCTGGTGACCGAGGCGCCGGATGCGGCCCGGGCGGCGGCGGCGCACTACAGCATCGCGGCCTTGCTGGAGTGGGTGGTGACCTGTCGTGGAGGAGTCTGGCCCGAAAATGAAACCGAACTCTGCGGCATGCGCCTCGGACGACCGGGGTCCGTGCCGGGGCTGGAAATCTTCTGGAACCGTGAAGCGCAAAAGATGTACTCCCGCTTCACGCTGCCAGGACGTGAAAGCTGGTTGCTGGAGACGCAGGTGATGCAGCCGGAGCAATCCGAGCGCTGGCTGGCGGTGACGTTCGCCATCGAGCCGGTGCCGGAAATCCCGGGGCATCTGTGGCGGATTCTCTGACGCCGATTTCGAAATGTGGGTTCGCTAGCCTCGCAGGTCTTCATCGACCAGCCGGACGGCATAGACTTCCTGTGTGCCCGGCTTCCCTTTGGGGTCGTTGAAATCGAAGAAGCTGATGACCATCGTGTTGCCCTGGACCGCAATCGCGGGATTCTGCACGGTCGGCGCAAAGCGATCTGTCACCGGGGTCAACGCACTGAAGGACTTCCCCCCATTTTTCGACTGGGCGACGAGCGCCGTCGGCTGTCCCAGATCGGTCAGCGTCCCGACACAGGTGAGATACAGATACCCTTCGCGTCCGGTGACCAGCTGTGCAGCGGAGGGATTGTCGACCTGCTTCGCGAAGAGGGTCTGGGCTGGCGCGAACTCGGCACCGAAGGTCCGGGAGTGGGCGTAGCGCAGGACCGTCCGGTCGCGGCGCTCCTTCTCGATGCCTTCCTCAAAGATCACCGACAGCTCCCCGGCATCGGTCAGCGAGACCGAGGGGTAGCGCTGACGGGGCGGCTTCAGTGCCGGCTTGATGAGTTGCACTTCCGGACTGAAGTCCTTGCCGGCATTGGCCAGCGCCCCGAAGATTTCGCCGTTCTCCGGCAGGTCGGTGGCGTTGCGCAGGTCGCTCCAGAGGATCGCCACCCGCCCGGCAGGCGAGACCGCGATGGCGAGATCGCGACGGCGTCCTTTGGGAGCCATGGAGACCTGCACATCCGGTTCAAAACTGTCGCCCCGGTTGACAGTTCGGGTGGCGACCACCTGCTCCTGTCCGCCAGTGAGCCCAAGGGCGGCGAGATAGATGGTCCCTTTGCTGTCCATGCCCATCACTGGAGAAGAGAGGACCGGGCTGTAGACACTGGCGACATCCCGGATTACTGGCCAGC
Source organism: bacterium (assembly GCA_022072165.1). Classification (NCBI taxonomy): domain Bacteria; species bacterium. Next base: position 495,713 of record JAJVIF010000002.1, on the reverse strand, counting down.
TGACGCCGCCATCATCGGAGCGCGCCAGCCGGGAAAAGACCTGTGTCCCGGAGTTCAGCGAGGCCCCTTCGGTCCGCTGATTCCCCTGAATCGAAGTTGTTGACAGCCGTTTCGTGTCAGCCTTGCTGTAGGTGTAGAGACAGTAGAGACTTCCTTGAGCATCGGTCAACAGCGAAGGATCCAGCAACTGTCGTCCTGCTTCAGGGGCTTCGACAACCCGTTCGGCGAAGGTTTTGCCGGAATCGGTGGACGTCGCCAGCAGCAGGGAGGGCGGGTCGGTGCGGGTGTCGACCCAGGTGACATAGACTGCGGACCCATGAATCGCTACCCGGGAGGTCTGCCGCGAAAAAACCGGCACGACACTCTCCGCTTTGCTGAGCCGGATTGCGGGGTCTGCCTTCAGGGCGGAGGTGGGGCGACGGTACTCCCAGGGTTTGGCCATCAGCAGCCAGCTGGCGAGGCCAACCAGCAGGAGTCCCCCTCCCAGCATCGGGCCATACCGCTCAAGAAAAGGGGCCTGATACGCTTCGTGGGAGTAATCGCGGCCTTCAGCCATAAACGGAGGTGGTCTCCCGCTCGTCCTGATGGGATGGTGCGTGGCGGGCCTGTCGGGGGACGACGGCGATGACAGCCCCGGCACACGAGGGGAGTCTAGCAGAGGCAGGCTACCTGGCGACCTGTCAGGTGGTCCCGACCCATCCCCTGCCGGGTGCCGACACCGGCTTCACCTACAGTATCCCTCCCGGGATGGAGGTGAGCGCCGGCGACCTGGTGCTGATGGACCTGCGGGGGAAGGTCCGGAAGGGACTGGTCCTCGCCCGGGATGTCCCAGCACCTGCCGGAGTCGCCCTTAAGCCGCTCCTGGCGGTCTATCCCGGTGGTCCGCTGATGACTTCCCGTCAGCTGGCGCTTGCATCGTGGCTCGCGGCCTTCTATCACTGCAGTCTCTTTTCGGCCCTGCATCTGAACTTCTGGGATCTGAAATTCTTCCGGACCCAGGTTGTCTGGCGCATTGTCGACCCCCTCCTGGCAGCCGAAGCACTGGCAAGCCGGGGACTCCGTCCCGCTGTAGATCGGGACGCGCTGGAGTTGTTTCGCGGCCAGGTCTGCTCGTCGCAGCAACTCGCTCCGTTCTGGAAAGCCCTCGCCCTTTTTGGGACCGAGCCAGACGAAGCCCTGAATCTGCTGCTGGCGGTCGGTGCGCTGGCCCCTGACTATCACCTGCGGACCATCAAGCGCCATCCCATCGAGCCTGCCTATCGGGGGGCTTCTGAAGTTTCCCGCGAGCAGTGCACCGCCGCCGAGTGGGCGCTCTGGCAGCAGTTGCTGCACTGGACTCCCCCCTGGCACTGGGGACAACTCCGGGATCATCTGGGCGTACGCCAACGGACCACCTGGCTGCGGCTGGTCCGCAAAGGACTCCTGGAACCACTGATTCCGATCGCGAAATCGGGCCACGGCCCCCAGCATGTCCTGAATCTGCAGCAGCAGGATGTCCTGGAGGCAATCCTCCCGGACATCGGACAGGGTGACGCAAAGATCCATCTGCTGCAGGGAATCACCGGGTCGGGAAAGACCGAGATCTATCTCAGGACAGCAGAACATGCACTCCCCTACGGGGTCGTACTCTTTTTGGTGCCGGAAATCGCACTCACGCATCAGACTGTCCAGCGTGTGACCGCGTACTTTGGGGAGACTGCGGTTGCGCTGCTCCATAGCGGGCAGACTGATAGCGAGCGTCGCGGGGTCTGGGAAGCGATTCGTCGCGGCGAGGTGCGGGTCCTCATTGGTCCCCGGAGCGCGCTCTTCGCACCGGCGGACCGCATCAGCCTGATCATTCTCGATGAGGAGCATGACCAGGCGTACAAGCAACACGCGACACCCCGTTATCACGCGAGGACCGTAGCGCAGAAGCTCGCCGAGTTGCATGGGGCGGTGGTGATCCTCGGGAGTGCGACCCCTTCGCTGGAGTCGTGGCACGCGGCCCAGCGTCTGGGAGTCGCGCACCATGTCCTGCCGGAGCGCGCTGGCGCGGCGGTCCTCCCTACGGTCCGGATCGTGGAGCTGCATCCGTCGGCGATGCGGGGAGGCGAACCTGCCCTGTCGGCGGAATTGCACGGGCTGCTGGATGACACCCTCCAGCGTGGCAAACAGGGGCTCCTCTTTTTGAATCAGCGGGGCTTCGCGAAAGCGCTGCAGTGTCTGAGTTGTCGCTGGATTCCCCGATGTCCCCGCTGCGCCATCGCCCTCACTGTGCATCGTCGCGACCGCAAGCTCGTTTGCCATCACTGCGATTTCACCCGAGCTATTCCGGGGAAGTGTGATCAGTGCCATAGGGAGGAACTGGCGATTCTCGGCTTCGGAACACAACAGGTGGAAGCGCTGGTGCAGCAGTACTGGCCGGGAGCCCGCGTCGCCCGCCTTGACCGGGACATCACCCAGCAGCGGGGAGCGATGGAACGGGTCCTGGAGCGCTTTGCACTGGGTGAGATTGATCTGCTGGTCGGGACCCAGATGGTCGCGAAGGGTCTGGACATCCCCGGCCTGGAGGCAGTCGGGGTGTTGCTGGCCGATCAGGGACTGACCCTGCCCGACTTCAGAGCGTCGGAGCGTACCTTCCAGCTACTGACACAAGTGGCAGGGCGCGCCGGTCGCAGGGAGACTCCGGGGCAGGTCATCATCCAGGCGTTCGACACGGAGCATCCAGTGCTCCATCAGGCGGCATCGCAGGACTACGCCAGCTTCGCTACTGAGGAAATGCTGCTGCGACGCCTGCTGCACTACCCGCCGTTCTGTCGGCTGATCCGTCTGCTGTTTGAGGCACCGCAGGCGAAAATGGCGCTGGACGTAGCTGCCGATGCAGTCAGAAAGCTGACCGCACTGGCGGGAAACCGTCTGGAGGCCGAGGGACCGGACCGGCTGGTCCTTCTCGGCCCCGCCCCGGCACCGCTGGAGCGTCTGCGGAATCAGCATCGTGTCCATGTGCTGCTGAAGGTCCCGCAGGTAGGGCAGGGGATTGCCCTCATCCGGGCCTGGGAGAGCGAGCGACGCAAGTGGTGGCCCCGGGAGGTCCGTGTGACGGTGGATGTGGATCCGGTGGATTTGCTGTAGTGCGTATGGGTGTGTATCTGCGGGAAACTATTGGCCGTCAGCCAGATGGGGACTGGTATATTTGTGACACTACTGAGGCCGTACGCGGCCGACGCTGCCGACGAGGTGCCCCGTGGCGCTGCTGCCCATTCTCGACATCGAAGATCCGGATCTGCGGGTGAACTGCTCCACCGTGAAGTTCCTCCCCGATGATTTCGAGGAGACGCTCGCGGATATGTTCGAGACCATGATCACCCATCGGGGGGTCGGGCTCTCCGCGCCGCAGGTCGGCATCGAGAAGCGCTTCTTCATCTACACCCTGGACCTGGAGTCCACCGAGTTTCGGGTGGTGATCAATCCGGTCATCACGAATCGCCGCGGGAACTCTGTCGCCGAAGAGGGCTGCCTCTCCTATGAGGGCTATACCGCCGAAGTCGCCCGGGCGTTTGAGATCACCGTCAAGTATCTCGACGAGCAGATGAAGAAGGTCGAACGGACCATCCAGGGATGGGAAGCCCGGATCTTCCAGCACGAGATGGATCATCTCGATGGCATTCTCTTTGTCGACCGGATGGAATCCGGGACGCTGAAGCAGTGCAATCGGTTCGAGGATGTGGAAGCCGCTCCCGCCGTCGCTGAGCCCGCGCTGGAGACGTCGCAGGGGTAATGATCGCCCTGTCGCTCGATGCCATTTGCTTCCTCGTTTTGGCACAGTCCAGTCAGCTGGAGAGTGCCGAGGCGCAGACACGCATCGCCGTCCTGATTGCAGCCGGACTCTCCGTCCTCATATTCCTTATGCTCCTCTTCGTTGGCCGTCGACAACTGGAATCGAAGGACAAGCTCAACGTCGACTGGGCCCGGGAGGAAGAGCGCTTGCGGGCGATCGCCGAATTGAAAAAGCAGTCCCGGAGTCCTGCGGAACAGGCGAAACTCGCGGCCGCAGCTTCGAAAGCCAGTGCATCTCCCGGAACTGTGAGCAGCACAGAGGCTGCGAGCGGCAGCGCTGCTACAGTCGGCGCGACTGCCGCGGCCACCGAGTTCGATGATCTCCTCCCTGGCCTGAGCGACTGACCCCGAATCTCATCACCCCCCCCTAACGGAGCCGCTGCCCGATGCCCGGACTGTTCGACCCCCTGTCGCTCCGCAGCGTCACGCTGCGCAATCGCATCGGTGTCTCGCCGATGTGCCAGTACTCTGCCATCGATGGCGTGCCAGGCGACTGGCATCTCGTACATCTCGGCAGTCGGGCGGTCGGTGGGGCTGGGCTGGTGATCGCCGAAGCGACGGCAGTTGAGCCACGGGGGCGCATCTCGCCCGAAGATACGGGCCTCTGGTCGGATGCACAGATCCTCCCCTGGGAGCGGGTCACCGCGTTTATCGCATCGCAGGGCGCAGTCCCGGCGATTCAGCTGGCCCATGCCGGACGTAAAGCCTCGACCTTCGCGCCCTGGCGCGGCCGCGGCATCGCCTGGGCCGATGCCGGCGGCTGGCCCGAGGAGGTCATCGGACCCTCCGCGCTGCAGTTCTCGCCCCAGACCCCCGCGCCGAAAGAAATGTCGCTCGCAGACATCGCCTCTGTCCAGCGAGCCTTCCGTGATGCGGCCGTCAGAGCGCTTCAGGCGGGTTTTCGTCTGGTGGAGCTTCATGCGGCGCACGGCTATTTGCTCAACAGCTTCCTGTCGCCCCTGTCGAATCAGCGCACCGATGACTATGGTGGTCGATTCGAGAATCGCATCCGGATGTTGCTGGAGACGGTCCGGGGAGTCCGGGAAGTCTGGCCCGCTGCCCTCCCCCTGGCAGTCAGGATCAGTGCGTCTGACTGGGTGGAGGGTGGCTGGACCCTGCAGGACAGCGTCGACCTGGCGGAACGTCTCAAGCGCGAGGGGGTCGACCTCATCGACTGCTCATCCGGCGGATCGACCCCGGATGCCACGATACCGGTGGGTCCCTGTTTTCAGGTCCCCTTCGCCGCCGCAGTGAAGAGTCAGGCGGCTATCAGGACCGCCGCCGTGGGACTCATCACCACCAGCGAGGAGGCGTCGCGGATCATCGCGGAAGAACAGGCCGATCTGGTGCTGCTGGCCCGGGAGTCGTTGCGGGACCCCTACTTCCCGCGTCGGGCAGCAGCCGAGCTGGGACTACAAGAGCAGCTGGTCGCTCCGGTGCAGTACGGTCGAGCCTGGTAGTTATCCCTCAGGGCTTCTGGCTTCTGATGGACACCGGCGCTCGCGCCGTTGCTCCTGAAAAAAGAAACGACGGCGCAAGCGCCGTCGTCCAAAAGTTACGAATCAGGCCAGGCACCGTCGTCCAAAGGCCGGGGAAATAAACTGGCGTATCTACTGACTACTGCGGGACGACCTCTTCTTCGGCGGCTTTGGCCAGGAAGTCCTCGCTCACGACCACCGACGCTGTTGCCAGAGTGTCACCCTCGCCCAGCTTGATCACCCGGACGCCCTTCGTGGCGCGGCCAATCTTGCGGATGTCATCGAGCTTCTGGCGATTGGCGATCCCCTTGCTCGTGAAGAGAATCAGCTCTTCGTCGTTGGATACGCCCCGACAGAAGAGCACCGACCCGGTCGCATCGCTGACGCGATAGCACTTGACGCCCTTGCCACCACGGGATTGCTTCCGGAACTCCTCGACCGCAGTCCGCTTTCCGTAGCCACCGCTTGTCAGGAGCACCAGATCCGGGGCCTGCGTCGCGATCGCCATGTCGACCACCAGATCGCCGGGACCAAGCGAAATGCCCCGGACTCCCTTCGTGTCGCGACCCATCGAACGTGCCTGTTCCGTCGAGAAGCGAATGCTCATCCCCTTGGAGGTCACCAGAATCACTTCATCCTCCCGGGAGAGGAGATGGACACCAGCCAGCGTATCATCGTCCTGCAGATCGATGGCGATCTTGCCGTTCGATGGCATGAAGTCGTATTCGGCCAGCGCTGTTTTCTTCACCTGCCCCAGGGAGGTCGCGAAGAAGAGGTACTGATCCGTACTGCTCTCGCCAATCGATGTCGGGAGAATCGACAGCACCTTCTCGCCGGGATTCAGCGAGATGAAGTTGATCACCGGCATCCCTTTGGCGGTCCGGTCGTATGACGGGAGCTGATACGCCCGCAATCCAAACACACGCCCTTTGTCGGTGAAGAAGAGGAGGTTGTGATGCGTGGTGGTGGAGACCACCTGGGTCACAACATCTTCACCCTTGGTTTTCGCGCCTTTAATCCCTTTGCCGCCGCGTCCCTGGACCCGGTACGCGCCGAGATTGATCCGCTTGATGTACCCGTCATCGGTCAGCGAGATGATGATGTTTTCCCGGGGCACCAGATCATCCTGATCGATGTTGAGCTCTTCGGCCTCAATGCGGGTCTTCCGGGGATCGCCATACTGCTTCGCGACCTCTTTGAGGTCCTTTTCGATGATCTCCCAGACCCGGGCATCCTGGGCGAGGATGTCGCGGTAGTCGGCGATGGTAGCCATCAGCTGGTCGTACTCACTCTGGAGCTTCTCGCGCTCCAGCCCCACCAGCCGTCGCAACTGCATGTCGAGAATAGCGTTCGCCTGGATCTCGGAGAACGCGAATTCCGCGATGAGGGCCGCCCGGGCTTCCGAGGTGGACTGGCTCCCCCGAATCAGTGCGATGATCCGGTCGATGTGATCCAGGGCTTTCAGGAGCCCTTCGAGGATGTGGGCACGGGCCTCCGCTTCCGCGAGGTCGTGCATAGTCCGGCGGATGATGACCTCGAAGCGATGGTCGAGCCACGCTCCGAGAATCGGCCCGAGGGTGAAAATCCGGGGCTGATTGAACGGCCGCAACGGCAGCTTTCTGAGGCCGGTTTTCCGGGGGTCCCGGGTCGGCTGCGCGGTATCGAGCGCCAGCAGATTGATGTGCCAGCGCTTATAAAGCAGGGTGTGCTTGTAGAGCCGCTTCAGGACATCGCGTGGGATGGCGTCGCGTTTGCACTCAATGACAATCCGCATCCCGTTCCGGTCGGACTCATCACGCAGGTCGGAGATGCCGGTGAGCTTGCCGGTCTCCACCCCTTCTCGAATCTGCTCCAGCAGCGAGGATTTGTTGACCTGATACGGAATCTGGGTCACCACGATCTGCGAGCGGTCCCGCATCGGCTCGATGTCCGCGACCGCATAGAGGTCCACGAACCCCTTGCCGGTGGTGTAAGCCTTTTTGATCCCCTCCAGCCCCCGGATGATGCCGCCCGTAGGGAAGTCCGGCCCCTTGATGTACTCGGTCAGTTGCTCATCGGAGAGCGTGCGATCCTTCAGATAGGCGAGGGTCCCCGCGACGATTTCCTGGAGGTTGTGGGGCGGGATGCTGGTCGCCATCCCGACCGCGATGCCATCCGCGCCGTTCATCAGCAGATGCGGCAGCCGGCTCGGGAGGACGGAAGGCTCCTGCCGGGAGTCATCGAAGTTAGGCTGGTAATCGACGGTTGATTTGTCGATGTCCGCCAGGAGTTCCTCGGCGAGCTTGTTCATCCGGGCTTCGGTGTACCGGTAGGCCGCCGGGGGGTCGCCATCGACCGACCCGAAGTTGCCGTGGCCATCGACCAGCGGGTAGCGGAGATTGAAGTCCTGCGCCATCCGGACCATGGCGTCGTACACCGACTGGTCGCCATGCGGGTGATACATCTTCAGGGCATCGCCCACCACGGAGGCTGATTTCACATGGGAGCGGTCGCTGCGATAGCCCCCCTCCCACATCACGGTCAGGATGCGGCGGTGCACCGGCTTGAGGCCATCCCGGACATCCGGCAACGCCCGGGACTTGATCACCGACAGGGCGTAGGTGATGTAGTTCTCCCGCATCTCCTCGGAGATATCGACGGGCTTGATGTTCCCCAGGGGAAGTTCCGGGTCGGGAAGTGGCGGCTGCGGCTTTTTGGGAGGCACGAATCAGGCTCCTGTCAGCGAGTGCGAAGAAAGGGAAGCGACAAGCGCGGGGCTAGCTCGGGTTAGGACCGGCGGCTTTGGACTTGTCGCCATTGTCCGGGAGGTGATCGCCGATGGTGCGTCGCAGGATCACCCGGCTCGGCTCGAACCCTTCGGCGGCCCAGAAGGACCGCCCGATGTCGTTGCCGTAGCGGTCAACCAGCTCAATGATGGTGACGCCGTGGCGGTCGAACCAGTCGTAGGTGGCTTCCAGCAGCTTGTGGCCGAGGCCATCGCGACGATACCGGCGCTCCACATAGATCCCGGCAATCAGGCCCCGCTTCCGGACCTCGAACTCCAGCGGGAACAGGGTGATCTCCGCCAGGAGATACCCCACCGGCGTCTCGCCATCTTTCGCGACAAAGAGCGCAAAGGAGTCCGAAAGGATCCAGTCGAGGACTTTGCTCTCCAGATACGCGGCGAGCTCCTGCCGGGGGACCTCCACCGGGTCGTACTGGCTGCCATGCAGTACGAGGTCGAAGGCGAGCTTCGCGACCTCGGTGAGGCAGTCCTTGGGGTCTTTGACGATGGTGACCTGACTGATAGCGGGCTCCGACATGCCGGGACTCCTTTGGATGAACGATGGCGCTGGGTGCTGCCGCGCCGGGACAGCGAGTGCGTGACGAAACAGGGCGGCCTAGATGTCGAGTTCGACGACGGTCCGGGCCCGGTCGGTGATGAAGTTACGACGGGGCTCCACGTTGTCCCCCATGAGGATCTCGAAGGTCTCCTCGGCTTCCACCATGTCGTCGATGTTGATCTTCAGCAGGGTGCGGGTTGCCGGGTCCATGGTCGTTTCCTGGAGTTCATCGGGGTTCATCTCCCCCAACCCCTTAAAGCGCTTGAGATCGGCTTTGCCACCGAACTTTTTCATCTGCGCGTCGAGGGCCGCGTCATCCAGGCAGTAGACCGACTCTTTGCCCTTGGTGACCTTGTACAGCGGTGGTTGGGCCACATAGACATGCCCCCGCAGCACGAGGTCGGGCATGTGCCGGAAGAGGAAGGTGAGAATCAGGGTCCGGATATGTGCGCCGTCCACGTCGGCGTCGGTCATCACGATTACTTTATCGTAGCGACGCTTCGTGATGTCGAACTCCTCGCCGATGTTGGTGCCGATGGCGGTGATGAGATTGGAGATTTCCTCGTTGGTCAGGACCTTGTCGAGGCGGGCCTTTTCGACGTTGATGATCTTGCCCCGCAGGGGGAGGATCGCCTGGAAGCGGCGGTCGCGGCCCTGCTTGGCCGTACCACCGGCGCTGTCGCCCTCAACCAGAAAGAGTTCGTTTTCGTCCTGATTAATCTCGGAGCAGTCCGCGAGCTTGCCGGAGAGGACGCCGGTCCTCAGGAGCGACTGCTTGCGGGTCCGGTCGCGGGCGGCCTTCGCCGCTTCCCGGGCGCGTTGCGCCTGGAGTCCCTTTGCGACAATGCGCTTCAGGATCGCTGGATTCTGCTCCAGCCAGGTGCCGAACTCCTCATAGATGAGGGAGTCGACCAGCCCCCTGATGTAACTGTTCCCCAGCTGGGTTTTGGTCTGCCCTTCAAACTGCGGGTCGGGCAGCTTCACTGAGATGACCGCGGTCAGCCCTTCCCGGGCATCATCACCGGAGAGGTTCTTTTCTTTCTCCTTCAGGACCTTGGTTTTTCGGGCGACCTGATTCAGGGAGCGGGTGAGGGCGCTTTTGAAGCCCTCTAGGTGGGTCCCCCCCTCGACGGTGTTGATGTTGTTCGCGAAGGTGAAGATGCGGTCGCGGTACTCCGTGTTGTACTGGAGCGCACACTCGACCTGGATCTCCCGGGTGTCGGTTTCGGACTCGCCGGGCTTCACCACCTGGCTGGTGTAAAAAATCTGCTTGTGCAGGGCTTCGTGGTCGTGATTCAGCTCTTCCACGAACGCCCGGAGTCCGCCGGGGTATTTGTAGGTGACGGTCTTCTCTTCGCCCTTGCGGCGATCCGTGAAGACAATCTCCAGTCCCTGATTCAGATACGCCAGCTCGCGGAAGCGTCGGGCCAGCACCTGGAAATCCCAGATGACGGTCTCGAAAATCTGGCTGTCCGGCATGAAGGTAATGCTGGTGCCGGTCTGCTTGCTGCTTCCCTTCGAGGTAATGGGACCCGCCGCATCGCCCCGCTGAAAGCGCATGTGATGCACTTTGCCATCGCGCTGGACTTCCGCTTCCAGCCACTCGGAGAGGGCGTTGACCACGGAGACCCCGACACCGTGAAGGCCGCCAGAGACTTTGTACCCCTCGCCGGAAAACTTGCCGCCAGCATGGAGGACAGTCAGCACCACTTCCAGCGTGCTCTTCTTCTCGGTGGGGTGCATCTCGACCGGGATGCCGCGCCCGTTATCCCGGACCGTACAACTTCCATCAGGATTCAGCAGCACTTCGATCCGGTCGCAGTGCCCCGCCATCGCCTCATCGACCGAGTTGTCCACCACTTCGTATACGAGGTGGTGGAGCCCCTTCTCGGAAGTGGAGCCGATGTACATCGCCGGCCGCTTCCGGACCGCTTCCAGCCCCTTGAGGACCTGGATCTGCTCGGCCCCGTAGGCGGTATCGACTCCGGTCGCGACTTTACCGCTCCGGCCTTTGGCTTTGGTGACCTCTTTGGCCTGCGCCAGCGCCTCATCGACGACATCCGGGGGAGTGGGAACCGGCTCTTCGGGCAGCAGATCGAGGGTCTCGCTGCCGGTCTTGGCTCGCGCCATGGATGCTCCTTCATGCAGACAGAAAGCGTCCCGAGGTCGGGACGTCCGGGTGCGAGTGCCAGCCCCCGTTGCGGCCTCCGATTATAGCGGCTTACCAAGAGCAAAAGCAAGCTGAGGGCGGCTCAAAAGTGCCGATTTTCTCCCGGATTTGCGCTGGCAGGGGTCCGGCTCAGAAGGCTGTGCAGGGCCTGTGTTTCTCCCCATTCTATGCGGGAAATGTCAGCGCTTCAGGAGCCCGAAATTTCTGGTAAGTGACGGCTGCTCTCGGCATCGCTAAACTGCTGCTTAATAGCGACAGTCTAATGCGATATATTCGAGGAATACTAAACGTCGGCAGCAGGCCCGGTCCCCTGCGACCGCTGCCACTCATCGTAGCTCGGACCTCGCTCGGCCTTCGGGCGTGGCGCACCGCTTTCGTCGACATCTTCCCAGTCCAGTGGACCCTCGAAGGGCTTCTTCAGGACCACCGTTTCACCGGCTTCCGCTCGTCGTTTCAGTTCGGCATCGAGGAGGAGCTTCATCTCTTCTTTGCTCAGGCCAGCGTAGTTGCTGCCAGTGAGTTTGCCGTCCTTGCTGGACATGGAAGCCGGAGCGGCGGGGGGACGCGCCATGCGTCGCTGGGCCGAGATGAGTCGCCACAGGCCGAAGCCAATCACCCCCGCGACTATCACGATGAGGGTCCAGTAGGCCACCATGAACGGACTCAGGACACGGAGTGCCTGACGGGCTTCGTCGGGGTTCTGGTAGATCTCTTTCGTCAGTTCCATGGGATGGCGCATCGATTGTAGCCCCGGGATGTCCGCGGCGGGAGTCAACAGCGGCGCGAGCGCCACGGTTCAAGCGCAGGGAACGCACACAGTTCAGGGATTCTGCAGTGAGCCCGGTGTACACTCCCTTCCGGAGGGATCCCCCATGCTCCGACCCCGGCTGCTCGCTGCACTTTCCGCAACTTCACTGCTGCTCCTGCTGACCAGCTGCGCTGGTTCCTCGCCCCAGGCGCTGGACCCCTCAGCACACGGGGCGCAGTCGCCGGATGCGATGCCGCAGCGCGTTGCTGAAACGGCTTTGCTGGGACTCTACGACCTCGCCTGGGACCCAACGACACAAGCACTAACTGTCGAGGAAGCGCGTTATGGCACCGCGACCTCTGACCGCTATCAGATCCCCCTCGACTCGTTCCTCACCGGCGGGAGTCTGCGCCTGATCGACATCGCCCGGACTGCCGACACGCTCTCGACACGCTGGCAGTTGCGTCACCCCTTTGCCGGACCGACTGACCTCAGTGGTCCGGCCAACGCCAGCAATCGCGCCGACTTGGGGATCGTCCCGCGCCTGGTGGTGCTGGCAGACCTCCCTGCAAGTGCCTCCGTCGCGGACTACACCTGGTTTGGATCCGTGATCGCGCGACCGGGGGTGGTCCCCAATAGCGATGGGTACTGCCAGAGCGGGCAACTGGTGCCCGCCGCTCCCGGACGTCGCGCCAACACATTCCCCTTCGTGATGGCGGTCGATGAAGTGTTCGGCGGAACTGGCAACCGCATCGGGATCAGCAGCGGAGGAGTCGGGCAGGGGAACTATGCCCCCGCCAGTGGAGGGTGGCAGGCGGCGAACATTGGTCCGAGCCGGAATGGCTGGACCGGCTATGGCGTCCTGCATCAGGGACAGACCGTGACCGTGCCACTGGACCTGGTGGTCTCGCTTTTTGAAACACCAGGAGTCGCTCCGCTCCAGGTGGCAGTCCTGGCGCAGTATCTGGATCCCCGCGGTGGGACTACCGCGACTGAGAAGCGGGCGAATCGACTCCCGGTCTCGCCTGCTGATGTCATGAAGTTTGTCTACCGGATGCCGCACGGAGCTCCGGATGTGTCGCGCGTGGTCCCCTTAGGAACCACGGGCACGTTGCAGGCGGAGAACCCCTCCTCATCGGTCACCATGCACGTGCGTGTGACTGATTTTGACCTCCGGGCACCCACCACCGCTTCGGCGACCCTGGCAAGCGATCCCAATCCCGGGACAGTGATGGCAGGTGCGGCGGGCGCGCCGACTGTCCGCTGCGATATCCCCGGGGTCACGGCGACTCCGGCAACACTCACACTCACCGACGATGACACCCCCTATGGCGGCGATGTGGCGGCTGACAGCGGGATGCCGGAGGACCCGGTCTATTTCAACGGCAGCGTTTTCAATTCCGCCGCGACTCCGGGGCAGTCGGAAGGGCCCTACTGGGCCCTTGTGGAAGTCCGGGATCCAGAAGCAGCTCTTGACCGCTCCAGCTATGAGTTCCCGCTCGACAGCACCCTGACACCGGTCGCCAGTGGTCTGCTGCCAGTGACCTGGCAGTTCGCCCCGGTCACGCTGGATGCGCCATTTGGATGCGCTCTGCGGACACTGACTTTCACGTTCGATGATGGGGCCGAAGGCTGGGCACCCTGGGGCACGAATTCCGATCAGTACGACTGGTCGCATTTTCGGCAGGGCTGTGCCAATGCCGCTACCGAAGCCATTGCCGCCGGGGCATTGAGTGCGGGCGGGACCTATCTCTCGACCGGCGATGATCAGGACAACGCCGAGTGTGATTTCACCGATGACTATGGCCCCCACGCCGATGCGACCTTCCGCAGCCCGCTCATTACGCTGCCGCACATGTGCGATCCGGGGGAGTTGCGGGTCCGGTTCAACGCGGTGCTCGCAGCGGACAGCGATGCCACAGCCAGTTTCTATGCGACTTCCAGTGATCGTGACCCTGGGACGCCTCTCTGGACGCGGTCCGGGAACGGGGGTGTCCAGGTCCTGACCGATGTCGAGGTGTCGCTCTCCACCGACCTGGCGGCTGGACCGTTGCGCCTCTGGTTCCGCTTCCAGGGTGGGACTGACACCTACCAGACCGCCGGGGGCGAACATGCAGGCTTGTCCATCGACCATGTCCGCCTGCTCCAGGACTCCGATGAGCCGATCAAGCTGGGGTACACCCCCCCCTTCGGCACCTGCCTGGCGCAGAACATCACGCAGAGCTTTGACCTGTCGGCTGAAGGTTGGCAGGGGGGGCAGTTCTTCGGGCTGCCGAATGGCGATGACCAGGCGACGATCCGTCAGGGACTCGGGGGGCTCGGATCTTTCCGCTGGACCGCCTGTGATGCCGCCACCGATCCCCTGGGAACCTACAGTGCAGTGTTAGCAGCGGCAGTTGGAGCGATCTCTGGTCCCTCACTCAATATCAGTGCAGACCAGGACCAGACTGATGGTGGCTTGGGGACTGGCTGCCAGTACCTGGATGACTTTGGCGGCAATGCGGTTTACAACATCGTGAGTCCCCGGTACTTCATCCCCTCGCTCTGCTCCGAAGTCGATGAATCGACCTTCCGCTGGAACGCCTATCTGAACACCAACGCGGTCGGTGGGATGGTCCCCTCCACCATACGGCTCTATCTTTCCGGAGATAACGGCCAGACTTGGGGGAGCCCGGTCTGGTCGATGAACTCCTCTAACGGTGGGACCGTGGCGATCAATCAGCAGGTCTACCTGGAGGACTTCGAGGGGTCTCCCCAGGGAGTCCGGGCGCGATTTGAGTTCGTCACGACGGCAGCTTCCGTGCGGCAAGCTCCCACGCCAACCCAGGCGTTCGGCTGCTATATCGATCAGGTGCGGGTCGCAATCACGGGGTCCGAAACCCTCCTGCTGCTCCCGTAAGCCAGCGAAATCACACGGGATCGGGTGATACACTTGCATGTGACCGGCTCCGGTAGGCATGGAGCCTCGGTCGTCACACTCTTCGTTACTCGCCCTGCTGACTCCTGAGGGTCCCCGAGAAGTACGGGGGTTTGCCGGGAGTGTCTGTACGGAAGATCCTGGACTCTTTTGCCAGTCCCACTTTCGCACCGACCTGCGGCGTTCATCGTGCACCGACGCTTCGCTCTCGCATGCGTCTTGAGATTGCACAGGAGGCTTTGTATGCGACTGACCCACTGGGCCCTTGTGGCCCTGGCGCTGACCGCCGCCGGCTGTGCCGGCGGAGGGAAAGCTCCGGCGACTCCCCCGATTACCGGCGGAGCGGCCATTGATCTTGCACAGACCGCGTTGCCGGGTGGCGACGCGCTCCCCGGACTGGCCGGGACCTCGGTCCTGGGCGGCTATACCTTCCGGGTCGATCCGGTCGCCAGTCAGGCGACAGTCGATGGCTGGCGCACGGGCTCGGCCACCGATGACATCTATCACCTGTCGGTGAACAATTTCTTCCAGCCCCGCAATCTGCGGATCACGGGCGTGACACGGACCGCGACGACCCTGGACATCGCGTATGAGGTGTCGCATCCCTTTAACGGTCCCACGAATCCGGCGGCCCCCGCGACCGCTGCGAATCGCGCCGACCTCGCGATTTCTGCCCGGCTCCTCTTCCTGATGGACATCCCCACCGGCGGACCGGTCGGCTCCTACACCTACTTTGGTGGCGAGGCAATCGCCAATACCCGCATTCTCGCCAACGCGGATGGTTTCTATCAGCCTCGGGGCCTGCTGACGAATACAGGGGGGCTCACCGCGAACACCTTCCCCTACAAGCTGGTCGTTGATGAGGCGGCGGGCGCGGAAGGCAACCGCGTGGGCATTGGCAACGGTGGCACCGGGGTTGGCAACTATCGGCCGACCGAAGGGGGCTGGCAGCTCGGCACCCTCGGTTTTGCTGGGCAAAACAACGGCTGGACCGGCTATGACGTCCTCATGCAGGGCCAGCGCGCCGAGAATGTCGTCTCCCTCAATCTGTCGGAACTGACCGGCAATCCCTTCTCCTTCAACACGGCGATTGTGGCCAAGTACCTGGACTCCCGTGGCGGGACGACTGCCGCGCAAAAGCGGGCGAATCGCCTTCCCGCAAATCCTTACGATGTCACCAAGTTCGTTTATCGCATGCCCTATGGGGCACTCGATGTCTCGCTCATCCGGCCCCTGGGTGAGTCCGGGGGGCTGGTCGCCAATGCACCCGCTTCCTCCACGGTAGTCCGCTTCCATGTCCGCGACTTTGATGCCCGGGCGCAGACCTCCACCCGGCCGGACCTGGCGGATGATCCCGATCCCACCACGGTCCCGCCTGGCAGCGAAGGGATTCCGACTGTGCAGATCGACATCCCGGGAGTCGCGACTACTCCGGTGGTCCTGAACCTGGTGGATGACGACTCCGCCTACGGTGGCGATGCTGCGGCTGACTCCGGGATCGCGCGGGATCCTCTCTTCTTCGAGGGCACCGTCTTCAATACCGCCGGGACCAGCGGGCAGGTCAACGGCACGGTCTATGGCCTGCTGAAAGTGACCGACCCGGAGAACAACCTCGACCGCAGCGCCTATGAGTTCGCGCTGGATCCCAATCTGACTCCCCTGACCTCCAACAAGCCAGAACTGGTGACCTACCAGCGGGCGAATGTGGAGATTGGTGGCACCGGCGGCAATAACCCGCCGACAGCGACAGTCGTGCTCCAGGGCGGCCCGAATCCGCTCCTGCCTTCCAGCGGCAACATCGTCTTCGAAGTTTCGGCAGAGTTCGATGTCGAAAACAACCCCGTGTTGTATGACATCGACATCACGGATGACGGCACCTTTGATGTCATCGGTCTCGATCCGGCAGGCGTCCCGCCGCCGAACGTGCTGCTGCATACGGATGTCGTGCCTGCCAATGGCGGGGCGACCAATGACAGCTATCAGGCGCGGGTGCGGTACTACGATGCTGGCAGCATCGCGACCCCCAGCATCATCCTGCTCGACTACCAGGTCGCGCCGGTCGGAGCCAACACCCCCCCGACCGCCTCAGTGTCGCTGGCGAACAACTCCATTGCTTCCGGCAGCACCCTGACATTCAACCTGGATGCGGAGAACGATCCGGATGGTGACCCGGTCACCTACGCGATCGACTACGACTTTGGCGGCATCTTCACGCCGGACGTGACCGGCCTGGATCCCGGTCCGCCCCCCACCCCTCTGCACACCACCCCGGCGCAGACCAACCCCGGCGCAACTCCGGTGAATCGCACTGCCCGGGTGCAGTATTCCGATGGCATTAATCCGGCCATCAACATCGACCTGAATTACACCGTCGGCCCCGCCACCTGTGGTACCACCAGCCTGAGCTGGAACTTCGACACCGGCTCGCAGGGCTGGATCGAAGGGAGCGCGTTTGCCTATGGCCCGGCGCTGCCCAACACCGACAGCCTCAACTGGGGGCATCTGCGGCATAACGCCTATGGCGGTGCCGGGTACTGTGGTGTCACGTCCGCCGAGGGAGCAGGGATCTCCAACGGCTACTGGACAAGTGGTGATGATGGCGACAACTCCGCCTGCAGCTGGCTGTGCGACTATGCCATCACGGCGAACTACAACATGATCAGCCCGTTCATTAACGTCCCGGCCATCTGCGTGCCGGGGTCGTTGCAGGTCAGCTTCAACGCCTTCATGAACGCCGCGCCAGGCGCGGTTGCTCGCCTCTATGTCTCTACCGATCTTGGGGCGACCTGGGGGAGCGCGGTCTGGACGCAGGCAGCCAACGGCACCTCCCAGGTGCTGGGGAATGTCACCGTGAATCTGCCGGATGCGCTGGCCGGAGAGTCGATCTTCCTTCGCCTCCAGTTCGAGGACAGCGTGAGCGCCACGACGTGGCGCTTCAATGGGTCGGCCTCTTGTGGCAGCACCCAGCTCGACCCGGTGGGCCTCACGGTCGACAACATCGCCATCAGCGCGGGGTCTGTCGGGACCTTTAACAGCAACCCCCCCACCTTCCCCTGTCAGCCCCGCACCCTGACCATGAACTTCGATGGCGGGTCGAGCGGCTGGATCGGCGGGCAGGCGTTCTCGCCAGCTTTGCCGAACACCGATGCCCTGAACTGGTCCGGCCTCCGCTGGACGACCTGCCCCACGAATACGGTCTTCCAGGCAGTAGAAGCGGCCAGTGGCGGAGCCATCAGCGGCTCGTCCCTCACGGCGACCTCTGACGGCACCGGGACCGGCTGTTCGTTCCTCTACGACTATGGTGCCACCCCGAACCTGAACACGGTGAGTCCACAGATTCTGATCCCGGCGAATTGCTCGGGCGGCACGGTGACGCTCCTCTGGAACGCCTACCTAAACGTCGATGACACCAACGGCTCAGATCCAAACGCTGATGGCTGGGACGACACCATCCAGGTCCGCATGTATGTCTCAGGCGACAACGGCGTCACCTGGGGAACGCCAGTCTGGTCGAACGCCTCGACTCAGGCCGGGCAGACCTGGCTGAATCAGTCGCTGGACGTCACCTCCTATGCGGGCAGCGCCAATGGGCTCCGGATCCGTTTCCAGTTCGAGGGATCCCGGACGGGTACGCAGAGTGCGGCCTCGACCGATCCGTTCGGCTTCTATGTCGACAACGTCCGGTTGCAGAGCACAGATACCAACAGCATCTACATTCTTCAGTAACTGCACCCGGTACCTGCATTTCTGACAGAACCAGCGCGCCGCTCCCATGGGAGCGGCGCTTTTGTTTGGCCAGTTGCACCGCAATGCCGTGATACCATATGACACCTGCTGTCAGATTAGGCCCTGACGGCAGGCACCGGTCTCACACACTTTTTCGTCGCGTGCGAACCCGCTACCACCGGGCTGCCCATTGGGGCAAGCCCTGGTACCGACGCTTTCACTTTCGTCAGTCCTGCGTCGCCCGTGCGGTCGCTCGTGCATATCCATCCTTTTCGGGCAACCGGAAAGGGGAGGTCGCAGCTATGCGCACACTTTTCTGGGGGCTGGCATTGCCCCTGCTGGCTGGTCTGCTCAGCTGCTCCAGCGGCAGCAAGACCCCAGCCAATCCTGCCGGCACTGCCGGGGGAGCCTTTGACTTCGAACAAAGCGCGCTGCCTGGCGGCGACACCATGCCGGGCATGCTTGGCATCGCAGCCCTGGGGGGGTATCACGTCGACCTGACCCTTGGTGATGCTCCGTCAGCGACTGTCACGCCCTGGCGTACCGCCAGCGCCAATGACGACATCTACTTCCTCTCCGTGGGGAACTTCCTGCGTCCTGACTCGTTGCGTGTTACCGGCATCACCCGGACCGCCTCGACGATCGACATCGAATACACCTTTACCCATCCCTTCGCTGCACCGACCAATCTGGCTGGTCCCGCCACGGCCGCGAATCGCGCTGACCTGGGGATCGCGGCCCGGCTGGTCTTCCTGATGGACCTCCCTGCCGGTTCTCCCGCGCCTTATACCTACTTCGGTGGCGAGGCGATCGCGAATACGTCGCTGGTGGTCCAGGCGGATGGCTACTTCAAGCCCGGCCCCCTGCTGCCGGGGCTGGGGCTCACCGCGAACACCTTCCCCTATAAGCTCATCGTTGATGAAGGCGCAGGGACGGCCGGAAATCGCGTGGGTATCGGTAACGGCTCGAACGGGGCTGGCAACTACAAGCCGAGTTCCGGTTGGCAGGGCGACAACATCGCCGGTCCGAACGGCAACAATGGGTGGACCGGCTTCGGGATGCTGATGCAGGGACAAAGTACCTCCAACGTCCTGCGCCTCGACACCAATGCGCTGCAGAGCCAGTCATCTTTCAGCTTCAACACCGCGGTGCTGGCCAAGTACATCGATTCCCGCGGTGGCACGACCGCGGCGCAAAAGCGGGCGAATCGCCTCCCCTCGAATCCCGAGAACGTCGCGAACTTTGTCTACCGGATGCCCTACGGGGCGATCGATGCAGAGCGGGTCCGGACCCTGGGCGAAACCGGGGGCCTGCTTCCCAACAATCCGCTGAGCACCTCGACCCTTCGGCTCTATGTCCGGGATGCGGATGCCCGGGCGACCGTCTCCTCCCGCACCGACCTGCGGGACGATCCGGATCCCAAGACCATCCCCGCCGGTACTGAAGGTGTCCCGACGGTCACCGTGGATATCCCGGGTGTCACCTCCGCACCGGCAGTCTTCAACCTGGTCGACGATGACTCCGCCTTTGGGGGCGATGCCGCCGCCGACTCCGGGATGGCGTTTGATGATCTCTACTACGAGGGACTGGTGCAGAACAGTGCCTCGTCGGGGCAGAGTGCCGGAGATGTCATCGGGATGGTGAAAGTGGTCGATCCCGAGAACAACATCGACCGCTCCGCCTGGGAGTTCATCCTCGATCCGAATCTCGCCCCGCAGGCAGCGAACTCGCTGCCAGTGGTGACCTACCAGCGCTTCCGGGTCTCCCTGGGAGGCAGCAGCAACACCCCACCGACGGCGACAGTCGCACTGGTGGGAGGTCCGAATCCGACCGTGAATTCCGGCGGCGCACTCGACTTCGAGGTGACCGCGGAAGACGATGATGACGGTGATCCCGTCCTCTACGACATCGATGTCGATGACGATGGCACCTTCGAGGCGACCGGTATCGACCCTGCCGGTGTACCTCCGCCTGCCGTCCCGCTCTACAGCGGCATTGCACCAGTGAATGGTGGAGCCACCCCGCAGGCACGTCAGGCCCGGGTGCGGTACTACGATGCGGCCAGCATCGCGAGTCCCACCGTGGTCCTGCTTGATTACACGGTGAATCCAGCGGGTCCCAATGATCCGCCCACCGCGACCATCACCCTCCTTTCCAACTCGATTCCGTCGGGTGGGCAACTGACCTACCAGCTCGATGCGGAGAATGACCCCGATGGCGACACGGTGCTGTACGCCATCGATTACCACTACACCGGTGTCTTTACACCAGATGTCACCAACATCGATCCGCCGCCGGCCCCGAGCACCCTGCATGTGTCGTCGGCGCAGAACAACCCTGGCGTGACCACCCTGAACCGGACTACCCGGATTCAGTACTCCGACGGCATCAATCCGCCGATTACGGTCGACCTCAACTACGACCTGGGTCCCTCGACCTGCGCTTCCCAGTCACTGGCGTTTAATTTCGATGCCAACGCCCAGGGGTGGGTCAAGGGCACGGACTTCGCATATGGTCCCGGACTGCCCAATGGCGATCAGTCCAACTGGGGACACTTTGAGTGGGGCTGCAATGGGACTGAAACCGAGTCCCGCTCCGCCGGTGCGATCAGCGGCGAGTACTGGACCAGCGGCGGAGATGGCAGCGGTTGTTCCTTCCTGTATGACTACGGTCGGCAGGCGAACTACAACATCATCAGCCCGTTCATCAACGTGCCGACTATCTGTACGCCGAACAGCCTGCAGGTCCGGTTCAACATGATCCTCTGGGCCCGGTCCGGGGCGCAGATGCGGCTCTATGTGTCGACCGACCTCGGGACCACCTGGGGGACTCCGGTCTGGACCCAGAACGCGAATGATACGGAGCAGATTCTGACGAACACCACAGTCGCACTGCCTGACGCGCTGGGTGGCGAGACGATCCTGCTACGCTACGAGTTTGTGGACACGGTGGACCTGACCTACTCGTTGCCGTCCCCGTACAACAACAGCAGCAACAGTGTCGCGATGACCCTCGACCAGGTGGAGATCTCTGCTGGTGCCGCATCGGCCTTCGGGACCAATCCCCCGACGTTCCCCTGCCAGCCCCGCACTCTCACCTTCGACTTCACCACGACAGCCCAGGGCTGGCTCGAAGGCGACCTCTTCACGCCGGCGCTGCCGAACACCGACCTGAACTTCGGCTGGGGTCAGTTTGGCTGGAGCGACTGCGCTCCCGCCAACTCTGGCACCCTGCTGGCCGTCCAGACTGACAGTGGTGGCGCGATCAGCGGCTCTGCCATCGGAGTCACCAGCGACAGTTCCTTCTGCAGCTTCGAGGATGACTGGGGGGGCGACCCGCTGTACAACATCGTCAGTCCCCGGGTACTCATTCCGCCGATCTGCTCCGGTCAGGTCAATCTCATCTTCAACGCCTATCTGAACGTCGATGACTCTAACTACTTCGGGACCTATGATGGCCCCGTCGAAGATGGGGCTGACTTAGGTGTGCAGGTCCGGATGTACTTCTCGACGGACAACGGCGTGACCTGGGGGACGCCCGTGTGGACTCAGAACGCCACGCTGGCGGGCCAAACCTGGCTCAATGTCACCTTCCCGGTGACCGGTTTGGCTGGCAACCCCAGCGGGCTCCGCCTCCGCTTCGAGTTCGATGGCACCTTCACCGACTCGCAGCAGGATGATCCCAACGACCCCTTCGGGTTCTGGGTCGACAACGTCCGGTTTGTCGCCGACGACACCAGTTCGATCTTCACCTTCGGGTCCTAGGATCCGCCCGGTCTGGTTGTGTGCAGGACATCATCGCCGGGGAGGCCACCACAGGCTTCCCCGGCCTTTTGCCTTTGTAGTGCGCTGTTCGTTGCTGATGGGACCACTGACTTCAAGGCTGATTGCAACTCCCCGCATTGCATTAATCCCGATGTGGCCCTCGCTGGCGAGAGTATCGTGCGACCTCCGGCGATCGGGATAGTCCGGAGGACGCAGAAGGAGCCTTGTGATGCAACACTGGCTGCCGGTCCTGGTCGCAATGACCGTCGGTGTCCTCCTCTGGGTGGGTGATGTCATGTCTGGTCAGGTGCAGCCAGAGGGCCCCAACGATATCCTGCTGATTTCCATGAGTGCGCTGAGCGACTAACGCGCCGGGGGTTCGTAGAAGTGGCAGTCCACCACCCGGTGGATGAGCCGGAGTCCTTCCAGGTGGGCCGGTAGCGGAAAGCCCGTTTCTTTCTCTGTGAGCGAAAAGGTCTGCTGTTCCCCTGGGCGGATCAGCAGGGGAATGACCACATCGCCCCCCGCCTCGATGCGACCGGCTCCATTGGCGAAGTAGATGCCGACGGTGAGCGTATCGACAATCCGATCGCCATCGTTGGAGATCGTGCCGGTGATTTTGGCCGGTTTGCCGAGCATGAGCCAGCCGGTTTTCTTGGTGAACTTTAATCCCCCGACCGCCAGCTGCTCCTGGACATATTTCGCCCGCCGACTCTCAGCACTGTGACCCGAGAGTCGGGCGAAGAACCCCCGGACCAGCGCTGACGACTGCACATACGGATTAGTGAGTTGTTGCAGGGTGCTGACAGTCCCCCAGGCGAACGCCAGCGCCATACAGATGATCAGCAGCAGCGCGGCCATGACGCCGGTTGGAAGCAACAGTGTCGCAGGCCAGCGTGCGGGGAATGGCTCCCGGACCGTGGAAACCGTGACCTCGACTTCAGCGGGGAGGACTTCCACCTCAGCGCGGGGAGTCGGCGTGTTCAGAAGAAGGTCTCCTGTCGACCATAGCGTCCGTGACGGTCCACCAGAACCAGGGCATTAGCCACCGGCTTGGCCCCGGCAGGATTCTGGGTGACCAGATCCCCGGCAACCACCATTTGCGTGGAGGACCCCCCATCGAGATTCATCGCGGTCCAGGCACCAGCTTCCACGAGATAGTGGGCGAGTTCAGTCAGTGTCGCCCCGGCCGCGGACTTCGAGCGGCCATCGACCGCCATCAGGAACAATGTCCGGCCATCTTGGGACAGCCCCAGTGCACTGCGGGGAGCCCGTCCCCGCCGGATGTCCGCCGGGAAATCGCCCTGGGTCGAGACATCAGGAGCGCCATTCCGGACCAGCATCGGCCCGGCCTGCAGCGCGAGATCAATCGCGCTGCTCCCGGTTCGTCCGACCTGATACCGGGCTCGAATCTGCTCTCCCGGCGCAAAGTTGGCGGAGTAGGCAAGGGTCGGAGGGACCAGCAGGACATGGGCGACCTGGCGCTCTTCCTGGGTGAGGGGCTCAAAGCCGACCCGGCGCACGATGTCGTTGTCGATGACCACTTTCCAGGCGTTCGCAAGGCGGGTCTCATCTGCCAGACGGCTCGGGTGGCCGGGCGACAAGAGCACGATGTTATTGCCATCGAAGTGTCCATTG
This sequence comes from bacterium, assembly GCA_022072165.1. Taxonomy (NCBI): domain Bacteria; species bacterium. The sequence goes on along the minus strand of JAJVIF010000002.1, from coordinate 472,133 downwards.
ATGTGCTCGAAGTTCACTTCACTCCGGAGCCCGCTGATGGTTCCAATCACGGGGAGATAGCCAATCGCCATGATCCCCTCATGGTTCATGGCGAAGCTGGGGCGGAGCATGATCGGCTTGTTGTTCAGGTAACCATCGCGCACCAGCAGCCCCTGCGACCGGCCTGCGCCATCGAAGTAGCCCCCATTGATGGCGACATAGCCGTTGATGGACTTCATCAGCGTCCCGACTGAAGCGCGCTTGTGGCCGACATCCGCCGGATAGCTCAGATGCGGCTCAAAGCCGCTGGTCGCCAGATTTGCCCGGACTAGATGGACCCGTCGTTGGCCGCTCGCATCCGCCATGACCCGCTTGAGATAGACCACATGGGGGGCGATGGTCCGCTGCATCCGGATCTCAAAGCTGGTACCGATCCAGAAAATGCGCCAGTCATCGGGCAGCATCCCCAGCTCCTGCATCGGGAGGGGGACCAGCGACTCCAGGACCAGTTTCAGCGTGCCATCCTTGGCGCTGGAGACCCGCAGTTCCTGGATGAGATTGTGATTGGGGAAGGAGATCGCGACCGGCTTGGACAGCTTCAGGGAGCGTCCGGGCCAGTCAAACAGATGCCGCGGTGGTTCGCTTAACTCCGAAGTCGTGACCGCCTCGCGTCCCGCGCCGCGAAAAGCGATGAGCATGAATTCCTGATACTGGGCGTAGCGGACCTGAGGGACCCCTGCGACCTCTTTCCAGGGGGCCAGGGAGACATCGAAATCGACCGGCGGGGCAGTCTCGATCCGGACTTCCGCCCCTTCGGGGTACTCCATCTCGAAGAGTCCGGACGCTGCAACCGGCATGGGAGCCGAGGTGAGGAGCAGCCCCCAAAGGATGCAAAGCGCCCCCAAAAGAGGGCGACTTCGGTGCGGCCTGATGGCGATGTCGTGGCTCCCCATACGGGCTCCCTCCCAGGTGGGGACGTCAGTCTGACGCTGATGACGAACTAGGAGGCCATCGCGATGGGTGTGGCACTCCCGGTCCGGAGTTTCGCTCCCAGCGCCCGGAGTTTCTCGTCATACCGCTCGTAGCCGCGTCGCAGGTGATGCAGGCCAATGATGCGAGTGACGCCCGGAATCCGCAGGGCGGCGACCACCAGTCCCATCGCTCCCCGGATGTCCGGGGCGTGGACCTCGCCCGGCGCGAGCGTATCGACGGGGCGGACACAGGCGACCTGCGACAGGACGTCGATATCCGCACCTAAGAGCCGCAATCCCTCGACCTGGTTGAATCGTCGCTCAAAGAGGGTTTCCAGGACGATTTCAAACTCGACCCCGGCGGTGGCGGTCGCCAGGCAGGCCATCCAGAGCGGCTGATGGTCGGTGGCGAAGGCGGGATAGGGGCCAGTGCAGATGCCGACCGCCTTCAGGCGCTCAGGTGCGGCAATGCTGATGCTGTTGTCCGTCGAGGAGAGGGTGCAGCCACTGAGGTCCAGCACTTCCAGGAGCCGCTCGAGGTCCGCCGGATGGACATCCAGCAGCCGCCCAGCACCGCCGGTGTTGGCGAAAGCGCAGAGGAAGCTCCCGGCTTCGATGCGGTCCGGGATGATGCGGTACTCCGCCGCAGGTTGCAGGGGCTGACCGCCCCGGATGGTGATGTCCCGCTCGCCGAGGCCTTCGATGTCCGCACCCATAGAGATCAGGAAGTGCCCCAGGTCCACGACTTCCGGTTCCCGGGCGGCATTCCGGATGATCGTGATCCCTTCCGCGAAAACCGCAGCCATCAGCAGATTTTCCGTGGCCCCCACCGATGCCAGGGGCAGTTCAATGGTGGTGCCTATCAGACCGGACCCGGCATCGATCATGACGGAATCATCCGGTCCGGGAACCAGCTGCGCGCCAAGCTGCTGGAAGCCGGCGAGGTGGAAGTTAATCGGTCGGGCCCCAAGGGAACAGCCGCCTGGCATCGTCACCATGGCCCGCTTGCAACGCCCGAGCAGCGGCCCCATGACCAGGACCGAGGCGCGCATCTGGCCGACGAGGTCCTGCGGCGGTTGCGGATGGTTGCAATGAATGCCGGATGTATCGATCCGCCAGGAGGTGGGCGAGAGGGGTTCGGCGACCGCCCCCAGGGCTTCGAGGACTTTGATCAGAATCTGGCAATCCAGGAGGTCCGGGACGTTATGCAGGATGTGCCGGCCCGGGACACAAAGGGTCGCCGCCAGAATCGGCAGCGCGGCATTTTTGCTGCCCGAAATTGAGACATCGCCCTTTAGCGGGGTGCCGCCAGCAATATCGAGCCAGTCCAGTGAAGTGCTCACGCGCCCGTCCGTCGCCTCCGGACTCCCGGCTGCTGCAGGAGTCACCGACCCGGTAGCATCCCCTATGCCAACCGGCTCCGGCGCTGGGCCCTCACCCCACAAGTTCTCCCCCGTGGCATCGGTCAAAACGATTCCTTAGCGCTGCGCGGCCCGCAGGCGATTCTGGGCGCGTTCCAGGGCTTCCCGCAACGCCTCCACATCAACCCCCGGCTGGGCACTGGCCAGCCGTTCTTTGGCGCGATCAAGGGCTGCCTGGGCCCGGGCGACATCGATGGCAGCCCGACGTTCAGCGGTATCGCAGAGAACGGTACAGCGATTCTCCGAGACTTCCATGAAGCCGTTGGTCACGGCGGCAACTTCCCGGGTGCCAGATTCGAGCTCCCACTCAAGGATCCCGACCTGCAGGACCGTCATAAACGGGCGGTGATTCGCCATGATGCCGACATACCCATCGACTCCCGGGGCTACGACACTCGTGACCTGTTCGGCGATGCTGGCCCCCTCAGGGGTAACCACTTCCAGGAGAAACGGGCGGGGCATGGCTGATCCTTCCGGCGAACAAGACTGGCACTGGAGCTCGCGGCACCGACCGCCGATTGTAGCCTAACTCAGGCGTGTTGAACGACGTTGTGAAGGGGCGGGTGGAGGCCCGTCGGGGCAATAGATGTACTCCAGATACTCCCGGCCTTCCGGCTCCGCCTCCGCCATGACGGCCTCGATTTCCCCAAGCACATGGGCCTCCAGTTCGGCATCGAGGGCGGCAATCGCGTCGGCCGTGAAGACCTCCTGGCGGATGAGCCAGTCGGCATAGCGGACCACCGGGTCCTGCGATTTCCAGTAGGCCAGTTCTGCCGGATCCCGGTAGTCGGCGGGGTCGGAGGTGGAGTGGCCGTACCAGCGGTAGGTATCGAGCTGGAAGAAGGACGGTCCTTCGCCAGTCCGGGCGCGATCAATCGCCTCCCGGAAGGGGGCGATGAGCGCAGCCGGGTCGTTGCCATCGAGGCGGATCCCCGGCATGTTGAATCCAATCGCCCGGAGGGTGAGGTCTTCCACTGCACATTGCAGATGGATCGGGACCGATTCCGCCCACCAGTTGTTCTGCACGACAAAGATCACCGGGAGGCGGTGGATCCCGGCGAAGTTCATCGCCTCATAGAGGGGTCCCTTCGAGGAGCCCCCTTCCCCCAGAAAAACCAGCGCGACCTGCGGTTGCTGTCGCATTTTGAAGGCCAGGGCTGCCCCGACCCCGACACAGTACTGGTTGGCGATGCAGGGGGAGAAGACAAAGTAGTTCCGGCTGGCATCGCTCCACCAGGTGGGATTCGCGATCCCCTTGCCGGTGGAGGTGAGCTTGGAAAGGATGGTCCGGGCGAGATCCCGAATCGGCAAGCCCCGGGTAATGGCGGCGGCGAGGTCGCGATGGCTGGGGAGATAGATGTCATCTGGCTCATTCGCCAGGAAGACCGGCACGGCGTCGCAGGCTTCCTGACCCACTGCCGGAAAGTAGGTCCCTTTGATTTGTCCGGAGCGAAACATCGCGACCAGCCGCTGATCGAAGGCGCGGCAAAGGCGAATCGCCCGGTACAGCGCCCGGTGCGCGTCGGGGCTGATACCAGAGTCGGCGAGGGTGACAGGAGGTGCGAGAGTCACGGCGGCATTGTAACGATTCAACCTGTTATCCTTGACAGCCGTCTGAGGGGAAGCGACGCTGCGTCGCTGACGGTCACTCAGTCGCGACAACTTGTCGCCCGAGCGACAGGATGTCGCAATCCTCGGAGCTGAGCCAGGATCCATCCGGCTGGGAGAAAAAGTTCCAGTCAGGTCGCACGGTCCTGAATCGGGCTCAAAGAGCGGAAAATTCGAGCGAAAGGAGGGACCCGGGACATGCGCATCGATCTCAAAAACCTCTTTGGCACCCTGTTTGGATATTGGGCTGGCAGCACAGTCACCAGCACAGGCCGCAAAAGGGGTAGACGACGCATGTACAACCTGACCGACCAGCTCTTCAAACAGCTGTCCCGCATTCCGCTCCTGAATCCGCGCGAAGAAGCCGCCCTCTGGGATCGCTGCAAGAATCAGGGCGACTTTGATGCCCGCCAGGAACTCATCGAGCGCTATCAGCCGCTGGTCTGCAAGATCGTGACCGCTCTGAAGCCGAATGAGCAGCTCTATCTTGATTTGTTCCAGGAAGGGGTTGTGGGACTGGTCGAAGCAGTGGAGCGCTTCGAGCCGGGTCGGGGATTCAAGTTCTCCACCTACGCCTCGTTCCGGATTCGCGGACGCGCCCTCACTTTTCTGCAGAAGCACACCCGCGCCAACCAGCCCATGACTGAGTCGGATCAGATGGCCCTCCTGATCCTGGGCAAAGAAAAACTGATGCGCGACCCCGATGATCTGGCGCAGGAGTCGTTCCTGCTGGAGCGGATTTACGAAGTCATCGGCGAGCTCCCCGAGAAAGAAAAGACCGCGTTCGAAGCCGTGGTGCTGAAGGATCGCGTGCCCAAAGATGTCGCGAAGGAACTTGGCATCTCCCGGTCGTACCTCTCCCGCCTGCTGAAGAAGGCGTGGCGCCGGATTCAGTACCTGGTGGAAGATCTGGAGGACGAGGCGGATGCGATGGAGATCGAGAAGATCCCGCAGGTCCGCCGCGGCGTGGCGTAAGTCGCCAGTTGCCAAATGCAGCCTGACTCCGTGCATGAGCGAGCGAAGGAAGAGTGTCGGCCCCGGGATTGTCCCGGGGCCGCGAGGTTTCTGGTGCCCGACGAACCAGGGGGTGACGTAGCGGCGTGGCTTGCTGCGCCGCTGCGGGTGCTGCCGGGACGGGGCGTCCCGGTCCCCACCGACGCGGGCGTCGGGGCACCGGGCGACCGGGGGTCGCCCCTCCGAAACTGCGGTGAGCACTCCCGGAGCCCAGGCCTTCAGACCTGGGACGTGATGTTGCTGGGGGCGGCGCAAGCGCCGCAGTCCAGAGCACCATCATAGCGGCGCGGCTTGCTTCTACTGCAATCGAAACTCCAGGCCGAGCTGAAACAGCGGATGTGGATCAAACGCCGGCTGTGGCGGCGGCGGAAATGGCGCAGCCGCCCGTACAGCTTCAAGCGCCGCGTTGTCCAGCGCCAGATGCCCGGAGGAACTCGCGACCTCCAGCCGCTCCAGCTCTCCTTCAGCATTGATGCCGATGAGCAACGCGACCCGCCCCTGACGCCCCAGGCGTCGCGACTGCGGTGGGTACTGCTTGTGGCGCTCGATGGCGGCATTGAACTTCCGCAGATACGCCGCCCGCTCTTCGTCGTAGCTCACCAGAAGCGGAGCCGGTACAGGTGCAGGGGCAGGGGGAGGAGTCGCTGTCGGCGGATCTTCTACCGACGTGGCCGGTGACTCTGGCACCTCTGGTGGAGTCGATGATGCAGCGTCAGGCTCAGATGGAGGCTCGGGTTCTGTGGTCGGTGCTGCTGCTGTCGCCGGCGGCTCGGCTGGGGGTGTCGCGACCTGGGGGGGCGGCGATGCTGCCGGAGGTTCTGGCGCGACCTGCGGCGGAGTGACAGGAGTCTCGGGCTCGGGAGGGGACGACAGCGGGATCCGGTCCATGGTCGGCGGAGCAGCGGCAGGTGGCATCTCCGCCAGGGGGATTTGTACGACTCCCCCGGAAGCGGGCGGAGCGGGAGGTTGCTGACAGGCGGCCAGTCCGGACAGGACCAGCAGCAGAACCAGCATCGCGAGGGGCCAGGGGCGCATCCGCACAGACTGATGGTACCAGTGCAGTGCTGCTCAAGGCAGGGGAATCAGCCGGGGAAACAAGGCGGCTCCCCCCGTAACAGGGAGAGCCGCGGAGCGATCATGCGAGGTCGTGCGAGGCGGGCTTAGCTGCGACCCTCCGTGGGGTCGCTCAGATCAGCGGTTTCCGTGCTGGTGGAGGGCATCCCGCCCATGGCCGAGCCGGGGAGCTCCAGGTCCTGCAGGGTTTTCGTGAAAATGATCGTTCCGGTGGACCCGGTGTAGAGCTTCAGGTTGATGTCATAGTCGCTATTTTCGACCGTGGCGTAGATGAACGCGTCCACCTTCAGGTCCTGACAGAGGTCCATCGCCATCGCCGCAGGAATGCCGATGACCGGATCGGTCTTGTGCCTGCTGATGGCGATGTTGACCTGCTGCTGATCGGTCTCCAGGACCTGCAGGTCTGACATCAGGGTCAGTTCCGCCAGGATCGCCTGTTGGACCTGTCGCTCGACATGCGCCGACTTCCCGACCGTGTCGTCCACACGCAGCAGCGCGACACGTCCGAGATTGTTGTCCGCCAGCGCCACGCCCAGCTGTTTCCAGATGACGCGGTTCGGGTCAGACTTGGGGGCAGGCGCTTCGCCCTTGTTGCAACCCAGCAGCGTGAGCGCGAGGCAGAGGACTGCCAGGCTCCAGCCAGGGAGGGAGTGGGAGAGAAGTCCGGGACGGGGCATGATCGCGTCCTGAGAAGACAGAAGTCGAATACCGCAATACAGTCAGGTGCAGCGCTGCAGTTGTGCCTGATCAGAATCATGCAAACAGAGTCAGTTGCAATCGGCCTTTAGCGCACGCGCCCTGCAGAGTTCCGACGATAGCGGGCGAGGCGGTATTTGTAGGGCGCGATAGAGCGGTCGAGCGTCCGCGATTTCACCAGATACCAGAGGGGGTCCTCCCGCACGAAGTGCCACTCCTCTGCCAGCCACGCATCGGCCAGCGCAGCGCGAAGCTCTGGCGGGATGGTCTCCTCCCGTGTCGATGAGAGGACAAACCACTCCAGGGGCCACGACTCCGGGACCCGATGCGTGACCACCCACATCACCTGGTCATCGACATGTGGCAGTGGTGCCAGATGACGCTCTATCGCGACTTCCAGCCCGGGTGTCGCGCAAATCAGCAAGCCCGCGGGCTCATCGGGATCTAGCGCCTCCTGGAGCACCCGGACCACCCCCGGCACCGGCGTGAGATAGGTCGCGTGGAGAAACGGCGCACCGGCAGCCGGGGCAGGCTGTCCCAGAGCCTCGGCGCACAACAGATACCCGGACCCCAGCATCAGCCAGTGCACCAGCAGCAGCACCAGCCAGTGGCGCAGGTGATAGTGCTGACGCAGCAGCCACTCGGTCGCTCCCAGCCAGAAGAGGGGTATGACATAGGCGAGACGTGCTGGCAGGAACTCCACCCCGACCGGTAGCAGTGTCGCGGTGAGGACTGCCATCACGACGCCAACAACGAGCGCGGTCTGCAGGCAGAGGGAGGCAGTCCGGGAGAGGTCGGGAAGCGCCGGATGTGGCCCAAGTCGCCACCAGATGATGCCGACGCCGACAAACAGCACCATCCACCACAACGGGACCATCTCGCTGGCGACGGTCGCGAGCAGAAGCACTCCGCACCGCGCCACGATCTCCAGGAGCAGATGCCCGAAGCCGCTGGTGAAAGGACTGGTCCCGGCATCGGCGAGAGCCGCCAGTGGCGAGGACCCGGCCAGCGACATCACGCCGAACGAGAGGAGCATGGTCGCGACCATGGCAGCCCCGGCCATCCGCCACATTGCCATGACCGCGATCCGGCAGCGTGAGGCGAGGATCAGCACCACGACCCAGATGAGCCAGGTCTGGTAGTTGGTCAGCGCGGCGGCTCCAAAGGCCACCTGACTGATCGGCAGCCAGCGACGCTCTTCCCCGTCGCTGTCGAGCCAGTTCCCCAGCGCCACCACGCCCAGCGCGATCACCAGCGCCAGCAGGCCGTAGTACCGCAGCTGCACCAGATAGAGGTCGAAGGGAAAGAGGACCAGGACCAGGGCAGCCATACAGGCGAATCGCCGCCAGATCGGTGGCCAGCTTTGGATCACCAGTGGCAGGAGTCCCAGCGGGAGCGCGACCAGACCGTAGAGCGCGACCCGCAATTGCAGGAAGTCGGTCAGTCCCAGGTCATACCCCAGCTTGGCCAGCGCGAAGTAAAGGGGCGGATGCAGATCGGACGCCAGTCGCTGCAGCAGATGCGACCAGTCGCCCTGGGCCAGTTCCCAGGTGAACGCTTCATCGCTCCAGGGCTGGGGAATGCGGGACCAGACATGCAAAATCACCGCCGAGAGCCACCCCATCAGAAAGAGGCTCAAGGGGGGGAGGCCGAGATCACGACGCATCAACGGATGCCAGGCAAATGCGCTCACCAGCCGGGAGTGCGGACCGGGGTCATCGCTGAAGGCGTATGGGTCCGCCTCCCCGGCAATCGGCCCCTGACGCTGCGCTGCTAACGCGGTCGCTTCCAGCGCGGCATAGCGACTGGGATCGGGGGGCATCAGGCGGGACCACCGGCCAGTGGCAGGGGATAGCGACCCCGGGACTCCTCACGCAGGTCCCAGGTCAGGAGTCCGGCGGATTCGCAGTAGTGCTTTGCGCGACGGTTAAACAGCGTGGCTCCCGGCACATGCGATGGGAGGAGCCGGTAGGAAAAGTACTGAATGAGCTCGTCATCTCTGACCTGCCGTGTCGCCTGGAGGGCCTCGCGCTTCGAAGCAATCTCCCCGGCGTGTTCCTGCATCCAGCGCTCCGCCCGTTCTGCAGCCGCCAGCTTGCCCTGCCCGACCAGTGCGCCGAGACGGAGCAGCTCCCGTTCCTGCCGCCAGTATCCATCCAGCTTCGCCAGCGTCGCATCTTCAAAGATGGTCCAGAGGGTCATCAGGCGATTGCGTTCCCGCAGGAAGGCAAGCTCGGTCGCCTCGATGGTGTGCATACTCGCGTGATGCTGATGGAGGACCCGGGCCGCTGGTGCCAGGGTCGGCCTGTACCCCGCGAGGCGTGCCGCCAGCCCCAACAGGACATCCTCGTAGTAGAGAAAGTAGTCGGGGTCGGCGCGAAAGGGGAGGTCCCGTCGCAGGACCATGCAGGCACCGGAGGGGTAGAGCACCTGGGAGCGATCAGCGAAGCGTCCGGGGATGATGCGTCCTGCCAGATTCAGTGTGCCGTTGGCGGATTCCTCGGTTTCGCCCGCATTCAGGATCATGGCCGTGGTCGCGCTGATGCGGGACGCGGGCAACGGACCGAAGCCTGCCACCAGGGCGCGCCAGGTCCCCGGCTGTACAGTGGCATCGTCGTTGAGAATCGCTACGAGATCAGTGGTGCAGTGATCCAGCGCCCAGTTGATGGCTCCGGCGTAGCCCACGTTGTCAGCGAGCGTCACAACCGCAGCGTCCAAACGCCAGCCTGCGACGACGTCGGGTTGCAGGACGGGGCTCGCGTTTAACAGCAAGATCGTCTGATGGGGATAGCTCGATTCGGTGCAGGCCGCGGTCAGTGTCTGACGGGTCCGTTCGGGACCCGCGGCATAGCCCACCATGACCACCGTGAGAGTCGGCGACACCATCGTGCAGGGATGATAGCCCGCAGTGACTGCCGGACCATCGGGCATAATCGGTTGCATGAACTCCATGCAGACACTGACCCGGCCGGATGGCCAGACACTTCCCTATTACCGTGCCCAGATAGAAGGGGCTGCGGCGGCTCCCGGCATCATCCTGGTGCAGGAGTGGTGGGGCATCAACGATCAGATTCGCCGCATGGCGGATCGTCTGGCGAGCGAGGGTTTTACGGTCCTCGTGCCGGACCTGTATCGCGGGAAGGTCGCCACTAATGCCGATGAAGCCAGTCACATGATGTCGCACCTCGACTGGAGCTCCGCAGTCGCCGATATCCAGGCGCTGGCCCATGGTGGCGATGAGGTCCCGACACCGTTCGGTCTCACCGGCTTCTGCATGGGTGGCGCACTGACTTTTCTGGGTGCTGCTGCGGCCATCCCAACGCTGAAGGCGGCAGTCCCCTTTTATGGTCTGCCCCAGGATCTGGAGACACTCGCCAGCATCCGCATTCCTTTGCAGGGGCACTTCGCGACCAGGGACTACTGGTGCTCACCGGAGGCGGTGGCGAAGGCGGAAGCAGTCCTGCAGCGGGCTGGAGTGGTGTATGAGTTCCAGTGGTATGAGGCGGACCATGCCTTCATGAACGAGGCGCGACCGGAGGTCTACCAGCCCGAGGCGGCGCAACTCGCCTGGGAGCGGATGGTGGCATTCTTCCGGCAGTACGCCAGTTGATCATCGACAGCGCTTGTTTGGCTGTGACGAAGGCCGTCGTCCATTAGCCAACGATCAGGGTGTGGTCCTGCCCGGCTCGACCTGCGACACCGGCGACCCACCGATGCGTCGCTGCAAAATCTGGATCGGCACCCGCTGGGCAAAGGTCAGCCAGATGATGACGAGATACCCGAAAATCAGCGGCATCCAGCAAAGCCAGAGCAGTGACTTCCGGGGCTGACGTCCTTCCGGCGGCTGCAGCACCGCGACATAGAGCCCTGCCAGTGCCAGCACGAGGATCGTGTAGACCGGCCAGCGAGCCACGAGCCAGGTCGCGAGGAGATACGCCCCTTGCGTCTGTTCAGGCAGGTTGGTCAGCAGGCCGCCGACTTTCCAGAGCAGGCGCGCGAAGTTGTCCTGCACCCACCAGAGCAGCATGAAGAGCGCAAGATGCGCCAGCAGGAACGGCCAGAGCTGACGAGGCAGGCGGGCGATGAGCAACGACTCCCGGCAGGCTTTAGGGATAGACCCGGTCGATGGTCCGGGGGAACGGGATGGTCTGCCGGATGTGATGGGTGCCGGTGAGCCAGGTGACGCACCGCTCGATCCCCATGCCAAACCCGGCGTGGGGGACCCCGCCGAACTTCCGCAGGTCGAGGTACCACTCGAAGGCTTCTTCCGGCAGGCCATGCTCCAGGATCCGGTGGCGCAGCAGGTCGTAGTCGGCGATGCGCTCCGACCCGCCGATGATCTCGCCGTACCCCTCAGGGGCCAGGACATCCATGCTCAGGCAGAGCCGCGGGTCGGTGGGGTCGGGCTCCATGTAGAACGCTTTGAAGACCTGCGGGAAGCGATGCACGATGATCGGTTGCTCCTGATCTTGGGTGAGCGCAGTTTCATGCGGCGCGCCGAAATCAGTACCCCACTCCAGCGGTTCTCCCAGCGGACCATTCAGCTGCTCGACACATTCCGAGTAGCTGATGCGCGGGAAGGGAGCCCGGACCTTTTCCAGCTTCGTAATGTCCCGCTCCAAAATCTCCAGCTCGGTCCGGCAGTCTTCCAGAACCCGCGCCACGATGTAGCAGATGAAGGATTCCGCCAGCTGCATGTCCCCTTCGAGGTCCATGTACGCCACTTCGGGCTCCACCATCCAGAACTCCGTCAGATGACGCCGCGTCGCGGATTTCTCCGCACGAAAAGTCGGACCACACACATAGACTTTCCCAAAGGCCATCGCGCTGGCTTCGCCATACAGCTGCCCGGACTGCGTGAGGTACGCCATTCCCTTGTCGAAGTAGGGTGTTTCAAATAGCGTGGTGGTCCCTTCGCAGGCGGCGGGCGTCAGGATGGGGGAGTCCATCAGGACAAAGCCCAGGCTCGCGAAGAAGTCATGAATGGCCCGGATCACCCGCGACCGGACCCGCAGGATCGCCCACTGCTTCCGGGACCGAAGCCAGAGATGGCGCTGCCCCATGAGGAAGTCGACCCCGTGCTCTTTGGGGGAGATGGGGAAGTCCTCAGTGGGAGTCTGGACTACCAGGAAGTCGCTCACCTGCAGTTCGTACACCCCCTCCTTTTTCGGATGGCGGGTGACGGTGCCGGTGACTGTCAGGCTGGTTTCCTGCGGCAACTGCGCCGCCTCGAACTTCGCATCCCCCACGACATCCCGGGCCACGACCGCCTGCACCAGCCCGGTGCCGTCCCGGACCTCCAGAAAGATCACATGCTTGGAGTCCCGGCGATTGAAGACCCAGCCCTGGAGGGTCACCGTCTGATCGACAAACTGCGCGAGGCGGTCGATGGTGGGGCGGGTTCCGACTTCCTGAAGAAGGAGCTGGGGTTTGAGGTCGCTGACGGAAGGCATGATGGGCGAGTCCTTTGTGCGTGAAGTGAGCGACGGAATGCTAGCAAAGCGTGGTCAGGTCGTCGGGGGGAGATAGCAACTAGAAACCCCCTCCGCGCAGCGGAGGGGGTGAGGTTGTTCCCGTCCCGGCGCAGCGGCTTATTCAGGCACCACGTTGACGGTGAAATTCGCAAGGACGCCGGTATAGGTCTTGACCGTCCCGGCATGTTCACCCGCCAGGCGGATCGGGGAGTCGGTGAGGGTGATGTTCCGGCGGTCGAGGGCGAGCCCGAGCTGGTCCTTCATTGCCTTGGCGACATCTGCCGTAGTGACAGAACCATAGAGTTTGCTCTCTTCGCCGACCTTGGCGGAGATAGTGACGCTCTTGCCCTCGATCTGGGCGGCGAGGTCCTGGGCGGCCTTCAGCGCCGCCGCGCGCATGTTTTCGGCGCGACGCTTCAGGGCTTCGACCCGGGCGAGGCGCGCGCGGGAGACCTGCTCCGCCTTGCCTTCCGGAATCAGGAAGTTGCGGCCATAGCCCCGGCGGACCCGGACCACTTCGCCGGCCCCTCCCAGGTGTTCGACATCCTGCAGGAGGATGATTTCCATGTAGCCCATGTGCCTGTCCTCCTAGTCGACCGCGTAGGGGAGGAGACCAATTTCGCGGGAGCGCTTGATGGCCTTGGCCAGCTTGCGCTGGGCGGCCGGGCTGGTACCCGTGCGCCGTCGCGGGAGGATCTTGCCCCGTTCGGAGATGAATTTGCGCAGGAGGTCAACGTCCTTGAAGTCGATGATGACCTCGGGGTGAGTCAGGAAAAAGCACTGCTTGCGACGCCGTCCCCGGCCACGGCCTCCGCCACCCCGGCGGTCGCCGCGATCATCATCGCGATAGCGGTCTCCCATGAAAGTGCTCCTTGCAGACGGGAAGTGAGATCGATGGTGAGATCCCGGACGTTCCCGGTCGCTTGCGGGCGACGGGCGTCCGGTGGACCACTAGCTGGACGCGGTGGCCCCCGACGCAGCGAGCTTCTGGGCCCGGCGGCGGAACATTTTGGAGGGGGTCACGGCGCTCGACACCATCTGACGAATGATGCCGTCACGGATCCGCAACTCGAAGCTCAGCTGATTCGGAGCTTCCGGTGGCAGGATGACTTTCCAGTACTGCCACTGGCCCTGCCGGAACTTTTTGACCAGGTAGGGGAAGGGGCGCAGGCCCCAGTTATTCTCCTCCGACACCTGGCCACCCAAATTGGTGACCGTCCGGCGGACAAACTCCCGGGCATCCTCAACTTTGGAGTCGTTGAAGGTCGGATTCACGATGAAGATGACGTCGTACTCACGCACGCTCGGTGTATTCCCCTTGGCGCTCAGGCCCTCGGCAGTGGCACAGACAGGCCCATCCCCTTGCGGGGGGACGGCTGCAAGAGGTGGACTATATCACCCCCCGCCCCCCGGAGCAAGCCGCTTTGACTGCGTCTGACGCCGGGAGCGGGACTTCAGCCCTGAACCGGTCCTCGTGCTGTAATACCTGATCATGGACCACGCGCCACTCTCCGCCCAGCCCTGGACTTGCCTCGTGCCCGCCTACAACGAGGCCCCCCGTCTGGGGACGGTCCTGGGGGTACTGGCGGACTGCCCCTGGCTGACCCAGATCATCGTGGTTGATGACGGCTCCGCCGATGAAACCAGCGAAGTCGCCCAGGCCTGCGCCGCCACCGACGGCCCGGTCCCGCCGCTGCTTGAGGTCGATCCTGGCGCGACCCACGACATTCCCGTCGACTCACCATCGCGCTGGCTGCTGCTGCGCCATACCCGGAATGCCGGGAAAGCCACCGCGCTGGTGACCGGATTCGCCCACGCCACCACCGATCACTGGCTGATGGTGGATGCCGATCTCCTCGGCTGCCAGCCGGAGCATCTGGTCGCGCTGGCACTGCCGATCGCCCGGGGGGAGGCCCAGATGACCACCGGCATTTTCCGGGGGGGGCGGCTCAATACCGATGCTGCCCATCTGGTCGCGCCAGGTCTCTCCGGCCAGCGGGCGCTGACCCGGGATGTCTGGGAGCAGTTCCGCCAGCGCTTCCCGGACCCTGGCACCCTGGGCTACGGGGTCGAAGAAGCCCTGGAAGATTTGGTGAAGCATCACGGGGTGACTCGCGAGCTGGTGGAATGGCGGGGTGTGAGCCATGTGACGAAGGAAGAAAAAGTCGGGCTGCTCAAGGGCTGGGAATGGCGACTGCAGATGTTCCGGGAGGTCCTCAAAACCCGGCTGGGTGCCGACTGGCGGGCACGACGCGGGTCCGACGGCGATGGCATGGTCTAGAATGCCCTTTCCCGCCCGCAGCGAGTCGCCGCCGGGGCTGGAGCAGTTGTGCGTACCCCCGCAGGAGGCGCTGCCCTCGTGCCAGTTACCGTGATCGTCGGTGCCCAGTGGGGCGATGAAGGCAAAGGCAAGCTCACCGACGCACTGGCGGCGGAGAGCGCCCTGGTCATCCGGGCGCAAGGGGGGAATAACGCCGGCCATACGGTCGTGGTGAGCGATGAAACCTACAAACTCCACCTTCTCCCTTCGGGCATCCTGCGCCAGGAAACCCCCTGCCTCATCACCGATGGCGTCGCGATTAATCCCCAGGTGCTGCTAGGGGAAATCGAAGCCCTGCAGGCACGGGAGCTCCCCTGCGACAACCTGACGATCTCGCCCCGCTGTCACCTGATCCTGCCGTACCACATCGCGCTGGATGAAGGGCAGGAAAGCTCGCAGCTCACCCGCATCGGGACCACCAAGCGGGGCAATGGTCCGGTCTTTGCCGACAAAATGAGTCGCCTGGGGATCCGGATCGCGCATCTGGCGGAGCCCGATGCCCTGCGGGCGGCCCTCGAGGAAAATCTGACCCTCAAGAATCCGGTCTTGCGGAGTGTGTTCGGTCATCCGGGATTCGAGGTCGGTCCCCTCATGGACGAGCTCCTCGCCCTCTGGCCCGATCTGGAGCCCTTTGTCGGCGACCCGCTCCCCATCGTTCACGCAGCGCTGGAGGTGGATGCACCGATTCTCGTCGAGGGGGCCCAGGGAGTGCTCCTCGACATCAACTTCGACATGTACCCCTACGTCACGTCATCGCACCCTGGTGCCAGTGGTGCGACCCTGGGGACCGGCATCCCGGTGAACCGGATCACGGAAATCATCGGCGTGGTGAAGGCCTACACCACCCGGGTCGGTGTCGGACCGTTCCCCACCGAGCAGTCCGGCGACATCGCCGATGCCCTGCGGGAGCGGGGCGGGGAGTATGGCACCACCACCGGACGTCCGCGTCGCATCGGGTGGCTCGATCTGCCGCTGCTGCGTCACGCCTGCGACACCAACGGCTTCACCAGCCTTTGCCTCACCAAGGTGGATGTGCTTGATGATCTGGAAACGATTCCGGTCTGCTCCAGCTACCTCAAAGGCCACGATCGACTCACCGAGTTCCCGCACACCCTCCGGGGATGGGAGCAAGTGGAGCCGGTCTACCAGCAACTGGCGGGCTGGAAGACCGATACCAGCCGTGCCGCCATCAATGCCGATCTCCCCCCCGCCCTGCAGACCTATCTGGGACGCATCGAAGGCGCGACGGGGGTTCCGGTGAACTATGTCTCCTGCGGCGCGAGTCGGGAAGCGCTGGTGAAGCGCCGCTAATCGACGGCTGCTACTCCCAGGTCCGGTTGAAGCCGACTCGTCCGAGTCCCTTGCGATTCCAGTGCGATTCCATCCAGCAGGCGTACACCGCACCATCGGCATCCCTGGTGAGGGACGGTTGCTCCAGTCCCTCGTTGCCATCGGGATCCCCCCGATTGATCGGGACATCGACGCTTTCCGCTGCACCCGGCAGCCACGGCAGGCGTGCAGAGTACAGCTCTTCGCTGCGTCCGGTGGCGAGCTGCGGATCCACATCGAGGCGTGGGAGGGCATAGGCGAGCGCGAAACGGTCGCGACCCGCTACGGCGGCAAGCTGCGCGATGTCTTCCCGGTCGGTGAGCCCCGAGTAGAACCCATCGACTGTCGCCGCGCTGGCGTCGTAGCTTCCTCCCGCCACCGACAGGCCGCCGGGGAAAAATGGGGGTTGCGCTTCTTCGATCCAGGCGAGGAGAAATCGATCCGCAGTCGCCGCCAGGGTCGCTTCATAGCCAGTGAGACGTTGTGGCTGGCCTGACTTGTCCAGCACGGTGGTTCGCGCCAGGACTCCGGCAGGTGAAAGACGGGCGAGATCCACCCGTATGCGGACCGAAGACTGCCCGCCGCCGGAAGTCCCGCCGCCCAGACTCACCTGCCGATGCTCGATCGCAACCAGCTGGGTCGGTGCAGCCCAGCTGCCGCGAATCCGAATGGGAATCCCCTCAAGTGCTGATCGTGCCGGCGTCCCGAACGTGATGGTCTCCCCGCTCTGCTGCCAGGGAACGACCAACAGTCCCTGGCCGTTGCCCGCATGACCCGCGAGCAGACGTCCTCGGCTTGCATCGGCAGGGTCGGTGAAGAGGGAGGGATTGGTGGCGAGCGTCGACCCGGCCAGCGAGGGCAGCGTGGCAGGTGGACTCAGCGTCAGCGTCGCCGGACGTCCCATCACTGACAGCGCAGCCGCACGGAGCGTGGTGTCATCGGTGCCGAGCCAGACCACCAGGAAGCCGGTCGCGGTCGGCGTGAGGACCAGTTGCGGCTCCCGATTAATGTTCGGGCGATCTTCAGCTGCGGTGCTGATGCGTTGTGGCGTGGTCCAGCGACTCCCTCCATCGGCGGAAGCGGTGACAAAGTACCCAGGCTGGCCATCGAGAATCCCCCACCAGCCGGCGGCCAGATGGGAGTCACGG
This sequence comes from bacterium, assembly GCA_022072165.1. Taxonomy (NCBI): domain Bacteria; species bacterium. The sequence continues at coordinate 455,099 of JAJVIF010000002.1, read as the reverse complement.
ACCGCGAGCCCTTGCCCCCCGCGTCCCTGCACATCGGTGTAACTCCCGCGAAACACCGGAGCCTCATAGATCAGCGCGCCGATGTCCTGGGAATCCGCTCCGAACAGTGTGGGATCGTCCGGAGGCGTGATGGTGAGGGTGAGTGTCGCTGTCGGGCTCAGCGCATCGTTGGGGTACCGACCTCGCAGCGCGATGGTCCGGAAGCCAGGCTCCATGAGGGGCAGGCGCACCGGCGGACCGGGAATCGTGGGAGGTGCCTGGATGAAGTCAGGGGTGAACGTGGTGCCGTCGTAGGCGAAATCCCATTCGACAGCCAGCAACCCGGTCGTGTTGAACTCCTCCGCCACGACCACCGAGGTCCCGGTGGGAGTGGTCGCAGTCCCCTCGACCAGGCGAATGCTGGCAGTGAGGGGGGGGGGACCGGGGGGGTCGCCTGGATCGCCGGGGCCTCCCGGATCCCCCGGGTCAAGCGGGTCGCCCGGATCGCCGGGATTCAGGGGAGTCGAGCCACTGCCCGGACATCCCAACAGCAGCACGGTGCTGCAGATCAGACAAGCGAGAGACCAGGCGGACAGCATGCGACGCATACGCCCAAAGGTAGCAGCCCTCATGCCGCGGGCGGCGGGCACCAGAAATTTGAAGAATTTTCGACCGTGAACGTTTTGGACGATTTACGGTGGTACACTACCTCCAGAACAGCAGCACCAGGAGGCGACCACCATGGCGCAAATCCTCGTTACCGGCGCATCGGGCTTTGTCGGCCGACATCTCGTGGAGGCCCTCACTGCCGATGGTCACACTGTGCGGGCGCTGACCCATCGCGCGACGCTCCCCTCGAGTCTCGCCAGCATTCCGCGGGTGAGTGCCGTGAAGGGGGACCTCCTGGACCCGGACTCCCTGCCGCAGGCACTGGTGGGGATCGATACCGTGATCCACCTGGTGGGGATCATCCGGGAGTTCCCGTCCAAAGGCGTGACCTTCCAGCGACTCCACACTGAAGCAACCGCGAACCTCGTCGCTGCCACGGAAGCGGCGGGCATCCGGCGCTATCTGCATATGTCAGCCCTCGGAACACGCCCCGGAGCGGTCAGCGCCTATCACCAGACCAAGTGGCTGGCGGAGGAGCGAGTCCGCGGCAGCCAGCTCGACTGGACCATTTATCGGCCGAGCCTGATCTACGGTCCTGGCGATGGCTTCACGACCACCATGGTGCCGCTGGCGAAGGGGCCGGTCTTCCCGGTGATCGGCGGCGGGATGAGCCAGGCGCAGCCGGTGGCGATCAAAGATGTCGCGCAGGCGTTTGCCCGGGGTGTAGACGCTCCGGTGACTTTCGGGCAGACCTATGACATCGCAGGTCCGGAGACCTTCACTTACAGGACCATTTACCAGCACATCACGGAAGCCTTGGGTCGGACGTTTCGTCCGCTGCCGGTCCCGGAATGGGCCGTGATGCCGGTCGCCATGCTGCTGCAGTACCAGCCCTGGTTCCCGCTTACGGTGAATCAGTTGCTGATGCTCCGAGAGAACAACACGGGCGATCAGACCACCTGGACCCGCTCCTTCGGTATCGAACCAACACGCCTGCAGCCGGGCCTCGCCTTTTTGAGCCCATCAGCGGCAAAGCACCACATGGCGACGACGTAATCGGTGTTGCACCGCATCAGCTAACGGGTCCCCGGCCGTGACGCGGTCGGGGACCCCTGTTTGTGACGCTCAGATGGTGAATGCTAGAAGACGTCGTACCGCGCGATGTCCCCGAAACTGACACTGCCATAGGAGTGGTAACGCTTCACGATCATGACTTCGTTGCCCGACTCGTTGTACTGCATCTCGTCCATGAGGCTTTTCACCAGGTAGATGCCGCGCTTCCCGCGCTCCATGAGCTGCTCGCTCGTGAGATGGAACTCGTCGAGGTCCGGGATGAAGCCCGCCCCTTCATCGCGGATGGCGATCCGCACCACGCCGTGCCCGATGGCGTAGCGGATGAACACCTGCTTGTCCGGCAGACTTTCGTTGCCATGGACAATGGCGTTGGTGATCAGTTCATCGAGGGCGAGGTGGATGTCGCTGGTAACTTCGTTGGGGACATGGGCATGGGCGCAGGCGGCGACGATCTCTGAAATCGCACTCTCGCGGTCGAGCGGTGGCAGAACCAGATCGGTCCACGAGGCCACTTCGACACTGACGCAGGAAAGCAGGATGTCATCTTCCTGCGGACGGTCACCAAGGAAAGTTTCAATCTGCTCCCGCATGACGTTAATGAACGACTCGGTGGTGTTGAAGCTCTGCTCGGCAACCAGTGTCCGGAAGTACCGCTCGAACGGCTCCCCGTGGGCGTTTTCGCATTCCGTGAGGCCATCGGTGTAGCAGAGGATCTTGTCTTCCGGCTGAAGCTGCACCCGGGTGGGGGAGTAACGATAGTCCGGCATCAGGCCGAGGATAGGGTCGCGTTGCGCGAGTTCCCGGACTTCCCGCTCCGAGGAGTCGAGGAGCAGCGGCGAGGGATGCCCGGCGTTCACGAGTTCCACGACGCCATCATGCTGATTAATGACCCCAATGACCGCCGTCACCAGGGGCATCGGACCCCGGGGGGCGTTGTGGCCGCACATCATGTTCAGATTCGCCGCCAACTGCGCGGGGTCATCGGCTTCTTCTGCCAGCAGGCGGAAACTGGTGACGATCGACATCATGTTCAGACTGGCCGGAACGCCGTGGCCCTGGATGTCGCCAAAGATGAACGCCACCCGGTCGCCGGTCAGTTCCTTGAAGGTGAAGAAGTCGCCGGAGAGCTCCGCCTGGGGTAAGAAGAGCGAGGCGACCGTGCAGTTCTTGACCTTGTAATGAAGGGGCATGAAGTTCCCCTGGATGATCCGGGCCTGCTGCAGGGCGTATTGCTGTTCCCGGACCTGCTCTGCCAGCTGGCCATTTGCGCTTTCCAGCGCCAGTTGCGAGTCCCGAATCCGCCGACGCATCCGCTCCATCGACCGCGCCAGCTCCCCGATTTCGTCTTCTTCGAGGACGATGATCGGATGCTCCCAGTCGGCCTTTTCGATCCCCTCGGCGACTGCCCGCAGATTGCTGATGGACCGGGTAATCCGGGCGGACATCAGGACCGCCAGCACCAGCAACAGCAGCGGGAGTCCCAGCAGATAGGGAGGGAGGCTCAGAAACTCTGCGGGGCCGAAGTCGCTGGGAGGGTGGTTCCCTTTGATGATCGTGGCGATGTCTTCGAAGGTATCCAGACTGGGGCGGAGGCTCGGGAGGGAGCGCGCTTCTTCGGTCTGGCCATTGGCCAGGAGGCGGGCGCGGGTCGCTTCGTTGTCATCGATCTGATGCTGGAACTCGCTGAATGCCAGATCTTCGTAGAGGGAGTAGCCCCGGATGATGCCCAGACTGAAGAAAAGGTAGGTCGCCAGCACCAGGATGACAAAGAGCGCGACAAACCCCTCAAAAATGGCTCGTCGAATCCCCGGACCAAAAGTCCGTGCGACCATCAGCCGGACCGACTGCTCGGTGGAGACCGGAGCCGGTTGCTGGCGGGTGCGTAGAGAGCCGGGGGCAGGAGTCGGGGCCATACGACAGCAGGGGCATTGTAGCCTGAGCCTTGCGGCTGCTACAGGTCCTGCCAGCTAATCAGCCGGACCTGGGCATTGCGCAGGGCGCGACGGAGTCCGGGGTCCTGTAGCAACTCCAGCTCCAGCTCCCGGGTGGCGGCATACGATGACAGGGCTTCCAGGGTCTCGGAATTTTTGCCCGGATGACACATGAGCTCCCCTCGCTGGTCCGCTCCCAGTCTGCTGACCGCTTCCAACAATGCTTCCCGACTGAGGTTTGAGGCATCACCGAACCAGTCCCCCAAAAATGCATGGGTCGTCGGAACGCCGACATCAACACACTGCTGCCGCTGCTCCGGGGAGAGTGTCCGCACACCCAGGCCTTCCCGGTACGCCAGCGCCAGCACCATGACAAAGATGCGCTGGTCCCGATGGATGTGATGGTGGGTGTCCAGATGGGAGATGGGGAGACCGGTCTGAAGTCCGGCCTGCACCTGGGCTTCCAGTTCGGTCAGCAGCTCCGCATCCGGTACTGCACTGAAGTCGAAACGCTTATGCGGGCTCCCAACATCAGCGATGCGGGGGACCGTGAAGGTGCGCCGTTCCTGGGTCAGGGTCGGCAGGGAGCTGACGCCGCTCACCGGGACACCGGCCGAGAGATTCAGATGGATCCCGACATCCAAGGTGGGATCTGCCCGTAACCAAAGGAGCTCCCGGGACGTGACATGGGTCATCAGGATCGACGTGGAAGTCACCACGCCATGGGCATGGGCCTCCAGAATCCCCTCCGACACGCTCCCGGTGAGGCCGTAGTCATCGGCATGGATGATCAGGTCGGGCATAGCGCTGCAGTGTGCCATCCCCTCCGTGGAACCCCAACAAGCGACCCCCGCGCAAGCGGGGGTCGGGGTTTGTGGGCACAGCTTTGACGCGCTACTGAGAGGGCCAGCCTAGTCCTCGCCGACTTCACCGGTGGCGAAGTTGACCTTGAGCTGGCGGCTGGGGCGACCATACACGCGGGCGTCGGGATCATTGACGTCCTTGCGGATCGCCTGCACGACGTAGTAGACCACGCCGCCGACGGCGGTCTCATCGGTGTAAATGGTCCCGGGGATGGGGTCCGCCTGAATGGACTGTGGGCTATTGGGGTCAGAGTCCGCCTGCTTGAAGGTGAACTCGGCGCTGGTCCGGGCGCGATAGATGACATACCCAATCACGTTCTCTTCTGAGGGGCTGGGTGCCCACGTCAGCCGGAAGCGATTGCCGGGGAGGATCACACCATCGAGGTCCTGGACCGCGCTCGGGCGAGTGGTGATCAGATTGACCGCCCGAACAAACAGGGCGTCGGAGTAAATCTGGTTCACCCGGCCGTAGATGGTGGTCTGCCCGGTGTTCTGGGCGACGAACCGGCCACTCGAGGAGAGACTCCCCACGCTGAAATTGGTCTGCGTGAAGGTCGTCAGGTCGGTGATGTCGGTCACCAGGCCGTCGGAGAAGGTACCGATCGCCCGGACTTCGATGCCCGTGCCCAGCTGAATGTCGAGGCCGCCACCCGGTTCCAGACGAATGCTGGTGAGGACCGGGTCGAGACGGGTCGTGTCGAGACCCGTGTTAATCGGCAACTGGAAGGGATAGAGCCCCGGGTTGCCGTTATTGTCGTTGCCCTTGCAGCCTGCGGTCAGAACCAGACCGGTCAGCGCCAGCGCGAGGAGAAAAGGGGAGGTCACAGCAGAAAGACGCATGGGTCGTACAGGCTCCGACACCCCGGCGGGCCGGGGAGAGTAGCAGAAGGTGCCACAAGGTAACGCAGCCCGGTCACTGAAGCAAGCGCTTCCGGCCGGTTTCCACCCGCCAAGTGGCGCACTTCCTGTAGGGCAGTCGGGCCGGGCGGGCCGCGGCCGTGCAACCCACAGACCTGGTCGGTCATCGGAGAAGTGCTACCCTTGGCCCCCGTCCGGCGGCTGCCTAGCGCTCGTCTCGACTTCTGCCCTCTTTTCGGCAGTTCCAGGTAAGGAGACCCCCTCGGTATGGCGACTCTCTGTCCTCAATGCGGGCATAGCAACGTTGATGGTGCCCGCTTCTGTGAAGCCTGTGGCGCAAAACTCGAGGTGCCGAGCGCTCCGGCAGCGCCTGCCCCGGCAGGAGCGGAGATGGATCCGTTCGCCACCCAGATGTGGTCGGCCCCGGGGTCAGCTGCCCCGGCTCCGCCTGCACCTGCAGCGCCAGCGCCTCCCGCAGCACCAGCGATCGGGATGTCGCACGAGGTCGGAATGACTGCCCCGCCACCTCCCGCACCCCCGGTGGCCCCAGCTCCACTCCCCCCGATGGCGGCAGCGGACCCCCCGTCGCCCTTCGCCAATGTGGCGGATGACGATGACGACGCGGTCGCGAGCATTCCGCCGCCGACCCTGGAAGCGCCACCGCCTCCGCCGCCGACTTTCTCTGCGCCGCCACCCTCACCGGTCGCAGCCCCTCCGGCCGCTCCGCCGATGATGGGCGCTCCGAGCATCGCGGCTCCGCCGCCACCAGCGCCTGCTATGGCTCCACCGCCGCCAGCGCCCGTGATGGCTCCTCCACCGCCTGCGGCTCCGGTCATGAGTGCACCTCCTCCTCCCCCGTCGGTTGCTCCGCCTCCGCCGCCGTCGAATCAGGGCTATGTCCCGCCCCCGCCACCGGTGGCACCCAGTGGAGGCGGGATGCCGCCATCTGGTGGTGGCTACATGGGTGGCAACACTGCAGGTCGGGATCCCCGGCCGGTCCCGGCGCAGCTGGGATGGATTGGGGAAGCCTGGGGGATGCTGTCGTCGGACTTCGGCGGCTGGCTGACCCTGATGGTCCCCTTCATTGCGGCGTACATCGGCATCATCATCATCAGCGCCCTCTCCGGCGGACTCCTCAGCATCGTGTCGCTGGCGATGGCCCCGGTGCTGGCCTCGACTTGTGGCGCGCTCCTGCTCAAAGCCCGGACAGGTCAGAACACGGAATTCGGCGCGGTTTTCCAGGGGGCGATGTCGATGCTGGTGCCTGGCATCGTGTTCTCCATCATCTCCAGCATCGCCGTGAGCTGCGGGATGATGCTCTGTTTCGTCCCCGGCATTTTCATGGTGACCGCCCTGTACATGGGGTTGTTCCAGATCGGCGATGGGGACACGGACTTCATGAAGCCGCTCACGCGGGGTATTGAGGTCGCGAAGGCGGACATCGGCGGCTATCTGCTGTTCACGTTCGTCTGCATCATCCTCTCCAGCTTCGTGCTCCCGATTCCGGTAGTGCTCATGGCCTACATGCTGGCGTACCGGGCCAACTACGAGTAGCTTCGGTCGGGCAGCACAGTCACGGACAGCAACAAGCCGGGACGCAGGTCCCGGTTTTTCTGTGTTTCCCGGAGGCCGGGTCTTCAGCCCCGGTGGCTGACGTGCGGGGCATGTGTCACGCCCCAGGTCTAAAGACCTGGTGTCCGGGTGGTTGGTATCGCAGCACGCTCCCCGGAGGCCGGGTCTTCAGCCCCGGTGGCTGACGTGCGGGGCATGTGTCACGCCCCAGGTCTAAAGACCTGGTGTCCGGCGCAACCTCGGAACATCTAACCCCGTCATGGACAGGGACCGGCCAGCCTCTGGTACCGTTTCCGCGCTGCCCACTCTGTCTGACCGGGAGTTCACAGGATGCCCCTCCTCTGCCCATCCTGCGGTTACAACAATCCCGACACCCATCTCTATTGCGAGGCGTGCGGACAGCAGTTACCCCGACCTGCCGCACCGCAAGCGCCTCCCACGGTCGCCGCGCCGGACTTCGCCCCGCCCCCCAGCTTGAGTGCGCCGCCTCCCGTGCCACCCCCACCGCCACCGGTCTACGGTGCTCCCGAAGCTCCGCCAGTCTCCGGTTACACCGTCGCGCCCGGTGGTTACGACGATAGCTACACCGGAGGTCCCTGGCGTGGCCCCATGCCACAGCCTGCCAACATCAGCTGGATCGGCGACTCGTGGAATCTCGTGATGCAGAACATGGGGGAGATGGTGGGGTACTTCTTCGTGCTCCTCCTGATCCAGCTCGCTGCGACCGCCATCCTGACCGCCCCGGCCTGGCTGATGGTTGTGTTTGGAGACTCAGATGCCCAGATGGCTGGCAACATGCTCTCCAATGTCCTGCAGTTCCTGGTTCAGATTTTCCAGGGCATCCTGGCAGTCGGAGTCGCCAGTTCGTTGCTACGACGCTTTCGCTTTGGTGATCCGCTCAATGTGGGCCAGACCCTCTCCGATGGCTTCGGCCTGGCGGTCCCGGCAGCGATCTACACCGTCGTCACCAGCATCATTGTCGGTATCGGCACCTGCTTCTGCCTCCTGCCGGGTATCTGGCTCTCTGCTGCGATGCAATTGGGCTACTTCCGTCTGGCCGATGGCTCGCCAGACTTCTGGACAGCCTTTACCGATGGTCTGGAAGTCGCCAAAGCCGACGTGGGGGGGTACTTTTTCCTCGTGATTCTCAGTGCGCTGGTGGCGGGGCTCGGCTTCCTCGCCTGTGGCATCGGCATCTTGTGGACCATGCCGATTTACTACCTCGTGTGGGCCTTCGCCTACCGCGCCTCCTTTGATCGCGGATGAGCCAGTTGCAGGCGGTCCTGACCGCGTTGCCGGGCGACTATTACCTGCGGCTGCCGGTGCTGGCACCGCTGGGAGTCCATCGCCTGATTGATGACGACCTCGTTATGGTCGATGGTCTGTCGCCGGAAGACTTCGGCGAGCTTGAGTCCCTGGAGCCCGAGGAAGAGGGAGTCGGTCAGTTTCCGATTGTGGTGCGGACGATCCTCGCGCTGGAGAAATCCGCGCTTACCGACTGGCTCCAGTCGCTGGTGCCGACAGTGCCGGACCCGGGGGGGGCTACTCGTCGCTGGTCAGACGACGACATCGCCGGAGTGCTGTACTGGGGAACCGAGGCGCGGTGGCGGCTGCGGCGGATCTGCGTGGGACGCTATTCCCGGTACGACGATCTGGAAGATACGAGCGAACTCGACACCACCGGCGCGTTCCGTGACTGGCTCCTGGTGCAGGGCACCCAGTCGGCCGCGCTGACCCTCTATCGTCAGGGCTGGATGGAGTTCAACACCACAGACATACAGCAGCTGCTGGCTTTTACACAGCGATCCCTGGCGCTGACCAGTGAACTGGTCGCCCAGGGACAACCCAGTCGCCTGCAGGCACCGCCCACGGTGGATCGCAAAGAGCTGGAGCGCCGTATCACCCGGCTCACGACTGCCGGTCGGGGGCAGGAAGAGTGGGTATGGGAGTTGTGAGCCGGAGTCGGCACTGCCTGGTACCCCGCATCCCTATAATCGCCCGCTATGTACCGACTCGCGCACTACCTCCTCCCCACCACCAAAGAAGACCCCGCCGGCGCGGAAATTCCGAGCCATAAGCTCATGCTCCGCGCCGGGATGATCCGGCAACTCATGGCCGGCGTACACAGTCACCTTCCGCTGTTGTGGCGCGCCATTCGCAAAGCCCAGGAGATCGTCCGGGAAGAGCAGGAGCGGATCGGCGCCCAGGAACTCCTGATGGCGGCCCTCAGCCCCGCCGATCTGTGGCAGGAGTCCGGGCGCTGGGCCACCTTCGGCGATGACATGTTCCGCCTCAAGGACCGCAAGCAGTCCGATGCAGCGCTGGCGCCGACCCATGAGGAGATCATCACCGAGCACGCCCGGGCGTTCATTCATTCGTACCGGCAGCTGCCGCAGATGTGGTTCCAGATTCAGGGAAAGTTCCGCGATGAACCGCGACCCCGGTCCGGGGTGCTCCGCGGACGGCAATTCATCATGAAAGACGCCTACTCGCTGGATGTCGACACGGCGGGCCTTGATGTGTCGTACGCCAATCAGCGGGAGGCGTACCAGCGGACCTTCCGTCGTTGCGGCATCGAGTTTGTCATTGTCGGGGCCTCTTCCGGACTCATGGGGGGCTCGGGCTCTGAAGAGTTCATGGTCCTGACCCCCAGCGGCGAGGACACCATCGCGGTCTGTCCGAACTGCGGGTACGCCGCGAATGTGGAAGTCGCCGCTGGCCATCTGCCCCCCACAGGGCAGACACCTCCTTCTGCGGGCGCATTGCCCGCCATGACGCCGGTCGAGACACCGGGGCAGAAGAGCATCGACGATGTGGCGGGCTTCCTGAAGGTGTCACCTTCTCAGACGCTGAAATCGATGCTCTATGTGACCCAGGAGGCGACTCCGCGGGCGGTCATGGTGGTCGTGCGTGGCGATCACGAGGTCAATGTCGATCGCCTGACGAAAGTGCTGGGGGGGGTGGGCGTACGCCCCGCCCATGACGCCGAGGTCCAGCAGGCCACAGGGTCTCCGGCGGGTTTCATTTCACCCGTAGGTCTGGCGACGGGTGTCATGATCCTCCTCGATCAGGACATCCTGCCCGAGGGGGCTTATGTCGCCGGGGCGAACCGCGCCGAGCACCACTGCACCGGGGTCGTGCCTGCCCGGGACTTCCCCGCCTTCACCCGGGAGCACCTCCGCCTCGTAGCGGAAGGCGACCTCTGTGTCACCTGTGGCGGGTCGCTGACCGTGAGTCGGGCCATCGAACTGGGGCATATCTTCAAACTGGGACTCCGCTACTCCACTACCATGGGAGCGATGTTCCTCGATGCCGAAGGGAAGCAGCAGCCGATTGTGATGGGCTCCTACGGCATCGGCATGGAGCGGATTGTCGCCTGCGCCATCGAGCAGCATCACGATGACAAGGGGATCTGCTTCCCCCTGCCCCTCGCGCCGTTCCATGTCGCGATCCTGGCGCTTGATCCGGGTGATGAAGCTGTACTGGAGGCCGCGACCGCCCTCGGTGGCAGTCTTGAGGCTGCGGGGTGGGATGTCGTGCTCGATGACCGGGAAGAGCGTCCGGGTGTCAAGTTCGCCGACGCGGACCTCATCGGCCTGCCGTTCCAGGTCATTATCGGTCGCAAGGGCCTGGGTGCCGGCACGCTGGAGATCAAGCGGCGTCGCGATGGCGAGCGGGAAAATGTCCCGGTCGCTGAGGTCAGCAGCCGTCTGCAGACCCTCTTACAGGAAGAGGCGGCCCGGTACGCCCTCCCCTCCTGACGCGGCAGAAAACTGCATCGGACCGGACGCCAGCCGGCAGCTGAGAGGGGAGTGAGTGCTATCCTGCCTGCTGGTCCTGTGACATCGCACCGGGCGATACGCAGTTGCCGGAGGCTGACAACGGGCGGCACCGACAGGGATGCTGGTGTGACCCGCCACGACCCATGATTACGTTTCGCGACGCGACATTGCGCTACCCCCACACCGGGGTCATGGCCCTGCAGGGTGTCAACCTCCACATCGAGGCGGGCGAGTTCGTCTGCCTGGTGGGGAGCACGTCGTCGGGCAAATCCTCCCTGCTCAAAGCGATTTACCTCGAAGAGCGCCTTACCGATGGCACCATCACCATCCTCAACGAAGACTGGACCCGGGCACCTGCCCGCAAAGTCCCCCTGTTGCGACGACAAATTGGCGTGGTCTTCCAGGACTTCCAGCTGCTGCAGCACAAAACGGTGGAAGAGAATGTCGCCTTCAGCCTGCAGGTGATCGGCGCTTCCCGGGCCACCATCGAGTCCCGGGTGCCTCAGGCGCTCCATCTGGTGGGGCTCGCGAGTCGCGCAAAGAACTTTCCGGAGCAGCTCTCCGGCGGCGAGCAACAGCGGGTCGCCATCGCCAGGGCGATCATTAATCGTCCTGCCCTCCTCCTCTGCGACGAGCCGACCGGCAACCTCGACTGGGCCACCAGTCGCGCCATTGTTGACCTCCTGCGGGAGATCAATCGCCTCGGCACCACCATCCTGATGGCCACGCACGACATGCATGTGGTGGAGCATCTCCGGACCCGGGTGATCCACATGGATCAGGGCCGGCTCATCGCTGACCGACAAGGAGCCCCGCGTCATGCCGACGACCTGGAACTTCTTCTGGACTGAGTGCTTCACCAGCCTGGTCCGGCACCGGAGCGCCACCATCACCACGCTCCTGCAGTGCATCAGTTCCCTCACCGTGCTGGGGATCTGTCTGGCGTTCATCATCAATGCCAACTACATCACCCTGAACTTTCTCAACAGCCTCGAGTTGGTGGCGTTTCTGCGACCCGAAGTCACCACCGCTGAAGCTGAGCGCCTGCAGGTGGAACTGACATCCGTGCCCGGCATCGCGGTGGTGCGCTATGTAAACAAAGAAGAAGCCTACCGCCGGGCCCAGGAACTGCTGAGCTTTCCGGTGAGCGACATGCTCGGGGAGGGAAATCCTTTCCCGGCATCGTTCGAGATTCGCGCCACCCATGCCGCGGCCCTGGAGCACCTGCAGACCTATCTGCAGCAGGTGGGAGCTGTCGAGGAAGTCATCGGTCCCGGAAAGTACTCCACCATCCTGCCGGTCATGTTCTTCATCCAGGCCGCCTGCTTCTTTCTGACACTGATCCTGGCGGGCACGACGCTCTTCACGATCAAGAACACGATTCAGCTCGCCATCATGGTCCGGCGTCCTGAGATCCGCGTGATGCAGCTGGTCGGCGCGACTCCCGCGTTCGTCCGGATTCCCTTCCTGCTGGAGGGGCTGATCTACGGCACGGTCGGTGCGCTGGTCGCGTGGGTCGTTGTCACCGGGTCCTATGCCGCCATCGAAGGCTGGATCCTCGCCAAGAGTCCCCTGACGATCCTCGCCCGACTGCCGATGGTGGCGTTCAACGAATTGTTGGTCCTGAGTACAGTAGGTGCGCTGGTCGGACTCATGGGAGCGCTGGTAAGTGTCGACCGCCACCTCACGGAGAAGTACCTCTATTCTTCCCCGGCAGGAGGTACGTCCTGATGCTGCGCTTGTGCCTCTATCGACTGCCATGGCTGCTGCTGCTACTTTGCTGCACCGGGTCCCTTGCGCTGGCGCAGGGGGCAGATAGCCAGAAACCGTCTGAGGCGGAAATCGCAGAGATTTCCCGGCAGAAAGCGGCAGAACAGGCCGCCCTGGATGCGAAGAAGAAGGCTACCAGCGCGCAGTTGTCGGAGAAGCGGAAGGAACGCCGGAATGTGTTGGGCGAACTGAATGTCATCGACCACGATCTGGTGAAAACCCGGACACGCCTGAATGCGCTGCAGTCGGAACTCCAGCAGCAGCAGGAAGAACTCGCACGGACTCGGTCCCAGCATGAGCGGTATCTGACATCGTATGAATCAGCCCAGCGACGGCTCGGGGCGCGACTCCGGACCTGGTACAAGCATCAGCAGGCCCCCCTGGTGACCATGTTCTTCGCCTCGACTGACGCCAATGAACTCAGCTACAAACTTCGCTATGCCGAGGCCGCCCTCAGCGCTGACCGGAAGACCATCGACTTCATTCAGGAGCAACGGACCCTCCTCGCAGACTCTCATGCCGAGATGGCGGTGGAACTGGAACGGACTGAGGACCTGGCGCGGCAGGTCGATGCCGAACGCGCGAAGTTCGCAGAACTGCGTCAGGCCAAAGCCAGCACCCTGAGCGCTATTGACAGCGATGTCCGAAAGCTGGAACGGGCATTCGCGGAACTGGAGCAGTCGAGCCGGGAGATCGAATGGTTCCTGGCCTCACTCTCAGGCGCAGGGAGTCCGCAATTCCACGGCACCTTCATCCATCCGCTCCCGGGGCGCAAGATATCCTCCGGCTTCGGTTATCGGCATCATCCGATTCTGAAGCGACGCAAAATGCACACCGGTCTCGATATCCCGGCTCCGGCAGGGACGCCCATCAAAGCGGCGGCAGCAGGCACGGTCGTCTTCAGCGGCTGGAAGAACGGTTATGGCAAGTGCGTGATCATCAATCATGGCAAGGGCTTCGCGACGCTCTACGCTCATATGTCGACCATCAACCTGCGTGAAGGGCAGTCGGTGAATCAGGGGGCTATTGTCGGTGGGGTCGGGACCACCGGGATGTCGACCGGCAACCACCTGCACTTCGAGGTCCGGATCAACGGCAAGCCCGTGAACCCCTCCACCTACGTCTGATTGCGGGTCACTGAGGGCATCTGGCTCTAAAGAATGTACGAGTCCAGTCCGCGGTCGGTCGGGGCCGCGCCGAGCACCTGCAGCACATAGGCGCTGTCGATGTCCACCTGCTGCGGCGACCCCTCCGGCGCATTGAACGCAACCTCTTCCACCACGCGCTCCAGCAACTGCTGAAGCCGTCGCGCCCCGATGTCCTGCTGCGTGCGATTCAGCTGCACCGCCCGCTCCGCCAGCGCCTGGAGCCCGTCTGGCATAAAACTGAGTTCGACGCCATCAGTTGCCAGCAGGGCGATGTATTGCTTTGTCAGGGCGCTCCGGGGCTCCGTCAGGATCCGGACGAACTCCGCGACTCCCAGGCTGTCGAGGGTGACCTGCACCGGGAAGCGTCCCTGCAGCTCCGGGATCAGCGCTTCGGGACGTGCCAGATGAAACGCCCCGGCAGCGATGAACAGAATGTGGTCAGTCCTAACCGGGCCGTAGCGCGTCCGGATGGTGGTCCCCTCAATGAGCGGCAACAGATCCCGCTGGACCCCCTCCCGTGACACCCGACTCCCGGCCGGTCCCCGTTCCGGTTCGGCAATCTTGTCGATCTCGTCCAGGAAGATGATGCCGTGCTGTTCCACCAGCAGCCGCGCCCGTTGGGTGATGGTCGCCTGGTCGCAGCAGCGGGCGAGCTCCTGCGCGGTGAGGACTTCCCGGGCTTCCCGCACCGGCATCCGGCGTCGCCGACGTCGCGGTGCAAACATGCGACTCAGGACTTCGGTCATGGCGGATTCCTGGTCGCTTCCCGCCGAAGGCAGACCCTGGGGAAAGGCGTGCTCTTCCACCGGGACCGCCACGATCCGCGATTCCAGCTTCCCGGCGGCGAGGTCGAGCGCCAGTTGCTCCCGGACCCGGGCATCCTGTGGGTAGCGCTGCTCCTGCGATTCATCGGCTGGCACCAGGGCGACGCCGAAGAGCGACTCCTCGGCCGGAACTGCGTCGGGGCGCTGCTGGTCTTCCCATTTCCCCTGCCGTTTGGGCCAGGGATGCACGAGATCGAGCAGTCGGCCAGCGACTGTCCGCGCCACCACTGCGGCAGCGTCCGCCTCGCACTGTTGCTTCGCCAGTTGGAGGCCGACCTCGAAAAGGTCCGCGATCATCGACTCCACATTGCGGCCGACATAGCCAACTTCGGTAAAGCCTGTCGCTTCCACTTTGAGGAACGGTGCGCCTGCCAGTTCCGCGAGGCGACGTGCCAGTTCGGTCTTGCCCACGCCCGTGGGACCAATCAACAGGATGTTGCGCGGCGTGATGTCTTCGCGGAGGGTGCCCGCGACTCGCTGACGTCGATCACGATTGCGGAGGGCTACCGCTACCGCCCGCTTGGCACGACTCTGCCCGATCAGATGGGCGTCCAGCAATTCCACAATCCGACGCGGTGTCAGATCCTGCGGCGTCAGGTCGGGCGGCGATGTGGTAGCGGGAGTGAGGGTCTCCTGCGATGAGAGTGATACGCCCATGCGCTATTCCCCGCCCCCCAGGAGTTCCAGTCGCAGCTCCTGGTTGGTGTAGATGCAAAGTTCACCCGCGATGCCCATCGCTGCCCGCACGATGGCTTCCGCCGACAGGTCGGAGTGACGGGCCAGGCTCCTGGCAGCGGCGAGGGCGTAGCCGCTCCCGGAGCCGATCGCGGCGATGCCATCGGTGGGCTCGATCACTTCGCCGGTCCCGTTGATGAGGATCAGATGCTCCAGGTTGGCGACAATCAGCATCGCTTCCAGCCGCCGGAGGATCCGGTCCCGACGCCAGTCCTGGGCCAGCGCGACCGCGGCTTGTCGGAGGTCGCCATGATGCGCTGAAAGACGATCCTCAAAGAGATCAAACAGCGTGAACGCATCGGCGACTGCGCCAGCAAAGCCTGCCAGTACCTGCCCCTGCTGGAGCCGTCGCAGCTTCTTGGCGTTCGGCTTCAGGATCATGTCGCCGAACGTAATCTGTCCATCGGCTCCCAGGGCGACCATGCCATCGCGACGCACCCCCAGGACTGTGGTGGCGTGGAGCGCTGGCATCGACCCGGACTGGTGTGTCTGTGGCATCGGCGGCTGCGAGTGTAGCCCCCGTCAGGCGGCCCGCGATGGGGCTTTTCTCCGCAATCTCTGCCAGGTCCTGCTCTCTCCAGCAACAGCCCCGTTCGTGGGCTGGCATTCAGCGGGGGAAGTGCAGGTCGCTACAATCCTCCCATGCCTGAAGTCATCGTCGAACTTGCCGAGGGACGGACCCTCGAACAAAAACGAACGCTGGTCACCGCGCTCACCCGTGCGGTCGCAGAGAGCCTCGCCGTCGATCCGGCGGTGGTCGCTATCACGCTGCATGAGATCCCCCTGGAGCACAAGGCGAAGGGGGGCGTCCTCTTTTGCGACCGCCCTGACAAGGTCGCGCAACGCGAGGCGGCCCGGGCAGCAGACCTCGCTGCGGAAGCAGGACCACTGGCCACGTGAACGCCCCTGCAGTCGAGATTCGTCAGGTGTTGCCTGCCGAAGTCCTGGAGTTGCGTCAGCAGGTCCTGCGACCGATGCAGCAGCTAGCGGAATGTGTCTACCCCGGTGATGACGATCCGCTCGCGTTCCACGGCGGTGCGTCCATCGGCAAAGCGCTGGTGGGGGTGGTGTCGATCTTCCCGGAAGCCGGGCCATCCGGGATCCCGGAGCCGTCGTATCGCCTGCGGGGCATGGCGGTGGCTCCTGCGTCCCAGGGGCAGGGGATCGGACGTCTGTTGCTGGAAGCGGTGTATGCCCATTTGGATGGAATCGGGTTCACGGGCGTTCTCTGGTGCAACGCCCGGGTGACAGCCGGCGAGTTTTACGCCCGGATGGGCTGGGAACGGATAGGGGAGATTTTCGAACTGCCGCTGATTGGTCTGCATGTGGTGATGTCCCGCAGATTCCGCCATCTCGACTAACTCGGGCATTCACGTGCGCCTGCCCGGGGCGGGACTCGAACCCGCATGCCTCGCGGCACAGGAACCTAAATCCTGCGTGTCTGCCAGTTCCACCACCCGGGCACAGGAGGTCAGTCGCGCCCTCGATTATACGAGGGGGTGGGCCGCGCAGCTCGATGGGAAGCGCGCATTGCATCTGGCAATTTTTGCTTGCAGTTCCTCCACCTTCCTTCGGTTGTTGTAGTACATATCAGGCAGGTGCTGCGGGGGATCGCGACGTTATCAGCAGCACGGTTCACCGCCCAGTCCGCCTGCTGTCGGCGCGTTGCGACAGTCACCGCGGACAGGCTTAGCCGCTACTCCACGAACCGGCGTTTGTGCTTCTGCCCTGGCAGAAGCGATTCCCGCATCCCGGGAGGCCCGACATGTGGCGATCCCAGCGTTTCCGGAGCAGTCTGTGTCTCGCAGGTGTCCTGACAGGATGGCTGATGGTCGTGCCTGGCTTTGCAAGCGAGGGACCGCGCGGCAGCCTCCGGGATGAACTGCGGGTGCTGGAGCCGGCGGTGGTCGCGATTCTGGCAATTGATGCGGAAGGCAACGCCAATCAGGGGACCGGTTTCATCGTGCGACAGGATGGGCTCATCGTGACCTGCGAGCATGTGATTCGTCACGCAGAGCTGGTGGAAATCCACTGGTCGCAGCAATTGGCGCGTCCCAGCGAAACGGCCACCATTCTGCAGAAGGATGTGCGTCACGACCTCGCGTTGCTGCAACTGCCGGGCTACAACTACCCCACCATTCCGCTGGCGCAGGTGGCCGACATCCGGGTGGGCGATGCGGTCGCTACTCTGGGGTATCCCGTCGGCGACATCCTGGGGCTCACCGATCTGAGTGTGACCCGGGGCATCGTCAGTGCGCTGCGTCGCAACGATCATGGCATGGTGGAACTGGTACAGACCGATGCGCCGATTTTCATGGGGAACTCCGGCGGTCCATTGTTTGATCTTGACCTCGGGGGCGTGGTCGGGGTGGTCCGGGCGAAGGGGATCGATGAACTGCAGGGGATCAACTTTGCATCAGGACTTGAAGCGCTGGTGTCGAGCTTCCCGGAAGTGACTGCAGACACCTCTGGTCAACTGACATCGACCCAGACGACGACAGTCCTGTTCGATGCTGGTGGTACGCCATCGGCGTTGCCGCAGCTCTTTGAGCCGACCGGTTTCGCGGACCTGCGGGGCTATGTAACGAATGTAGAAACCGCCAAAGTCCCTTCCACACACCCCTTCCTGAGCCGGACTCTGTCGCTGGCAGAACTCGATGCGTTCCTCGCGGAGTTTCCCGAACATGCCCAGGCGCACTATCTGCGCGGCTGTCTGCTAGTCGACCAGGATCCGGTCGCTGCCGAGGCGGCGTTCTTCCGGGCGTTCGCGCTTTGTCCGACGGATGGACTGAGTGCTGCGTATCTGGCAGATCTGGTGGCAGCCCGGGGCGAGGAAGCGCTGGCGGCAGGCTGGGATCGTCAGGCCGAAGCGCTGGGGTTTCGGGATCGGTAGGGGGATTTGTAATCAGACAGGGGTTCGTTGACGGTAGCGCTGGACGGGCGGTCCTGCTACACTTGGCCTGCTACTCAGCCCGCACAACCTGTTCCTTTAACGCCACCGGACCATGATCCGGGATGGTCTGTTAGCAGGCCCGGGCATCACTTCAGTCTCTGCACGACGCATGTGGACTCGCCAGTCCCGCGGCCCCGGTATCCAATCCGGGGCCGTTGCGCGTCTGGTGATGCGCTACGCAGACCCCGGGTCTTCAGACCTGGGACGTGATGGATGCAAACGTTTGCAGGCCGAAGGCGCTCGACCGCTGAGCAACGAATGAGGGACCACGAGCCGGGTCTCAAGACCCGGCCTCCGGGAGCGAGCGCACAAAAAAGCCGACCGGTGACCCGGTCGGCGCGAGTAGGTAAAGCAGCCGCTACGGCTCCAGCTGCAGCCGCCGTCGCAATTCCGGGTCTTCGATCTTGCCGTCCAGCAGGGCATCGATGACATCCATCCGGTGCGGATTCAGCCGAATGTGAATATCGCGGGACTTCGTGTGCTTCCCCTCCACCACGCCCGACTGCATCAGTTGTTGCAGGGCCTCGTGCATTCCACCCTTGAGATGATCAGGAGCACCACGCAGGAAACTTTTGTAGCTGGTGTGCGACGCCCCGACCTTGCCCTTGGACTTCAGCTTGCGGACAGAAGCCCGGACGTAAAGCTCGAGTTCGTTCATGCCGCCGATGGTTGCCAGCGGTGGATCTGGAGCCGCAGGTGCACTGACGATGACCCCCGGCAGGAGATCCAGGCGCTGCTCCAGCGTGGGGATGTACTCCTCCGGGAACTCATAATCACCGGTCAGCTGGCCGTTGTTGCGGAGTTCTTTGAGCAACACCAACGGATCGCAGCCCCGGGCATGAGCAAAGGCCAGCAAATTAGTGCGAGGCATAGACTGGTTCCTCCTTGTTGGGCATAGCTTCCGACTGGGCAATCTGATCCATGTCATCCCAGCTGGTGAGCTGGCGCAGGATGGCCGGTGCGAAATCAGGGACCAGTTGGAGCGTAATCTCCAGGTCCTGCAGTGCCGGCTGCTGCTGGAGTTGTTCGTTCAGATAGTCCTGCAGATAGCTCAGGATTTCGGCATCGGTGTCGCTGGTGCAGAGCTGTACCCGGTACACCAGATGTTCCTCATACTGCTCAGCATCGAGCTCGAGGCTGGGATCTTTGTACAGCAGTTGTAACTCAATCAGGGCCTCAGCGATACAAAGCGCAAGGCGCTGATCCAGCCCTATCGCCCGGTCTTCGAGGGTTTCCTCAGGCACTGGCACGACGAGGAACACTTCCCGGATGGGCTGACCGCCATCGGCCATCGCCACATGGCCCTGTCGGACCGCCACAGGTAGCGGGACCGTGCCATCGGCGAGCACGAGTTCCTGATCAAGCCCCGCGTCCTCGATACGACCCAGCAGTTCCAGCTGTTCTGGTTTCAGAAACACGCGCGCGAGGTTCAGACATCCCGCTTCGTCCAGATCATCCCGCGATGGGCGGAGCAGATCGGCGTAGTCCTTCAGCTGACGGCGATAGCGCTCATAGGAGTCCAGTTGGTCCAGCAGGTCCGGATGCTGTTCCGCCAGCGCGAGCCGCTTGCCATTTTCCTCCCGGTAGGAAGCCACGATGGCTGGTCGTTTGTTGAAGCTTTCGGATGCTTGATACAGCAGATCACCAAACAGCTGGTCGACTGCCACCTGGAGGTGCCCCCGGGCGGCCTCCTGGCGCTGCTCGGCCTCCTCGAATCTGAATCTTGCCGACTGCACTGTCTCCAGCTGCAACTGCGCCGCCGCGTCCAATGCGCGTTGCAACTGCTCCAGCTGCGCACGATGGGTCAGCTTCAGTTCCTCCAGCGCTTGCTCCTGTTGGTTGAAGGCCTGGCGGGACTCCTGTAACTCGGCTTTCAGTAGCTGCATCTCTGCCTGATGCTGCTGACGGAGTGTATCCAGCCGTTGCTTCCAGGTTTGCGTGGTTTGCATGTACTCCTCCTTGTGTCATCGAGCTTCTAAAGTACGGAGCGTGCTCATGCTAACGTACCAAAGCAAAAAATGAGGTCACAAAGTGGCCATTTGAGGGGGAGTAAGCAACATGATTTTCCGCAACTTATTCACCTAACTCCGCTCCGCCGGCGGGAGCCCACCGGGTCTAAAGACCCGGCCTCCGGGGAATGTCGAACTGCCTAAAAAAAAGCCGACCGGCGACCCGGTCGGCTGAAACTCTCTGCACAGGAGGTTCTCTTACACCGCGACTGCCTCGCCGACCTTGGTACGCAACGACCGTGCCGCCGCCACCATGTGTTCCAGCGCTGGCAGGACTTCTTCCCAGCGACGAGTCTTCAGGCCGCAGTCGGGATTCACCCAGAGCTGCTGCGGCGACAGCACCTCCAGGGCCCGCGCCAGAAGCGCTGACATCTCCTCTTCCGCCGGCACGCGGGGCGAGTGGATGTCATACACGCCGGGACCGATTTCGTTCGGATACTGGAAGGTCGCGAAGGCATCGAGGAGCTCCATCTGCGACCTGCTGGTCTCCATACTGATGACATCGGCGTCCATCCGGGCAATGGAGTCGATCATGTCGTTGAACTCGGAGTAGCACATGTGCGTGTGGATCTGCGTCTCGTTCCGGACCCCGGCGGCCGCGAGGCGGAACGCATCGATGGCCCACTGGAGATACTCCCCCCAGGCATGACGTCGCAGGGGGAGCCCCTCGCGAATCGCCGGCTCATCGATCTGGATCACGCTGATGCCCGCCTGTTCCAGGTCCACGACCTCATCGCGGATCGCCAGTCCCAGTTGACGGCAGGTGACCGCCCGGGGCTGATCATCACGCACGAAGGCCCACTGCAGGATCGTGACCGGGCCGGTCAGCATCCCCTTCATCGGCTTCGTGGTGAGGCTCTGGGCGTAGACACTCCAGGGGACTGTCATCGCTTCCGGTCGGGTGATGTCGCCGTAGATGATGGGCGGACGCACACAGCGGGAGCCGTAGCTCTGCACCCAGCCATTGCTGGTGATGGCGACCCCATCGAGGAGTTCCCCAAAGTACTCCACCATGTCGGTCCGTTCCGCTTCGCCATGCACGAAGACATCGAGCCCCAGGGATTCCTGGATTCGGACACACTCGGCAATCTGCTCTTTCAGGAACGCCTCATACGCGGCCTGATCCAGCTTGCCGCTTTTAAACGCCGCCCGCTGCGCCCGGATGTCTTTTGTTTGCGGGAAGGACCCGATGGTGGTGGTGGGGAAGAGGGGCAGCTGGAGCCGCTCCCGCTGCGCCAGGGCACGGGTGGCATAGACGGCCTGGCGGGTGAGATCGGCTTCGGTGACCGCCGCTTCCCGGGCCTTGACCTCCGGACGATGAATCCGGGGGCTGGCCTTCCGGGCAGCGATGGCAGCGCGTGAGGCTGCCAGCTCGTCGGCGACCGCACCCTCGCCCTCATTGACCGCCCGGGCAATCAGTTGAATCTCCTGCAGCTTTTGCTTTGCGAACGCCAGCCAGCTTTTCAGCTCGGGGTCGAGCTGCTCTTCGCTTTCGAGATCAACCGGCGACGTCAACAGCGAGCAGGAGGGTCCCACCATGACCCGGTCGGTGCCCAGCGCCTGTACTGCTTTCTGTACGGTCGCTATGGCGGCATCCAGGTCCGTCCGCCAGACATTGCGGCCATCGACCACACCCAGCGACAGCGCCATGGAGGCGTGGACTTTGTCCAGCGCCCGGTCAAGCTGGCCAGGACCCCGGACGAGGTCCAGATGCAGCGCATCGAGCGGGAGACTCAGGGCGAGGTCGAGGTTATCTTCCAGGTCCCCAAAGTAAGTGGCCAAAAGGAGCTTCAGTCCCGGTGCCGCATCCCGCAACGCCCGATAGGCGGTGCGGTAGGCCTGCTTCGCGGCAGGATCAAGATCCAGGACCAGGCAGGGCTCATCGATCTGCACCCACTCTGCGCCGACTGCCCAGAGGAGGCGGAGGACCTTGGCATAAACCGGCAGCAGCTTCGGCAGCAGGTCCAGTGCTTTGAAGTCAGCGGCATGGGTTTTGCCAAGCAGGAGGAACGACACCGGACCCAGCAGCACCGGACGGGTCTGGATACCCAGCCGTGCCGCTTCTTCGTACTCCTCGATTGGCTTCAGAAACCCGATCCGGAAGTCGGTGTCGGGATGGAACTCCGGCACGATGTAGTGATAGTTGGTGTCAAACCATTTGGTCATTTCCATGGCCGGGACATCCAGGGCATCGCCGTTGCCGGACCGATCCTGGCGTCCACGAGCCATCGCGAAGTACGTGACCGGATTGAGCCAGGTCCCGGTCCAGCGATAGCGCGAAGGCACCGCCCCGACCAGCGCGGCGGTGTCCAGCACATGGTCGTACCAGGAGAAGTCATTGGCCGGGATGTGCGCCAGCCCCAGGTCGCGCTGCAGCTCCCAGTTCTGCCGACGCAGGGACTCGCCAACCGGCCAGAGTTCCTCCTCGCCTATCGTGCCAGCCCAGAACTGCTCCAGCGCTTTTTTGAGTTCCCGCTTCGGTCCGATGCGGGGACAGCCGAGATTTGTTGCAAGAACCATAGGGGTCCATCAGCCTTTCGATCGCGTCTGACACGCAGACGCACGGAGTATCCCCCAGTCAGTGGGGGGGAGAGGACAGGGTGTCAGAAGAACAACACGTACGTGAGGGCCGGCACCTGCAGGGGCACAGCCGGACCGGGGTCGGGCTGCAATGCGCAGGAGTCAGGGGGCTCTTCCCACCAGCGAGGCTGAAAGGACAGGCTCAAAGAGGAGCGACCGACAGGACACCGCATTGGTGACTGCCGGATCAGCTGATTCCCCAGGAGACGGAGCACAGGGAATCGCTCTTCGACCAACCATCCGCGCCCGGACAGGGTCAGGTCGAGCCGCCGCATGCACCCATACATGCTTCGGCGCTTCAGAGGGTCCGGCATGGCCACTCACTGGGCCAGGACGCGATGTCGCGTCCGCTGCCTCGCCCGGTCCTCCAGTCGCCGAATGAGGCGACCAGTGCTCGTGACCGGGTCTGTTCCGGGAGCCTCTGCGACGGCAGCACGCTGCCGGAGTGGGAGGGCGTCGTTCCCCGTCAAACGGGGCGTACTTGGGTCACGGCCGCAGCGCGGTCAGGACGCGCCCCCACTCAAGGGAGGATTGAACCACGTTTAAGTCCATACGCAAGGCGTAGAACCATGCGACAACGGGTCGAATTCAGAGATGGAGCGATTTGGCAGGTCGCGGCATGGTGGAGAGTTCCGCCGCTGGCTTACGCTGTTACCGCAGGTCCACCAGTTCGATCTCAAAGATCAGATTCGCGTCCGGCGGAATGGCCCCCGGCGCACCCCGCTTGCCATACGCCAGGTCGCTGGGAATCCAGAGCTTCCGGACCTCCCCGGCCTGCATTCCCAACAGCCCCTCCTGCCAGCCGGCGATGACCCCGCGAATACCCCGCAACGTGAAGGGCTCCACATGACCGAACGCCGGATCGACGTTGGAATCGAACGCGGTGCCGTCCTCCAGCCAGCCGGTGTAGTTCACCGTGACTGTGCTGGACTGCTCGACCGCCGGGCCGCTCCCCGCTTTGACAATGGTGATACGCAAACCGCTGTCGGTGGTGTACTCGCTCATGAGGCTCCTGTGTGACTGCCTGAAGTAGTTAGGGTGACTGATAGTAGCGACTGCGGAACGTGCCAGGTCGGTCAGTTGACTTCGGCCTCTTCCCGTTCGATCCCCAGCGCTTTCATCTTTTTGTAGAGATAGCTCCGCTCCAGCCCGAGTTCCCGGGCGGTGGCGGCGACATTCTGTTGCTGCGCGGTCAGAGTCGCTTTGATGTACTCCCCGCCGAAGTACTCCTCCGCCTCCCGAAAGGTGAGCCCGGCGGGGACCACGATCCGGATGCCCTCCTCGGTCCAGCGCTCCTGGGTTCGGCTGGCCTGCGAGCCCGGAAGATCCTGGCGAAACATCGCCTGGATCTCCTCCACCCCGACCGTCTCCTGCGGGACCATGATGCAGACCCGCTCGATCATGTTCCGCAGCTCCCGGACATTGCCGGGCCAGTCGTAGGCTGCCAGTGCTTCCAGGGCTCCCGGCGTGAACTTGCGGGCCGCCAGGCCCATCTGCTGGGCCAGATACTGCCCGTAGTATTCCGCCAGGACCGGAATGTCTTCCCGTCGCGAACGAAGCGGTGGCACCGTCAGCGGCACGACATTCAGGCGGTAGTAGAGGTCCTGACGGAACTCGCCCTGATCGACCAGCTGCGGCAGATTCTTGTTCGTCGCGGCGATGACCCGGACATCGACCCGAATCGTTTCCGCCCCACCGACCCGCTGAAACTCCTGCTGCTCCAGGACCCGAAGAACCTTCGCCTGAGTCTGCAGCGACATGTCGCCGATTTCGTCGAGCAGGATGCTCCCCCGATGGGCGAGTTCGAACTTGCCCGGCTTGTCCTGCTGGGCATCGGTGAACGCCCCCTTCACATGGCCGAAGAGTTCGCTCTCGATGAGTTCCGAAGGAATGGCGGCGCAGTTCACCCGGATGAAGGGATGCGACGCCCGGGGGGATCCCTGATGAATCGCGTGTGCGACTCGCTCCTTGCCGGTCCCGTTCTCCCCCGTGATGAGGACCCGTCCGGCGGTCGGAGCCACCCGGGAGACCTGCCCCATCAGTTCCACCATCGCCGGACTTTTCCAGAGGAAGTCCGGCTGCTCGCTCACCTGATGCCGCAGTTGTGACACTTCCTGCGTGGCACGCTTCAGCTTGCGGGCGTTCTCGACCGTGATTAGCAGTTTGTCGAGGGTGATGGGCTTTTCGAGGAAATCAAAGGCCCCGATCTGGGTCGCCCGGACCGCGTCTTCGATCATGGCGTGGCCGGACATCATGACCACCGTGACATCGGGCCGGGTTTTCGTGAAGTGCTCCAGGAGGGCGAGTCCGGAGCGATCCGGGAGGCCGACATCCAGCAGGACCAGCTCAA
>JAJVIF010000002.1:388357-430052 GCA_022072165.1 bacterium | reverse complement strand
CGGCCTTCGGCGTAGTCCGGTGCAATCAGCGTGTCGTAGCCTTCAGTCTGCAGGATGGTGGTCAGGGACCGGGCGACTCCGCGGTCGTCTTCGACCACGAGGATGAGGCCTTTCATGGCGGCGAGTGGCTCCTTCCGGTGTGTCCGTGGGGACACATAATCGGACTCCCGGATTATGACATGCAGGCTGCGCAACACCCCCGGTCGCTGAGCGACCACCCCCGCAAGCGGGGGGGGGGACCGTATTAGCAGGAGACTCGGAGGGGCGAGCCCTGCTCGCCCGGTGTCCCGACCCCCGGTCGGTGGGTGCCCGACGCGCCCCGCGTCGGGATCGTCGGAGCTGCCCGTCGCCACCACCGTTCTGCTTGAGGTACGCTAGTCGCTGTCAACGGGAGCTCATCCGGCGTGGGCTGAGAGGGTGGCGGCACCGGCCACCGACCGTCAATCACCTGACCTGGGTAATACCAGCGCAGGGAGGCCCACCATGGCTGTTGCTGCTCCTGTCACCCCTGGCATCCGCAAGGCGTATCACGTCACTCCCGATGGACTCCGCATTCCCCTCAAGGAAGTCACCCTGACTCCGGATCGCCATGGCAATCCAGCGGAGCCGTCGATTTGTCTCTACGACACCAGCGGTCCCTACACCGACCCGTCATACCACGTCGATTTGCGGGCAGGACTCCCGGCCCTGCGTCGCGACTGGATCCTGGCCCGTCAGGATGTCGAGCCCTCACCTCAGCCGGCCATCGTGGAAGTCGCACCTGAGCATCGCCTCGATGTCGCGCCGGTCCCCCTGAAGGCGAAGCCAGGCCGACGTGTCACGCAGCTGCACTATGCCCGGCAGGGGATCATCACGCCAGAGATGCACTTCATCGCACACCGGGAAGGGTGCGACCCGGAGTTCGTCCGCGAGGAGGTCGCCCGCGGACGCGCCATCATTCCCAGCAACATCAATCACCCCGAGTCCGAGCCGATGATCATCGGGCGGAATTTCCTCGTGAAGATCAACGCCAACATCGGCAACTCGGCGGTCGCGTCCACCATCGAGGAGGAAGTCGACAAGCTCATCTGGGCCATCCAGTGGGGCGCGGACACCGTGATGGACCTCTCCACCGGCAAGGCAATCCACGCCACCCGGGAATGGATTCTGCGGAACTCGCCGGTGCCGATCGGGACGGTCCCGATTTATCAGGCGCTGGAAAAAGTCAACGGCAAAGCCGAGGACCTCACCTGGGAGATCTATCGTGACACGCTGATTGAGCAGGCTGAGCAGGGGGTCGATTACTTCACCATCCACGCCGGCGTGCTGTTGCGATACATCCCGCTGACCGCGAAGCGCACCACCGGCATCGTCTCCCGGGGGGGCTCGATTCTCGCGAAGTGGTGCCTGGCCCATCACCAGGAAAACTTCCTCCATACGCACTTCCGCGAGATCTGCGAAATCTGTGCGGCGTATGACATCGCCTTCTCCCTCGGCGATGGCCTCCGTCCGGGGTGCATTGCCGATGCCAACGATGAAGCGCAGTTTGCCGAGCTCCAGACACTGGGCGAGCTAACACAAATCGCGTGGGAGTACGACTGCCAGGTGATGATCGAAGGACCGGGGCATGTCCCGATGCACAAGATCAAAGAAAACGTCGACCTGCAGCTCGCGATCTGCCACGAAGCGCCGTTCTACACCCTCGGGCCCCTCGTTACGGACATCGCGCCGGGCTACGACCACATCACGTCCGCCATCGGCGCGGCCATGATCGGCTGGTATGGCACCGCGATGCTCTGCTATGTCACGCCGAAGGAGCATCTTGGCCTGCCCAACAAGCAGGATGTCCGGGACGGGGTGATCGCGTACAAGATCGCGGCCCATGCGGCTGACCTGGCGAAGGGCCATCCGGGAGCGCAGGAGCGGGACAACGCCCTCTCCCGGGCCCGCTTCGAGTTCCGCTGGGTCGACCAGTTCAATCTCGGTCTCGACCCGGACAAGGCGCAGGAGTTCCATGACGAAACGCTGCCGGCGGAAGGGGCGAAGCTCGCGCACTTCTGCTCCATGTGCGGACCGAACTTCTGCTCCATGAAGATCACCCAGGATGTCCGGGATTACGCGGAGCAGCTGGGGACAGATGAAGCGGAGGCGCTGGCGGTCGGGATGGCCGAGAAGGCTGCCGAGTTCCGTGCGAAGGGCGCTGAGGTCTATCTGGAAGCGGAGTAGGGGTCTCCCCGGACGCCGGGTCTTGTGACCCAGGCACCACGCGACTGCTCTCGGGCTGATGCAGGCTCACGTCCCAAGTCTGAAGACTTGGGGTCCGGGTCTGCTGGACGCCGGGTCTTTAGACCCGGACACGTTCCATATGTGGCAGAAGGCGTGGAGCGACTCCGAAGCGAGCCCTTGACATCTCTCTCTCTCTCTCTCTCTTACAATAACAATCCATGAAAGCTGTCTTGAGGCTGTGGACCATACTGCTCTGCTGGAGCATCCTGAGTGTGCCGGCGGCTGTAGCCGTTCCAATTGGGTGCTGTGTCCTCGAAACGCCCGTGGATACAGGGCTGTTTTGTAACTTCTTGATCTCTTGTGTCTGCAAGCAGCAGGTCCGTCCATTTCAGGAAATCGTCCATTGGGGAAATGTGGTCGCCCGCAATGCAGTCGTTCGGAAATTTACAGGTGCTCAAAATCCCGGAGACTGCACCCATCCCAGTTACTGGGTGCCGGCGGGGGCAGAACCGTGCGAAAAAATGTGCCAGGACTTCACCTGCCCGTTCACCTACGACTGCCGGGGCACCTATTGGACATGGGAAAGCTGCCAACCGCCAGAATTTGTCCTGATCTGCACGACTGGGGTGCCGCAGGACATCTGCCTGGAACGCCTGTACTGTCACCCGGGCGACTGCCCATATCTTCTGCCCAGGCCATAGTCGCGTGAAGGGAGCGTTGAAATGACCACAAGTCTGCTGTCTGCACAATGGGGCATTTCCCTGGTGCTTCTGGTCAGCGTTGGATTGGTCGCCGTACCAGGGTGCAATACTGGTGCCAGTCAACGGAATTCATCGGGAGCGATGCCATCGAAACCGAGGGCTGGCGCTGCCGATGAAGGAGTACCGTTCGACGTTGAGGCCAACAAGCAACTCCAGCTGCAGCGGATGCTGGTGAAGTCCGTAGCTGTAAGTGCTCTCGGTGCTTATGTTCGCCGGCATGGTCGGGACCCTGTCAACCTCTCAGAACTCCTGCCATTCATCGTCGTGTGGCCATCCTATTCTGGTCAAACGCCGTGGCCCATCCTGCCCGAGAATGCATCGCTGAACACTCCAGGAGCTGTGATCAGCAACTTGTCGAGTCCCCTGGCCAACGGGATGAGCGTGACAGATGACGCCACGTTATCCTCGCAGGATATCTTCAGCGGCTTTCTGCCATCACCCGCAGAAGCGATTGAGCAGCAACACACGGCCATCTCACCACCTACTGACGTGGCTCTGGCTGGCCAGTGGTTGACTGCGATCGCGATTCACGCCCACGCGTATCAGGAAGATCCGGTGACCCTGAGCGACAGCCTGGACAGAATCGGCGCCTGCACTAACCCGGAGTATCTGGACCGTCTGGCGGCAGGATCGTTCTCCATGGCCTGGTGGCGGCGATCTGACATGCGGCAGATAGGCATCACCTTCACAGACAAAGCGGCTGACCAGCGCTGGCTGGTCTACATACCCCTGAATGAGGAAAGGCGCCTGCACGGAGAAATGTTGGGGTTCTTCCACCATGAGCAGTATGACATCGACCGCTGGCTGGCAGCGGCAGCGCCATGGAACCCGGAAGAATGGCGTACCTGCGAAATCGCCCTCAGCAATTTACTGCCGTCTGAAGCAACCGAATAGCTACCAGGAGGACCCGTTCTATGCGACTGCAACAGTGGCTGGCAGGAGCAGGAATCATGCTGACTGTTCTGTTCGCCAGCCCTCCACCAGTCAGCGCAACCGCTGATTGCTGCATCCCCATCGCGTTGCTTGCTATTCCAGAAGGGGTTTTGGAATATAGCTCCTTCCGCTGTTGTTGCAACAGAGAGGATCCTGATGATTGTATTGAAATGCAGGCTGATGTAAGCGTTCAGCACCCGGGAGGGATGTTTGTAATATATACCTGTGGCTACGACGAAGACTGCACCAGCCCGCTGTATCCTCCGCCAATTCCATGCATGACAGTAGGACCAGGCTTGGTGTTTAACCATGACTGGCCACCTAAAATCTTTGGCCAGGCCATCTGCGATGCGGGATGCTACAATCTGGGATGCATTCCCCGCCTGCCTGAATTATTTTACCCGCGCTTTTGTGATTGTGAAGCGGAAGCCTCAGGATGCTAGTGATCCCCTTTCATAGTGGGGCCTGGGCGCTGTGGTGCTGCACAGCCATGCTAAGCGCAATGTCTGTCGCATGCCACAAGGAAGAGAAGCGACCAGCACCTGAGCTGAGCCTGAAGACCCTCCCGCACACCGAAGTGGTCGCATCAGGCCGGGTGCGGATGGTTTCACGGCAGGAGCGACTGGTCTGTTTGAGGGGGGCATGGCAAAGGGCTCTGACCCCTGGCCCCGTCGGCTGGTCCGACGTGCTGAATGGTGATCCAGTCGCCAGCGACTTATTGTTACCTGTCTTGCTGCTCAGTGATGCAGGTACCGAGGTGGCAATGGATGGATCTGGCGTCGGGTCAGACAGACTGTACTTCCATGAAAGTCCGGAAGGCGAAGCGCAGCTTCTCTGGAAAAGTCCCGAGGGCACCACGGTCGCGCCCCTGCCAGAGATTCCCACGAAATTCTCTGGAGTTCACGCTTCGCATCTGCCGGGAGCCTATCCTCCCGGTACCATCACACCGCCAGAGTGGCGGGCTCTGGTGGCTTTAATGTCTATCCTCATGCAAACGCCGCAGGAGGTCAGAGTAGAGGATTGCGTGTTGTACTCCTACTGGCGTATGCGTGTGCCGCCAATTACGGCATCCAGAATCCAGAGCAAGTTCGGCCAGCTAGTGTTTTCAGTGTCCGCAAGTGCAGAGATTCTGTGTGCCTTCAGGAAAGATGGGGCTCAACGATGGCTCTTGATCACCGACAGAAATCTGTTTGAAGCAACGGGGCAGCGAACTCCGCCAGAACATAGAGGCATGAAGTCAATTGTCGAACTGGGACCTGAAACACCGCAAATGCTGCTTGATAACTTTTTCATCGCTAAGCCGGGCTATTGGACCCCGATGCCGAACCCTTTCTGGAGTGCAGATGCTTCAGTAGACTGCCAGGGGCAGGGGAAAGAGGGCAGGGAAGCCAGCAGCGTTCAGTAGATGATGGGAACGCTGCTCCACGCTTACTTTCCGTTCCAGGAGGCAGAACGCCAGCAGGAGCGAGCGGTTTGTCGCATGTTCCGCGTCCCCCTCCACCCAGAGGGGCCTGGTGTGCAAATTTTGCACACTTCGGCACCTGATACCCTGTGTCCCGATGCCTGAGTCTGCTATCCTCTCCGCGACCCTGCCAGTCCGCGACTCCGCAAAGGAACCCGTTCGCCATGCGCCAGATCTTCTCGCTCCTCTCCCTGGGGCTGCTGCTCACTACCCTCATGGCGTGCCAGCGCTCAAACGAACCGGTGAGCGGCACGCCGCAATCGACCTCACCCGCGACTACTCCTGCTGCGCCTGCTGTAGAAGCCCCGCTGGCGCAGGGGGACCTCACCGGGGGAGCGGTCATCGATGCCGCCGGCAACAGCAGCGGTGCCCTGGGGGTCTACTGGCTGACCCGGGATGCCGAGGACCCCACGCTGGTGCAACTGGAGATGGGCCGCGCCGCCCAGGCACAGGGCGACCTCTATGCGTTGTCAGTCCGTCCCTACATGAACGCCTCTTCACTGGTCATCACCAATACCGCTGCCGGACCGGCAGGCACCACCGACTACACCTTCCAGTTCACGCATCCCTTCGCGATGCCGCCGGACCTGAACCGTCCGCAGAGCGCGACTAAGCGGGTCGACCTCTTCATCAACGATGTCACGCTGGTCCTGGGCATCAGCGGCTCCGATCTCTTCTTCAGCAGCCTGGTCAAAACCAACATCGCCATCATGCCGAACGCCAACGGGTATCGCATGGTGGGGCCGATGGTGAACATGGCGGGCCTGGGGGTCGGCGGCGGCACCAATGTCTTCCCCTATAAGCTCCTGACCCGCGCGAATCACAGCGCCCCTGCCGGAAACTACGATGCCGTCGGCGGCTGGCTGGGGAACGAGTTCCTCGCCCCGACCGGCTACGACGTCATCCCCCAGGGCGCGACCGCCACGACCACCATGCGCCTTCGGAATGTCGTGACGCCACCTTTGCCGGTGGTGGTCATCGCCAAGTACATGGACCCCCGCAAAGGGACCACCTCCGCGCAGAAGCGGGCGAATCGCCTGCCGGATCCGGCGGACCCCACCGCCTGCCGGTACTTCATGCCCGAAGGTGCCGGGGACCTGCAGGACATCAGCGTGGAAGTCGTCGGGACCCTCAAGGCCGACTCCTCCAGCGAACTTGCCACGGTCACCGCCACCATTCTCGACTGGGATAACAACGCCACCAAAGCATCGACTTTTCCGAATCAGTCCAATCTGAATCAGATTAGTGAGGTCTCCCGTCCGACCCAGGTAGAGGTCAGCTTCCCGCAACTCCGGGCGACCTCCCCCTTCAGTGGCACGGTCGGCGCATCGAGCGGACTCATCAGTGAGTTCATCACGGTTAGTGCGCTCGTCAACAATGTCGACCGCACCTATACCGTCATCAGCAGTACGGGGGATCTGGTGCAGGGGCTGATGCGGGTCCGGGACACACAGGATGGAACGGTCCCCGTCCCCTTTGTTCTGAATGAAGCCCTGGAAGTCCAGACCCTGCCATCGGACTTCGAACTCTCGACACGTTATCAGCGAGTCGAAGTCCTGGTGGAGCCGCCGCCTGGTCCCGCGACTCCGAACATTACGGCGGTGACTCCGCTCTCCGGGCAGACCGCTTCGACCCCAACCTTCTCGGCCACCAACACCGGGGACCCGGCCACCTCCTGGTCCTGGAACTTCGGGGGGGGCGCGACCCCCAACACCAGCACCGCCGCCAATCCGACCGTCACGCTGGGCGCGGTGGGAACCTATAACTGTTCGGTGACCGCCACCAATGTCGCCGGGAACAGCGTCTTTCCCTTTACCCTCACGGTGACCCCCGCGCCGCCGAATCTGACCAGTGTCACACCCCTCAACGGTGGTGCGGGTTCCAGTCGCACCTTCAGCGCGACCAACATTGGTGGAGCGGCGACCTCCTGGTCCTGGAATTTCGGCGGGGGCGCGTCCCCGAATACCAGTACCGCCGCCGGTCCGACGGTGACGCTTGGTGCTGTAGGAAGCTACAGCTGCTCTGTCACGGCGACCAATGGAGCAGGCAACAGCACTTTCCCCTTTACGCTGACGGTCACCAGTTGTTCCCCCCCGGTCATCTCGGCGGTCAACTTCTCTGCCACCTTCGGGCTCCGCTCCTCGACCGTCACAGCGACTGTCACGAACAGCCCCACCTCCTGGTCCTGGAACTTCGGTGGTGGCGCGACTCCGAACACGAGCACTGCGGTCAGCCCGAGCGTCACGCTCGGCGTACCGGGGACCTACAACGGGACCGTGGTCGCGACCAATGCCTGTGGCAACAGCAACACGTTTCCCTTCACGCTGACTGTGACGTACAAGACGGTCGGGATGCGGATTCGGGTGATCACCAGCGGTGGGACCCTGCCAACCCGGTTGCAGGGGATGCCGGCTTCCAGCTGGAACCTGACTAACGTCAATAACTGGATCGAAAGCTACGTCAACCCGCTCTTTGTGGGGACCGCCACGCGGTTCGACACGACGCTGACCGACTACGCGACCTACGAAAGTCCCGCCCTCTTCAACATCGACACGAACAGCGAAGAAAACTCGCTCTGGAGTCTGGTCCTGGGCGGCCCCTCGAACCGGATCAATGTCTGGGTGATCAACAGTCAGCCCAAGGACCCCGGTCTGGGTGGGGTGATGAGTGACAGTTCCTGTAATCAGAACAACTCGGGTCGCGGCTGCTACATCATCCCGTTCAACTCGAGCTTCGACACCATCGTGCTGCCGCATGAACTGGGGCATGTCTTCAACCTGCCGCACATTCGCACGAACACCAGTCCCCTGACTTCGGCGAACTACAACCTGATGTCGTATGGGACGCTGAACACCTCGATGAGCAGCAACATCACGCGAGAAGCGAGCAGCAACTGCATTGTCTGGGGCGGTAATCCCATGAACCAGTTCCAGGTGGTCAACAACTGGATCCATCAGTACATGTAACTTTGTATGACCTTCGTTTACCCTGCCAGGCGCAGCCATGGTTTATGGCTGGGGCAAGTGATTCCCTCGAGCCAGCGCGAGATTATGCGCTATGATGTTATGGCGTAGCCATCCGGGCCGGATGGTTACACAGGCTGCCTACCCCATCGCATACCTGAGGGAAGTCTCCATGAATCTGCGACTCGCCAGCGTCCTGCTGGGACTCTTTGCGCTTATCGGTTGCCAGGGTGGGGGCACAGCGCCACTCACTGACACCTCGCCGGCGCCAGTCCCCGAAGCGGAAATGCCTGCTGCGGCAGCGGACCTGCAGATCCCGGACAAGTTCGATCCGGTGATGACCACCCCCGTCGCGCTGGATGATCTGACGACCATGGAAGCGCTGGGGGTCTACTGGCTGGAGTAAGACAAGGAGACGCAGGCAGCGTCGCTGACCCAGGCACGGACCCTCAGTGCCCATGGCGACCTCTACTCCCTTTCGATTCGTCCGTTTATGGGGCCGCAGCACCTGCAGCTCACCGAAATGGACGCCATGGAGGGCGACCCTTACATCCGATACACCTTCCGCTTCGAGCATCCCATTGCCATGCCAGCGGATCTCAACCGCCCTCAGAGCGCGACCAAGCGGGTCGACCTCTTCATCAACGATGTCACGCTGACGGCAGTGGTGCAGGGGACTGAGTCGTTCCTGGGGAACTCGCATTTTTTTAATCCGCGGGTCATGCGGGATCCGGACGCGTTCCGTCATGTGCGAGGGCTGGTGGATGAGGCGCAGTTGGGGGTCACCCCCTCTGGTGGGATGGATATCTACCCGTATCGCCTGATCAGTCGGGCATCGATGACCGGGAATGCCTATGGCAACTACGGCACTGATGGGTGGCGGGGCAACGAGTTCCTCAATCCGACCGGTCTCGACACCATTCCGCACGCGGCGGTGGTCGATGGCATCACGATGGAACTGCATCAGGATGTCAGTCTGGCACCGCTGGTGGTCTTCGCGAAATACATGGACCCACGTAAAGGCGTGACTGCCGCTCAGAAGCGGGGCGAATCGGCTGCCAGATCCCAATGACTTTTCCGCCTGCTTCTACTATTTGCCAGAAGCGGCTGGTGACATCCAGTCCATCAAGCTGGACGTCGCCGGCACACTTCGGGAAGACCGCAATACAGACATCGTGACCATCGACTACACGATTCTCGACTGAGATAACGCGGCCCCAGTCCTGAACAGCCATGTGCTCGATGCGGATCAGCCCCGGTCGATTCGCCATCTCTCCCGGCCCACCAATTTGCGGGTGGACTTCCCGAAATTGCACGCGACTCCGCAGACTCCTACGCAGGGGCCAGGGGCGGGCTTCGGTCCGGACCTGCAGTTTGTTGGTGGTACCTTCCAGGTGTTCAACCAGAAGATGACGCATCAGGTGAGCAATCCGCAGGGCGAAGATCTCTATCTCTAACACGCTCGGTGAGCATACGTTCAACTTCACCCTGACCGTAAACCCGGCGAAACCGAATCTCACGGCCGTCAGCCCCCTGGGCGGCACACCAAGTCAGGCGCGGACCTTCACCGCAACCAACACTGGCGGCACTCCGACCTCCTGGTCCTGGAACTTCGGCGGAGGCGCGAGCCCGAACACCAGCACGGCGTCCTCACCCTCCGTCACCCTCTCCGCCACGCCGGGGAACTACAACGCCAGTGTGACCGCTACCAATGTGTCGGGGAACTCGACGTTCAACTTTGTCCTCACGGTCTCCACGCTGGCGCCGAACCTCACAGCCGACTCACCATTAAGCGTTCCGCAGAACGCGTCACGCTCCTATTCGGCGACGAACATCGGAGGTGTCGCCACCTCCTGGTCCTGGAACTTTGGCGGCGGCGCGAGTCCGAACACGAGTACGGCGAGCAACCCGACTGTCACGATCACCGGGACGAACGGTTCGACCTACAACGGCTCGGTGACCGCTACCAACGGTGGCGGCAACTCCACGTTCAACTTCATCATGACGGTGACGATGCCGCTGCCGAACATCACGAGTGTCACGCCCCTGAGTGGGCCGTCCGGCGTGAATCAGTCCTTCAGCCTCATCAATGCCGGGGGGCGATCTCAACCTACAGCTGGAACTTTGGCGGCGGTGCTACACCGAACACCAGCACCAGCGCCAATCCGACGGTCAAGTTTGGTGCGAAAGGGGTCTACAACGGTACGGTGACCGCGACCAATGCTGCCGGAACCAGCACGCCCTTCAACTTTTCGTACTCTGTGAATGAAAAATGGGTACAGGTCCATATCCGGGTGGTCACGAACGGAACGACCCCTCCCGCGCCTCTGGGCGGGATGGCCAGCTGGAGCAAGCTCAACTTCTACAACTGGTTTGTCAGCAACGTGCAGCCGACGCTGTCAGATGCTGGGGTCTTCAGCTCGAATTTCACGATCATGAGCTACGCCACGGTCAACAACCCGCACTCGTCAACATCGACACCCTCACTGAAGAGAACCAGCTCTTCGACCTCATCTTCGCCCATGGCTCCAGTGCGATCTGGGTCTATGTGGTGAACTCTATCCCCTTCCCTCCTGGAACCGGCGGCATCATGAAGGACCTCTCCTGTAACCCGGACAACGTGAACCGCGGATGCTACAGCCTGAGTACAGGAGTCCTGGCGACCGATCGTCGGCTCTTCACCCACGAACTCGCGCATGTCTTTAATCTGCCGCATATTCGGGAAAGCACTTCCCCCCGGACCGGACAAAACGACAACCTGATGAGCTACGGCATGAACAGCATGCTCATGTCCAGCAACATCACCCGGGAAGTGGGGCCTCCCTGCTTCCTCTACATCCCGCCGACCATGAACCAGTTGGAAGTCATGAACAACTGGGCCCATATGCACACGTCGCCCCCGGTCCGCACACGCCGGGTGTCCGGTTCCCGGACACCCGGGGGTTCTATCTTCGGTAGAAAGGGTGTCGCACCGATCGGAAAAGCTTGCTACACTTGAGCATCCGGCAGCCTTCTGGCCGGTTTTCACCGGGGGTGTGCGTCCAACCCGGTAACCCCTGCGTCAGTCAGAACTATGAACCTACGAACTTCCTTCCTTGCCCTCTGCACTCTGGCAGTGCTTGTCGGGTGCAACCAGGCTTCGAACTCCACCACGCCGCAAAACGCGGTGGGAGATCCGACTGCACCTATCACATCTGAAGCGGCTGCCGCCAGTGGTGCGATGACCGCCCAGCTCATTCATCCTGCCTCTGGGATGGCGGAAGGGCCGCTGGGGATTTATTTCCTGGAGCGCGACCCCGCCGACCCCACCAAGGCACAGCTGGTGATGGACCGTCAGGCACAGGCCGCCCAGGGTGACCTCTACGCCCTCTCTGTCCGGCCCTACATGACCCTGGACAGTCTGACGCTCCTGTCGTCCTCCCCGGCTCCGGGTGGTTTCACAGACTACACCCTCCGCTTCACCCACCCCTTTGGGCTCCCGGCAGATTTCAATCCGCCGGCGACCGCGTCGAAGCGGCTCGACCTCTTCATCTTCGATCTCAATCTTGTCGCGATGATCCCCGGTGACCGGCTCTTCTTCAATGCCGGCATCAAGACCAACACGACCCAGGTAGGGACT
Source organism: bacterium (assembly GCA_022072165.1). Lineage (NCBI taxonomy): Bacteria > bacterium. Next base: position 418,109 of record JAJVIF010000002.1, on the reverse strand, counting down.
GTCAGCGGTTACCGCATGGTGGGTCCGCTCCTCGACCTCTCCCGTTTTGGGCTCACGGACGGCACCAACGTTTTCCCGTTCCGGCTCTTCCACCGGATCGACGCTGGCAATCCGGCGGGGAACTACGGCACCGATGGCTGGATTCAGAACGAGTATCTGAACGCCACCGGGTATGACGTCATTCCGCAGGGCTCGACCGCAGATGCCTCGATCCGGCTGGCCGACAGCCTCGGTGCGAGTGTGCCGCTGGTGATGCTGGCCAAGTACATGGATCCCCGGGCTGGCGACGATGCACCCACCAAGCGTGCGAATCGGCTTCCCAACGCCGACCCCTCCAATCTGCGGTATTTCCTGCCGGAAGCCGCCGGCGACCTGCAGAACATCCGGGTCACAGTCGAAGGGACAGTCCGCGACAACTCCAGCGATGCGGAAGCGATGGTCACCATCGAAATCCTCGACTGGGACAACGACGCTGATGTCGCGACCTCCTTCCCCAATCAGTTCCTGCTGAATCAGATCAGCGAGCTCTCCCGACCAACGCAGATCGAGGCGAGCTTCCCGGACCTGCGGCTGAACGGCACCTATTCCTCCTCGGGCCTCAGCCAGCCGACCGGCGCTATCAATGAGTACATCAGTGCCGCACTGCCGATCTACAACTCCGACAACACGTTCGTTGCGCCTCCGGGCGGCACCACGGTCCCGGGGCTGATTCGGGTTCGCGACACGCAGGACGCCACCAGCCCGGCGCAGATCCTGCTCGACGAGTCTCTGGCCGTCCAGCCGATCCCCCCAGGCTATGAACCCTCGACCCGCTTCCAGCTGGCCTGGGTCCCTGTCCAGACAGGCCGGGTTGCGCCGAATATCACCGCAGTCACGCCCCTGACCGGGATCTCGCAGGCGATGGTGGAGTTCGATGTCGTGAACTCCGGTGGTCCCATCACCAGCTACACCTGGGGCTTCGGTGGCGGTGCGACTCCGAACACCAGCACCGACGCCAGGCCGAATGTCCGGCTGGGCGCGCACGGGATCTACACCTGCCTGGTGCGGGCCAGTAACGAGTTCGGGAGCCAGGACTTCTACTTCAACCTGGATGTCCAGAAGGCCGTCCCAGTTATCACCGATGTCTCACTCTCGACGAACTTCGCCCTCCGCAACTGCACCTTCACCCCCACCAACGTGGGTGAGGCGGCGGAGTCCTGGTCCTGGGACTTCGGTGGTGGTGCGACTCCGAATACCTCCACGGCCGCTGCGCCGGTGGTCCGCCTGGCGAAGCCCGGGACCTACACCGGTCGCGTGTCCGCGATGAATCAGGGTGGGTCGAGCGACGAGTACGTTTTTGAGTACACCACCACCACGAAAAAGATTGGTCTCCGCATCCAGGTGATCAAGAACGGCGCGACGTTCCCGCGGGTGCTGCAGGGGATGCCGGACTGGAGCCAGACCAGCTTCAATAACTGGATGCAGACCTGGTTCAATGTTCCCTTCCGTGATGCGGGGGTGGAGATTGATCTCAACCAGATTGAGATCGTGGAAGTGAACAACCCCTCGCTGTTCAACATCGACACCAATGCCGAGGCGAACCAGGCCTTCAACCTGGTGCTGAGTCAGAACCCGAACAAGATCAACACGCTGGTCGTGAACTCTTGTCCGCTGGCTCCCGGGCTCGGCGGTATCATGACCGACACGTCGTCGGGCTGTAACATCAACAACGCCAACCGCGGGGCCTGGATCATCGCGTTCAACGCGGACTTCGACCGTGTGGTGCTGCCGCACGAAATCGGGCATATCCTCAACCTGCCCCACGTCCGGACCAGCACCAACCCGGTCAACTCGAACAACTACAACCTGATGAGCTATGGCACGCTCTCCAATGCCCTGTCAGCCTCGGCTGTCCGGGAAGAGTCTGCCAGCTGCATCACCTATTTCGGTACGCCCCCTGTCAACCAGTTCCAGGTCTCGAACGACTGGACCCACACGTACATGTAGGAGCCCGGCATCATGAAGAAGACTCTCTTTCCCACCCTGGTACTCGCGCTCACCCTGACTGGCGGCCTGCTGCCAGCGCAGGCGTCGGAGCTCGATGCTTTCCTGAGCCCACGTTGTGGGGTCGGTGAACCGGAGTTCCAGGTCGAGGACATCCTGCGTCGCTTTGGGCCGGAGATTTACTCCCGGGCCACGGGCTTCCAGATCCTCGATGCGGACATCTCCAACGAGATCCTGATGTGGTACCTCGGCAGCATGAAGGACGACACGTCCCGCCAGCTGGCAGAGCAGGTCGTCCGCAACGGCTCTCCCTCGTTCCGTCGCATGGTCATGGGCGCGGTCTCGTTCAGCCCCGACTGGTCCGGCCTCCGGCTGGTGGCCATCGGTGCGATGGACCGCGATGAGGAGACCCGGGATTCGGCCTCCAGCATCCTCGCGGATGTGGATGTTGCCCAGCTCGCCCGCACCGGTGCCCGGATTCCGGGGTTGCGCCAGGAGATCGTCCAGTTGCTGACAACGCAGATCAGCGCGGAGACCAATCCGCGTCTGAAGGGAAATCTCCAGACAGCCCTGCAGAAGCTGCAGAGCGTCCAGGTCTCCGCCGGCAACTAGGTCGCCCATCAAGACTCTCCTGCCTCCGGCCCGGCTTGCGTACCCGGGCCGGAGGGGTTGTTTCCCTTCCCGTTCCGTTCCCGTCATGCTCTTTGAGAGATCCGGCGTGTGTCCAGACGCCCTGTGTGGCGGTCATGCCGGACTCCTGTCTCTCCCGGAGGCCGCGTCATGCGCCATTTGCTCCCCGCTCTTCTGACCGCTGTCAGTGCCCTTCTCCTTACCAGCTGTGGTAGCGGCGGAAGTAGCACCCCCGCAACCGCCCCCCTGCCGGCGGACCCGCAGCCTGCAGCCGCTCCCGCGAGTGTTCCGCTGCCAGAAACCTTCGACGTCAGCACCCTGCCGCAGTCCGTGGACAGCGCTGGGATGGCCCAGGGAGTCCTGGGGGTCTACTACCTCCACCGCGACCCCGCCGATCCGTCTATCGCCCGCCTGGAGATGCCTCGCTCCGCGCAGGCCAAGACCCAGGGTGATCTCTTTGCGTTATCGATCCGGCCCTTTATGTCGGCCCTCGACCTGGTGATTCTCGGAACCACCGCCGGACCCAACAACACCACCGATTACGTGTTCCGCTTCACGCATCCGTTCGACATGCCGACCAACCTCGACCCGCCCCAGTCGGCGAGTAAGCGGGTGGACCTCTTCATCTTTGACACCACGTTGCTCGTCGCCGCTGATGGCGATGGGCAGCAGGGCTTCTTCGGCGGGACTGTCTGGGCGAACCTGGATGCCGTGCCCAACGCTGATGGCTACCGCGGCGTCGGACCCCTGTTTGACACAGCGGCCTTTGGGATCGCCAACGCCAATACGTTCCCGTACAAGCTGATCCACAACATTAACGACCTGAACCCTGCCGGCAACTATGACGCTGTGGATGGCTGGGTCGGTAACGAGTACCTGAATCCGTCGGGGTACGACGTGATTCCTCAGGGAGCGGAGGCCCAGGTCAACGTCCGGATCAGCAACGCCGTCCCCAATGACCCCCTCCCCTTGGTGGTCCTCGCAAAGTACATGGACCCGCGGAATGGCAACAGTGCCTACGACAAGCGACAGAATCGGCTCCCCAGCGCGGACCCCACCGGACTGCGGTACTTCCTGCCAGAAGCCTGCGGCGACATGCAGGTCATTTCCGCTAATGTCACTGGCGAACTCCTGGATACGAACAAGACCGACGTCGTGACTGTCCGGGCCACGGTCCAGGACTGGGATGCTACCGCCACGACTTCCCTGGCCTTCCCGGACCACAGCAACATTACGCACATAGCCGAGCGCTCGGGGGTCCAGGATGCGCAGGTAAGTGTCCCGGCGCTGAAAGCCAACGGGGTCTTCAACGGACTTGGCATCACGCCCATCGCTGCCGACGTTCCCCGTTTCCTGGAAATGCGCTTCGACGTCAACAACGCCGACATGACCTACAAAGCCCCCGCCGGCGGGGCGCTCCTGCCCGGGCTCATTCGGCTCCGGGATCAGCAGGACTTCACGCAGCCCACTCAGCTGCTGCTGGATGAGAATCTGGTGCCGCAAACTGGTCCGGCGGGCTTCCAGCCATCGTCCCGATACCAGAAAATCGAGGTCCCCATTCAGCGGGGTCTCCGGCCGCCGGAGATTGTCAGCATCGAGCCGCTGGAGGGAATGGAAGGCGACCAGGTGCAGCTGCAGGTCATCACCGATGGTGATGCCGTCACCGACTGGGAATGGGCACTGACCTTCAGCTTCGATCCCCCGGTCAGCACCGACGAGTCGCCCACCGTGACCCTCATCAGCTATGGCACCCAGCGCTGTGCTGTGACCGTCAGCAACGCTGCTGGCAGCGACAGTGAGTTCTTCACGTTCACCATCCATCCGCCGCCGCCAGTGCTGGAGAGTGTCACGCCATTCGAGTTCTGGCAGACCGAAGAGGCGACCTTTAGCGCGGTCAACACCGGTGGTCCCGCCAGTAGCTGGGACTGGGACTTCGTGGCCGCGACTGCTCCAGGCACCAGCGTGGAAGCAACCCCGACCGTCACCGGACTCATTCCCGGCACCTTCGAGGGGACTGTCACCGCGTCCAACATTTCGGGCAACAGCACTATCCCGTTCACCTTCACCATCATTCCCGCGACAGCGCCAGTAGTGACCGAAGTCCTGCCGGGATGGGTGTATGGCCGACGCCCCGTGACGTTTGCCGTCACCACTGATCCGGGCACCGGGCGGGTCGAAGAATGGGCCTGGGACTTCGGAGGTGGCTGTACCCCCAATGAGAGTACCGAGGCCACGCCGCAGGTGACCTCCGGGATGCCGGGTACCTACACCGGACGTGTGACTGTGAGCAACCGCTACGGCAGCACCGACTTCAGCTTCGACTACGAGATCCGCTATCGCGAAGCCGGCATGAACGTCTATGTCATTAAGAACGGCGCGACCTTCCCGACCCTCTGGTGGAATCTCCCCTCCTGGAGCGAGGAAGATGTCGCGGAGTGGTTCGACCTCTACGTCAACTCCGTCTTCGAACCGGCGGCAGTCCGGATTCCTCCGGATGACATCCGCGTGATCTACATCGAGGACAAGCCGCATCTCTACAACCTCGACAACGCCTCCGAGAACAACGAGCTGTTCAACATGCTCTACTTCCAGGGAGACTACAGCCGCCTTAACTACTACTGCATCAATCGCAACAACTACAGTGGCTGGGCAGGCGTCATGAGCGACCGGTTCTGCGATTACACCAACAACAACCGGGGCTGTATCGGCGTCAGTTACACCACCGTCTTTGCGCAGAAGATTGCGGCGCACGAACTGGGACATGTCTTCAATCTGCCCCACACCCGGACGAACACCAGTCCGATCACCGACCTGAACCGCAATCTCATGGGCTACGGCACCAACGATGTCAGCTTGAAGGAGAACGTCTTCGTCGAGACTCCCGGGTCCTGCATGATCTGGCCCGGGAATCCGCATTCGCAATATCAGGTGGTGAACGACTGGTTCAACCAGTACAGCCTTCTGCCCTAAGCGCGGATCGCCCTGCGCTGACACCTTTTTCCCGCGCCCCGGTGTTTGCCGGGGCGTGCTGCTATCTGCCTGGCATAGGAGCATCAGGCGCTCTGGGCACCGCGGTCTACAATCGCTGACCATGACCTCGCCGTTCCTCGACCCCGCCCAGCCCCTGTTTGAAACGGTCCCCAACTTTGCTGAAGGCCGGAACCTGGCGATAGTGCAACGTATTGCCAGTGCCATTGGGGCGGTCCCGCAGACCTTGCTGCTGGATGAAACCGCCGATGCCGATCACCATCGGTCCGTGGTAACCGCCGTAAGTTTCACTACCGATGCCCTGCTGCAGAGCGCTTTTGCCGGAGTCCGGACCGCCGCTGAACAGCTGGACATCCGGCAGCATCAGGGGGTCCATCCCCGGATCGGTGTGGCGGACGTCGTTCCCCTTATCCCGATTCGCGGGGCGACCCTTGCGGATCTGGTGCCCGTGGCCCATGCCCTCGCCACCCGTATCGCCGAGGAACTCTCGATTCCGGTCTATTGCTACGACGCCGCAGCCCTGCGCCCTGAGAGAGCGCCGCTCTCGTTCATCCGTAACCGGGGCTGGGAGTTTCTCCGGGAGTTCATCACGCAACCGGAGTGGACCCCGGACTTTGGTCCCAAAGCCCTGCACCCCACTGCCGGAGCCTGCATGGTCGGGGTCCGCTTCTTCCTCATCGCGTTCAACGTGCATCTCGACACCAATGAGCTGGCAGTTGCCCGGCAGATTGCGGCACGTATCCGCGCAACGGCTCCGGGTGGTTTACCGGGAGTCCGGGCGCTGGGATTCCGGCTCACCGCCCAGGACTGCGTACAGGTCAGTATCAACCTGGTGGACTATCGACAGACTACGCTGGAGAAGGTGTTCGAATGGGTGGAACGGCTGGCGACCATGGCCGGTGTGAAAGTCAGGCACTCAGAACTCATCGGTCTCATTCCGGAAGCGGCCACGGTAGGCTACGACATCGGACGCCTGCGCCTGAAGGACTGGACCCCGGATCGGGTCCTGGAAGCGCGCATCGCCCAGCGCGTGGCGGAGTCGGGCTAGCGGCGTACCAGTTCAGGAGACCGGCGGCGCGGATGGGACCTGGCTGGTGCTCTCGGCGGGCATAGGGGCATCTTCCGGGGTCACTTCGAACTCCAGGGTCTGCCAAAACTCATCAACGTTTGTTTCGCCACTGCGGGGCCCCAGGTACTCTTCCACTTTATGCCCATTGGCAACCACATAGGCCGGGGCTCCAGCGCCGGGGAACTCCAGGACAATCCGGGCGACATTGGCAAAATTGGTGCCGAGGAGTCGCAGCATCGCCAGGACCTCGGCCTGCGGTGGCATCCCGGCGGTGGACCCGCCGAAGCGGGCGAGGATGCTCTGGCGTCGCGCGCCCTTGGTCCGCTTCAGCTCATCCAGCACAAACCCCTGCATCGCACATTTGGCGCGGATGTCATCGGCAATGTTCTGGGGAAACGTCTCGAATTCTGAGAGGGGCGGGAGGACATACGCCTCCTCATCTACGGTGGCTACCCCCTTCTGCGCACTGGTGGAGTCGGCCTTCTTCGGACCGCTGCCACAGCCCCAGGCGAGGCCCAGCAACAGGAGGCCGCCGATGAGCCAGCGCAGGGCAAGGGTCTTCATGGTCGCTGTGTGCCTCCGCAGGGTGTGACCGGTACCACTGACTACTATCGTCCCGGAGCCCCGAAATCGTGCCTGTCAGGAGAGGAAGAAGGATCAGGCTGGGGGCATCAGGCGGCCGCCGGGAGGAGCCGCATGGCGGTCATGGCCAGAATCGCCATCAGTAGCAGCCCCACAAACACCAGCGTAACGCGCCATTCTCGTGCGTCCATCCGGAGGTGACCGGCATTCAGCAGGATAAAGAGAGGCGCAATGATCGGCAGCGCCGGGATCGCCGGGATCGCAAACAGTGCGTGGAGGATGTTCACCAGCAGCATCGACCCCACGACTCCCAGGGTCAACCCGACAAAGTTGAGCATCGGTGGCAGCCCGAATCGCACCACGCAACCGAAGAAAAAGGCGAGGAACACGACATCCCCGACTCCCATCATCGCCTGAATCTCCGGGACTCCCGGCACCGGAAAGCGCATGAGCAGGAACGAGATCCAGGGAGGGGCGACTTCCCCGGTGTATACCCCCCGCTCGACGGCATCAATGACCGATGACGCGATCTGCTTGCTCGGCCCTTGGAACACTGACCACATGTCGACAGTCACGCCCACCAGCGCGACCGCAATGAGATGCCCGGACTGCTGAATCTCCCGGGCAATGGCATAGCCAGCAGCGGAGGCAGCCGCGAGCAGCGCCAGCGTATTCACCAGGATCCACGCCGGGGCGTTGTAGAGGTCCGCTTCCCGCATCCACCAGGACGTGGCAGCGAAGAGCATCGCGGCGAAGAAAAACGCGCCGATCATGGCCACCGGACGTCGCCCTGGCTGCCCGAAGCCGATCAGGGCCTGGCTATACATCGCGACACTGGTCCCCAGGAAGCAGGCCAGCCACGCCAGCAGATAGGGACCCCACCAGTCGCCGATTTCCACCGGACGCACCGTAAAGGGGAGCAGTGCAGCGAACGCAATGGTCCAGGGTGCGTAGGTGGCGAAGTAAAGAAGGGCCGCCTGGATCGCTGGCAGGCGCAGCGCCAGAGGCACGTCCTCAGGCATCGCTGTCATTGGAGCGGTTGCGGGAGCTGGTGGCGGGGCGATGAGCGCTGGTGCCGGCTCTGGGACGGCATGAGGTGCGGCCGGGGAGGGCGCAGGCTCCACGGCAGCCGTGGCTTCCGGGACGGCCAGTTGATCCGGATGCGCGGGAATCGTGGGGATGCCGGCGGCGGTGAGCACCGTCCGGATCATGTCAGGCTCCGCAGGCACGACAGGCTCGTCGGGGTGGGCAGGTCCTGGCGATGGGAGTCCCTCGACCATCATGAGAGATTGTACCGGTCTGCCAGTTCAGGACCCAGCTACCGGAAGGCCGGTTCAGGTGATGGCAGGGACTGGCCGGTCAGGCGGGGGCCATAGCGACGGGTCAGGGCCAGGTACCAGCCGGGGAACCAGACTTCCAGTAACGCCCCCAGGATGCCGAAGAGGCTCAGGGTCGCGACCCAGTCACCCAGGACGGTGTAGACGCTGGTGCCGAAGCGCTTGCGGATGAACGCGGTCCGGGCGGCTCCTTCGGTCCTGGCGACTTCGCCATCGAGCCGACGCCCCTCGAAAGGCTCGGTGATGGCGAGTTCGCGACCCCAGGGGTCGATGATGCTGCTGACACCGGTTGTGGCGGCCCGTACGAACGGGATCCGGTTTTCCACGGCCCGAGCCCGGTCGTAGTAGGCGTGCTGATAGGTGGCATCGACATGCTTCCCGAACCAGCTCGTGTTACTGGCCAGCACCAATACCTCTGCCCCCTGGCGAACCAGCGAGCGGACCAGCGGCGCAAAGAGCGACTCGTAGCAGACCACGACGCCGACTTCTCCGATGGGGGTCTCGAAGGGAGCCAGTCGTCGGGAGGCCGTAACATTCTTCCCGCGCCCCCAGGGGTTATCGACAATCGACAGGTACCGTTTCATCGGGACGCTCTCCCCAAAGGGGACCAGGTGGTACTTGCTCGTAATGCCCAGCGCTTCCGATGCTCCCGGTACCCGGATCTCGATGCTGTTGTAAGCGTCCATTTCCTCGCCCGCGAGTTCCAGCGCGCCGTATTCCTTGACGCGCTCTGTGGTTAGCGGCAACGCTTCCGGACTCCCCGGCTCCGGGGAGCCGACCGGGACCCGGGCAAAGGTCCCCATCACCAAGACGGAGCCGCTCTCATTCACGAGGCGCTGAATGCGGGAGTCGATAACCGCCTGTCCCCCCTGCGCCGATTTCGGGACTGCGTTCTCCGGCCAGACGATGAGTCCCGGGGGAAGCTCAGGCCGAGGGACCGGCGGTCCCACCGTGCCCGGTGGCAGCGGCAGGATCCCCATAAGCTGCAATTGCTCTCGCGTGAGGGCATCGTATTCATCTAAAGCCCGCATGATGAAGGTGTCGTGCCATCGGGAGAGGGTCCCCTCCACACGCTGCACGACAGTCGCCGGGAAGGCTTCCTGACGCCTTTCGATGTACGGTGCGGCGAGGAGACTGTACTGACCATAGGCCCCCATCCAGAGCAAGACCAGCATAAAGGGGCGGACCTCGCGCCAGCGCGCCGCGGGGGGCCGGACTTCCTCGAACAGGAGTCGCGCCAGGACCGCATTGCACCACATGCAGACAAACGACAGCCCCATGACGCCGATCACCGCTGCCGACTGCAGCAGGACGGGCTGATAGACCAGGGCATGTCCCAGCATCGGCCAGGGGAAAGCCCAGAGTCCCAGATTCCGTTTGAAGTCCACCAGCACCAGGCAGGCCGGGAGGAGCAGACCATAGACATCACCACGGAAGCGATGTCGCAGCCAGCTAAAGAGCCCGATGGCGATGGCATACGCCATCCCCTCCATGAAACAGAGGGAAATCGCCTTGTCTGGGCCGAACTGTGAGAGCCACCAGACACTGACTGTCAGGTACCACCAAAAAGTGATCAGGCCGTAGCAGGTTGCTTCCAGCGGACGGACATGCCGGATGGCGTAGAGCAGAGGGAGCAGCCCGCAGAGCATCAGCGGCCAGAGGGGCATCTCGGTGTTCAGTGCCGCCGCCAGGAGCGTCCCTGACAGCAGGGCCAATGACCCGCGCAGGGCGTAGTGCAGCAGATCGGCGAGGGGCGGCATAGTGCGCAGCATCTTACGATGCGCTCCCTGTCGGCTGTGGCATGGGACGCCCCGCGATCAGGATATACAGCACGAAGAGGACCCCGCTCCCCACGCCGGTCAGGACCTTCGCCTCCGATGAAATCGCGGCGGGCGTCACATAGCCTTCGATCACCCCGGCCACCAGGAGCATGAAGATGACGCCACCCACCAGCGGAAGCGTCCGGCGGGCGGCCTGCCGCAAGGCCGCAGCCCGTCGCTCTTCACCGGGAAACAGCACGGCCCGCGCGAGCATCAGTCCGGCCGTAGCGCTAATGGCGATGGCGGTCAGCTCCCAGACCCCATGCGGCAGGATCCCCGCGTAGAAATATTCCTGAAAGCGGGCGTCGCGACCCAGGTAAAACCAGGAGACTGCTCCCAGCAAGGCCCCGTTCATCGCCAGCAGGTACAGCGTTCCGACCCCCAGCGCCGCCCCGAGACCATAGGCCAGGATGCTGACCCGGATGTTGTTCGCTGCGATATACGCGCTCGCCTTCGCGTTTGTCCCGGGGGAGATGTTGCCCGATGCCAGGGCGGAGGGGTCGATCTGACTGCCGTAGCCCTCCATCTCAAAGAGCGTGAAGAGTTCCGGGAAGAGACTCCGCATCCAGGCCGGGTCATGCGCCATAGCCGCATAGCCCCCGACGGCACAGAGCGCGAACCATAGTGAGGTGATGGCGAACAGTCGGCGTTCTGCCATGAGAGTCCGGGGGAAATCGAAGGCTAGCAGGTCCCAAAGTCCGCGCCAGCGAATCACTGACCGCTGACGCGCGTAGATCACCCGTTGTCCGCGCAGGACCAGGCCATTGAGATACGGGATCACCGGACCGGGGGTCCGGCGTTGCTGATGCCGGGCGAGGTCGAGGCTGGAGAGACGATAGAGTCGTGCCAGTTCCCGCAATTCATCAGCCCCCAGCACGCGGATATCCGACTCCGCCGCTCCCAGCAGCGATTCCAGCCGCTGCCAGCGTCCCAGCGCCTGTTCGGTGGACTCCGTGGGGGGCACGCTGGGGATTTTACGCGGTTGGCAGGTCGAAGTCCTCGAGTGTGAAGAGGGAGGTCGCCGCGATGCCCGCCTGCCGGACCGCGTCGAGGCCCCCGGCTCCCCGGTCGACCAGCCAGACCGCGCCGACGATGGTGCAGCCGGCCTCCTGCAGGACAGCGGCGGTGTCGAGTAGCGAGCCGCCGCTGGTGACCGTGTCTTCCACCAGGAGGACGCGGTCGCCGGGCTGAATCGGTCCTTCGAGGCGTTGCCCTGTGCCATGTCCCTTGGCTTCCGACCGGACATAACCCCCCCGGAAGTCTCCCGCATGAGCTTCAGCCGCTGCGACCAGCGTGGCGGTGATGAGGGGGATGGCAGCGGTGGCGGGCCCCGCGACGGCATCAGCGGAGGTCTGGCGACAGTGCTCCCACAACGCCTGCCCGATGAGCCGTGCGCCAGTTGCAGCGAGGGTTACGCGCCGCAAATCAAAGTAGTACGGACTGATGGCACCTGATTTCAGGGTGAACTGACCGGCCAGCAAAGCCTGCTGCTGGATGAGGTCACGCAGTGCGGTGAGGGATCCCATGACGGGGCATCATACGTGGGCCGACGAACACGCAGGTCAGCTGTTTTCGGGGCGGCCCGCGGTCTCCAGCAGGTGCATCGCGACATCGAAGGGCGAGAGGAAAGCGACCCGTGTGTAGAACCGCTCCCCCTCCTGCTCAAACTCCCGGGTCGTGCTCAGGTCCCGTTCGTAATCCACATCGAAGCCCCCCTGCGCATAGAGCCAAAGGCGTTCGCATCCAAAGGCAGGAAGGAGCTTGAGCCCCTTGAAGAGGGTCGCCTGGATCATGTCGAAGCGCTGACGCCCCCGCTCCTGGATATAGACCACCAGAATCCGTTGCGCTGCAGTCAGCGACGCGGATCGCGGGAGGCTGTCGGTGTCTGGTGGGGCAGTCAGCCCCATCGCTGCCCGCTCCGCCAGCTGGGCTGACGTCAGGATGGGCTCCGGGTCCGGCTCAGTCGGCGGAGTCAGTGGGCGTGTCACCGGGAGGCGCAATGGGGCGGATGTGAGGTCTTCGAGCAGTCGCTCGATTGCTGCCCGTTCTTCAGGGGGGAGGGCGAAGAGATGCTCCGAGAGGGTCGCGGCAGAGCCGGGACCCGCGAGCCAGCCCCCTTCGTGGATCCGGCGAAAGGCCGGGGGCAGAAACTCGGTCGGTCGCTCATCCAGGGTGGAGGAGACCGCCGAGGCCAGGTCAGCCGGCGTGGAGTCAGTCGCCAGAATAAATGCGTTCTCAAGCTCCAGAAAGGGAATCACCAGGTACCGTCGGACCAGCAGGCGGCGCAGTTCATCCACATGTCGCCCGTGATCGACCGACGATAGCCGTTCCCGGACCAGGGCATGCGCCTGATGCACCCGGTAGGACCAGGCCTCCATCGTCCGCAATTCACGCTCGGTCGTACGGGGCACCTAGGACCTCCCGTCATGCTGGCACATGGCGCTTTTCTAATATCGTGTATCGAGGCAGAAAGTCGCCCCGTTGTGGCAAAAATCTCGGAGTGTGAGCGGGATGCAAATCAGGCGGTCAATGGAATAATGCCGCCTATGCGAATCGCCCTTCTCTTCCCCGGACAGGGATCCCAGGTGGTCGGCATGGGCCAGGACCTCGCTGCCGCCTCCGCCGCCGCCGCCGACATCCTGGCCCGCGCCGATGCCGCCTTTGGCGGGGGTCTCGCGACCCTCCTGGCTACCGGACCGCAGGACCTCCTCACCCGGACCACCAATGCTCAGCCTGCACTCCTGACAGTCAGCACGATGGCCTGGGCCGCCCTCCGGGAAGCGCTGCCGGACCTCACCATCACCGCCGCTGCTGGTCACTCCCTGGGGGAGTTTTCTGCCCTGACCGCCGCTGGCGCCCTGACACTGGAAGAGGCGGTCCCCCTGGTGCGGGATCGGGGAGCCTACATGCAGGAAGCGGTCCCAGTCGGGGAAGGGGCGATGGCGGCCTGTCTTGCGGAGGCTCCGGCGGTGGAAGCGCTGGTCGCTGCGGTCCAGGCTGAAGGAGCCCACGGGGTCCTGGCCCTCGCGAATTTCAACGGACCTGGTCAGGTCGTGATTTCCGGGAGTGCGGCTGCAGTCGAGCGCGCCCGGCTCCTGGCAGCAGAGCACGGGATCCGTAAGGTGATTCCGCTCGAGGTTTCCGCGCCTTTCCATTCGCCATTGATGCAGCCGGCGCAGGATCGGTTCGCCGACCGCTTTGCGAAAATCACCATTCATCCGCTGGCTTTCCCGATTGTGACCAATCTTGAAGCGACCCCCAATCAGGACGCGGCGCGGGTCCACGATCTGGGGATTCGACAGATTACGGCCCCGGTCCGCTGGACCGCGTGCTGCGATCAGTTGCTCGCGCTGGGCTGCGATACGTTCATCGAACTGGGCGCTGGAAGCGTCCTGAGCAACATGCTGAAGCGGGGCTGGAAAGACCATCCGGTAACCTGCCACACTACCGTCGATGCTGCCGCACTCACCGCGACCATCGCGGCCCTCAGGGAGACTGCTCATGTTTGATCTGTCCGGCAAAACGGCATTGGTGACTGGCGCGAGCCGGGGGATTGGCAGCGGAGTCGCCCGACGTCTCGCGGCCGCCGGAGCGTTTGTGTGGGTCCACTACAACGCAAGTCGCGACTCTGCCGATGCCCTGGCGGCGGAGATTCGCACGAATGGCGGAAAGGCGGAGGTGATAGGGGGCAATGTTGCTCAGCCTGAAGCGGTGGAGGCGATGTTCGCGACCATCGAAGCGCAGGCCCCTGTCGATATTCTGGTCAACAATGCCGGCATCAATATCGAGCAACACCTGGTGCGGATGTCGGATGAGGAGATCCAGGCGGTCCTCTCCACGAATCTCTTCGGCACGATCTATTGCACGCGACGCGCCCTGCCGAACATGCGCAAGGCGCGGTGGGGACGGCTGGTACACATGTCATCCATCGTCGCGAATCTCGGCTCGCCCATGCAGACGATCTACTGCACCTCCAAGAGTGCACTCTTTGGGTTCTCGAAGGCCCTGACAAAGGAATATGCGAACCGGGGGATTACCAGCAACGTCATCATGCCCGGACTCATCGATACTGATATGACCAGGGCAATGCCGGAAGAGCAGCTGAAGGCCATCCTCGCGGGGATACCTGCCGGACGCATGGGCACGACCGAAGACATCGCGGCGGCGGTCCACTTCCTGGTGTCACCGGAAGCATCGTTCATCAGCGGCGCGGAGATCGCCGTGAACGGTGGCGCGCTCTGAGAGCCAGTAGCACACACTGGACTCCTCGCAAAAAAGAAGCAACCGCAGACGGGATCGTCTGCGGTTGCTCTGTTTTCGGCTTAGCGCGGGATCCGGTCAGTCCCGGACCCGCTCCAGGTACTTCACTTCCCGGGTATCGACCTTGACACGGTCGCCGATTTCGACGAAAAGCGGCACGTTGATGGTCGCGCCCCCTTCGACCTGCGCCGGCTTGGTGGCACCGGTGGCGGTGTCCCCCTTCATGCCCGGCTCGGTATAGATGATGGAGGTCACGACATGGCTCGGCAGCTCGCAATCGATGATGCGACCGTCGGCATGAATCAGGGTGACCTCCATGTTTTCCTTGAGGAACTGCTTCGGCTTCCCGATGAAATCGCCGGTCAGTTCGTGCTGTTCAAAGCTCTCGCTGTCCATGAAGACGAAGGTGTCGCCGTTGGCGTACAGGAAAGCCGCCGGCCGATTTTCGACCCGCAGTTCCTCGAATTTCAGTTCCGGCTTGAGGGTATGTTCGACATTCGCGCCGGTCTCGATGTTCAACAGCTTGACTCGGACGAAAGCAGGTCCCTTGCCGGGCTTCACATGGGCGTACTCCGTACACTTGTACAGGGAGCCATCCCACTTGAAGGCCTTCCCGGGCCTCAGGTCGTTGGCGGAGATCATGGATGCGTGCGGTCCTCCGTCGTATTGGGCACAATCTAGAAGCCTACCATTGCTGGGACCCTCCAGGGCGGATTTTGCCCAAAATACTGGCTAATGGCGCGAATCGGGAGCTTTCGAACAGAAATGTGGGGCGTCCTGAGGCCTCCAGACGGATTTGTCCCTCTGCGTCGAACCAGAGCCCCAGGTCGGCGGCGAACATCAGCGCGCCCCCCTGCTCGGCCCGGACCCCTCCGCTGAGGGTCAGGGACTGCCGGTCTGGCGCGAGATCCAGCGCGCCCTGTCCAGCCTGGATAGTCCCTTCCAGATAACTGACCACCAGCCCCACCGGCGCTTCGAATGTCCGCAGACTGGTGAGCCGGGTCCCTGAAGCATCGCCGTTGGTAACTTCAGTCGACTCAAAGGTCGCTTCGAAAATGGGAGCGGCCAAGGACATTCGCAGTGGCTCCTCGTCGGAATCGCTGCCCCCGCGACGCAGCAGCGTCAGGACCGATGGCGCATCGGCTGCCACCGAGTTGAGTCCGGTGGTGCGGTAGGTGAAGTCGAAGCGGGGACCGATGATCTCGACCTGCTGCGGCGCCAGATCCACGCCTTCAAAGAATGGGCGTGGACCGTGCAGTGGGTTCACACGCTCCTGCAGTTCTGCCGCTCCCGGATCAAGCGCAAACTCGATACGAACATCGCCGGCGACATGCCCCTGGTGAGTAAGCTCCGCAGGAGCCATCCCGGCAGGAACGAGAGTTTGATACTGCAATTCCGCCTGCGCTGCCCTGATCCATTGCTGGCCAAACTGCGCCAGGACGCCCCCCCGGGCGCTGAGCAGGACGGTGTCCTGCTGGACTTCCAGTGTGAGTGCCGATGATCGGACTCCCCCCTGAGGTGTCACGACCGCAACATTGCCGATGAGCGTGAAGCGTTCCGGAGCATCCGGTGCTGCACTGTCACGCTCGTAGATGAGGGAGTCGGCGACCGCCTGCACGCCCTGTTCCCCCCGTCGCCAGGACAGCCGCAAGCCTCCTGTGGAGACCAGACGCTGCAGGGTGCTGGTCCCCGGGAACCAGTGCAGATCAGTCGGGGTGGTGGGGTCTGACTCAAAGGCGAACTGCCCGGTCTGTCCGCCGGAAGGGAGGGGGAGGAACTGGGGATCGCCATAGCCGGGAAGGGCGAAGTCGCCGGTTCCGGCTTCGCTTGGCGCGAACCAGCAACAACTGAGCCACCCCAGGACAAGGAGGGCGAGGCGACCTATCAGGCTGGTTGCACGGTGGTTACCGTGCCCGTGGGGCATAACGTCGCCGGCTCGCAACCGACTCCACTTCCTCCACCGAGGCCATGGACCCGGCGAGGATGACACTGTCATCCAGTGGGATGAACTGGCTGGCGCTCTTGATCAGCTCATCAGCCGTGTTGGAGCGGAAGGCATACACCTCCACTTTCACTCCCTGCGCTTTGAGGAACTCCACCAGCGAAGAGAAGTCGCCATCGCCTGACACCAGGGCAGCGACATCCATCTTGCTCCCCAGGGACATGGCATCAATCGCCATTCCCATATCCCAGTCACCCTTGGCGGTGCCATCGGGTCGGAGCTTCAGGTCTTTGATCCGGATTTCGAATCCCATGTTCTCCAGGATCTTCATGAAGCTGGTCTGGTCGATTTCGGGCGTCTGGACCGCATAGCAGAGCGCCCGGATGACCTGGCGATCCCGCTGGATGAGGTTGAGGAGCTTTTCGTAATCGAGCTTGCCGCGGTACTTGTACTTCGCGGAATAGAACATGTTCTGCACGTCGATGAAAATGGCGACACGCTGAGCGGCGCCCACTTTGGGCCGAGGGGCCATGGTGACGGTGGACCTCGTGAGAACGTCCCGGTCAGGACGAGGAGTCTGTAAATACGGGGCCCGACGTCCGGATACGGTCAACTCGTCGGTGCCGCAGAGTCAGCGGGCACCAGTCGTCACAACGGACCAGGCGCTCTCCGACCCGCCAGCATCATACTCCCGCTTGCGCTGCCTTACTCGCCAGCGGCCTCTTCGACTGGCGCATTCATCAGCCCAGCGGGGCCGGCGGCGGTTTTTTCAGCTGCCTGCTCCGCAGCCCAGGCGGCTTCGTCATCGGCTGGTGTAGGACCAGCGGTCGCCAGAATCGCCTGGTACGCCGCTTCATCCTGCAGGATCCGGAGGGCTTCATCCATGGCGAAGTCCTTGTCCCGGAAATACTCCTGGAGTTCCTCCCGGAGAGCGACGGCTTCTTTGCTCAGGGCTTCAATGCGGTCGAGACGGGAAGTGACAAAGGGGTCGTCTTTCGTAATCGTCTCCACATCGATGGGGATGTCGGGGCGGATGCCATGCTTGTTGATGTCCCGGCCATTCGGGGTCAGATACCGGGCGGTGGTGAGAATCAGGCTGGAGCCATCGGTCAGGGGGATCACACTCTGCACGACCCCTTTCCCGAAGGTCTTCGTGCCGACCAGGATCCCGCTGCGGGTGTCCTGGACCGCTCCAGCGACGATCTCCGAGGCAGAGGCGGAATAGCCATCGGTCAGGATCGCCAGGGGGATGTCGAGACCCAGTCCGCCATCCCGGCTCTCAAACGGACGTCGCTGACCATTGCGGGTCTCGGTGTAGACCAGCGGACCACTCTTCACCAGGGCATCGGCGATCTCGAAGGCATCGGTGAAGGTCCCGCCAGTGTTCTGCCGCAGGTCCAGCACCAGTCGGGTCATGCCTTCGCCTTTGAGCTCGTTGACCGCCTCGATGAAGTCCGAGCCCGACTCCTCGTTGAACTGGATCAGCTTGATGTACCCCACGCCCCGCTGCTCCGGCAGCATCTTCTTTTCCCACACCGAGGGGTACTTCACCTGCTTGCGGGTGATGGTCAGATCCCGGACATCTTCCAGCGCTGGTCGGTAGATTTTCAGCACCACTTCAGTGTCTACCGGGCCTTTGATCTTCGCCACGATGTCCGTGACATACCTATCCGACACATCCTCGCCATCGACCTCCAGGATGATGTCCCCGACTTCCATCCCCGCCACCGCTGCTGGTTGTTCGGGGAAGACAGTCGCCGCAAGCGTGTGGCCGCCCTTTTGTTCGATCAGGACCCCGATCCCACCGTAAAACCCCTGGATTTCCTCGGTCAGCGCTGTGTTGTGGACCTTGGGGATATACCGGCTGTACCGATCCCCCAGCGCCGCCACGCTCCCCTGAATCGCGCCTTCCATCAGCTTGCTGCGGTCTTCGACCGGCTCCAGATAGTCCGTCGTCAGGAGGTTCAGGATCGCTTCAAAGGTCCGCAAATCGGACTTGGTCGGGGCCTTGGCCTGGACCACCGACTTGCCCCCTGGCAACTGGGCGAGCTGGGTCGGCCAGTCGGCGGCTGCCATCACCTGCGACGCTTTAAAGCCGAAAAAGGCGCTCAAAAAGATGAGGGCTGCGATCTGCAGAGCGAGGTATCGGCGCACGGGTCCATCCCCGACAGGCAAAGGTCACCATCCCGGCAGATTGCGGGACGGTACTGCTACTGAGTGTATCGCCAGATGTCGCGATTGGGGGGGGGCTGGTTTCCTGAACGATGGTGCGGCTTAGGTGCCCTCTGGATGCCCCGCCTCGCGCCAGCCCCGCATCCCGCCCCACATGCTCCGGACCTTGGTGTAGCCCATTTTTTGCAGGTTCACCGCGGCCAGCGCGGAGCGGTACCCCCCGCCGCAATAGAGGATCAGCTCCTCGTTTTTGTCAGGGTGGGCTCCAAGAATGTCACGCTCAATGATGCCCCGTCCGAGATGCTCCGCACCGGGGATATGACCGGCGGCAAACTCGCTCTCTTCCCGGACATCGATGAGGGCGAGTGTTTCGCCCTGCTGGAGGCGGCTGGCGACCTCTTCAATGGAGGTTTCCTTAACCTGAGCGCGGGCTTCGGCGCAGAGCGCTTCGAACTCGGGGGAGTGCTTCATGTGGTGATGATACGGGAGGCCCCCGGTCGCTGCGCGCTCGCCCACAAATGGGGGGGACCGAACGCCGGAGGGGCGAGCCCTGCTCGCCCGGTCCCCCGACCCCCGGTCGGTGGGACCCGGACGCGCCCCGCGTCCGGAGGACGACTAGAGTCCGACGTTCAGGGCATCCGACAATCGACCCAGCATGGTGACGTAGGACGCAAGTGACGCCAGTTCAAGCATGGCCGACTGCGTGAAGCCGTTCTGCTCCAGATAAATGATGTCCTTGTCCACAATGGTGTGCGGGAACGCCGCCACCTTCCGGACAAAGTTCAGGTAGGCCCGCTGACGGTGGCTCAGGTCCTGCGAATTCAGTTCGAAGGTCTCGACCGCTTCCAGCACCGCCGCTGACACATTGAGCTGCTGAATGCGCGCCCGATGCAGGCGCGCCGGGTAGGGCGAATGGCACAGTAGCGCGGTCAGGAGCGCCGAGAGTTCGCGCTCCTCTTCAGAGAGTTCCGATGCCGGATTCCGGAAGAAGGCGTCGTAACCCTTCCCGATCGCGTCATACAGGTCCGGACGGAGCCCCAGCAACGTGGCAAGCTCGAGATACGAGCCAGTCTCCGCCTGCATCCTGGCGATTCCTGCGGAATCAGCGAGGCTGCTGGGCGATGGCGCATTGAGCAGTAGGGTCTGGACAGGCATCGGCGGGGACTCCCGGGCTGGAACAGGTGAGATGAAACCGCTCCAGTGTAGGGCTCCGGCGGGGACGGGGCAACGGGGTTGGGGGTATCCTCGTGATGTATGCCGCGCTTCCGCAAAATCGCCCTGGTATTGCTGCTCGTGCTTGGCGTCATTGGCGCGATCCTGCTCCTCTGGCGGAAAGCGGAAGTCGACCTGGTCGCCTTTGTCATCGAGCAGTCTGGCGGCGAAGTGGTCCCTACCCGGGTCGATGGCACCCTCAACGGCACCCTGACACTCCGGGACACCAGCCTCTTCGTGGTTGCCGATGTTCCGACCCCCGTAAAAGTGGGGGAGGTCCGGCGCGCTACAGCCCAGCTCGACTGGGATCTGTACCAGCGGACCAAAAAGGCCTGGCCGCGAAAAGTCACCCTGGAAGGCTTTGAACTGGCGCTCCGCGTGGATGACAACAACGATTTGATCTTTCCTCGCTTCGAGTTTGACGGGGACCCCAACTCGCCGGAGCCGGATCTCGGACCTGAGACCGGGATGCCGGAGCCGCCGCCCGCCGACCCCACCGCCTGGCCAGTCCAGAAGTATGGTGACCGCCAGGTGCAGATTCGCCTCGACCAGGGGACCGTTCACTATCACCTGCCGGCCCTGGAGCACGACGGCCTCCCCCCGCTCACCGTCACGCAGATCACCGCGGAGGCGATCTATGCAGATCGCCGCCTGCTCCAGGTGACATCGCTGGAGGGGCTCTATCAGGAGGCACCACTCAGTGCCAGTGGCTCCTTCTGGTACCGACGAGATCGTCCCTATGCCATCGCGACCACCCTGGGTCCGTTGGGCATACAGGGGCTGCTGGAACAGTTCGGCGAAGCCCCGCGCACGGGATTTATCGAGGGAGATGTCACGCTCACTGGCACCATCACCGGCAAGAAGGGGGAGTCGGTGATCGAAGGGTCGCTCAAAGCAGCAGCGATGCAGTTCAACCATCTGGGCATTGAGCAGATTGACCTCCCTTTCTTCATCCGTGAGGGATCGCTGGAGCTGCGGGAGGGACGAATTGAGGCGTTTGGTGGCGGCATCATGGTGAATGGCACCCACCACAGCAAGCGGGTGGCGGTGACCGGTCCGGCCAGCACCCTGCAACTGCGGATCGAGGGAATCAATCCGGGTCAGGCTTTCGCCGCCCTCGGACAGCCCAACTACGGCCTCGAAGGATCGGTGACCGGCGGCGCAACCCTCACCCTCGACCGGGACCAGCGGATCGCGGCGGAGATCGAACTGGAGACAGAGCAGTTCGAGGTCGCCGGGCTCCCCTGCACGGATCTGGTGGCGTATCTGAGCTATGCCGATGGCGGCATCCGGTTACGCGATACCCGTTTTGTCCCGCCGGGGGGCGGACGGGTCTTCCTGAGCGGCCAGGCCCACGATGTTGCGACCTGGGGGAAGTCGCCCGCAGCGGCGACGCTCCGGCTGGAAAACATCCACTTCGGCACCATCCTGCAGGACCTGCAACTGCCGACCTATGGAGTCACCGGTCGCATGGGTGGCACCGTGACATACACGTTGAAGTCCGCCACGGACTGGCAGGCGCAGGTGGAGCTGAATAGCACGCAGGGCACGATGCTCTCGCCTTTTGCGGCAGATTTCGCAGAGCGGGTAAAGTCGGGAAAAGCGAAAGGGGGGAGCCTGATGCCCTACAGCCTCATCGACCTGCGGGCGACAGTGCGTCCGAAACGACTCCAGCTCACCAGTCTCAAGCTGCGGGCACCAGATTTCCATCTGGATGTCAGCGGACAGGTCACGGACCCGCAGCCAGTCGCGCTGACTGGTACCATCCGCGCACGGAAATCTGTGGCGCGGGCTATGCGAAAGGTCGGGAGCTACATCCGGCATGTGCCGGCGGAGAAGGATGGCTTTGTGCAGTTCAAGTTCTCGGTCGGTGGGACAGTGGCCAACGCGGAGTTTGACCCCGAGCTCGAGGCCAACATCTCCGGCGCGGTCAAAAACCGTTTGAAGGATTTGTTTTAAGGATCCCGGAAGGCGATGAGTCCCAGGGGACGGACCGACGAGTAGAGCGTGCCATCTTTGCCCAGCGAACAGGGGGCCGGGATCCCGGCCGACCCGATCCACGCACCAGCAAAATACGCCCACTTTTGTGAGCCATCGGGATTCACCGCCACCAGGTACGACTCATTGGCGACTGCTCGTCGAAGGGTGAAGTAGGTCATGCCGTTGCTGTCGATCGTCGGGCGACCGGCGTAGCCATCCTCCCAGCCGCCCATGCTCGCGATTGTCGCGCCGGTTAAGGGATCGCAACGCCGGAACACACCGTCATAGTCGATGACATGGATGGTGCCGTCAGGACCCACACCGCTGCCGGTATAGAAGGGGCAGTTGTACGACTGGACCCAGCGCTGGGTGGCGGCAGTCCCGGTGTCATCGAGGCAATAGAGGCCGTTCATGGTGTGGATGAGAATGCCGCCATCGGGGTGGACCGTGATCGCATTGCCGCGATGATCTCCCAAGCCGGCATAGGTCCAGATCCCCGCGCCAGTAGCGGCATTGATGGCATGCATGGTTCCGTTGACGATCACATAGACCCGACCATCGGCATAGGCCGGCACTGCATATCCGGGATCCCCCGTCGGGTAATGCCAGTTCTGCACGCCCGTGCGGGGATTAAGTGAGTAGATGCCAAAGGTTCCCTGTGGACAGCCCCCAATGCAGCTGGAACTGCCGATGATGAAGTTGCCATCTTCATCAGTCGTGGCGTAAGAGTCCGCCCGCAGATGTCCCCAGGCCGGGAGGGTCCAGAGGGGCTCGCCATCAGCGCCATCGAGGCCATACAGATTGCCGGTTTTGTTCTCGTGGCAGAACACGACTGTCCCTTCAGGGGTGATGCTGATGCCCTTCGCATTGAGCCAGTTCTGTGGAATGTCGTTGAACTTCTGGGTCCACTTCACCTGCCGGGTCGCGAGGTCCACTGCCTGCGCGGGGAGCGATCCGCCGTCGCCCGTGTTGGAGAAGTAGGCCGTGGTGTCATCGAGGTAGACCAGCAGCGGGTTCCCCCAGCAATTCCATTGGGAACAGCCGCTCTGCCAGGTAGGGGCCGTGAAGGTCCCCGTAGGTCCCGGCAGCCCAAGGCCGCCCTGATGGGCGGGGTTCCCCATGTAGACCGTCCAGTTCGGCAGCGGGGTCCCGGCAGGACCAACCGGAAGCCAAAGCGTCTGCCAGGTGGCAAAAGTCGAGAGGTCGTAAAGGCCGGTCAGTGGATTGGCCCCGATCGGGACCGGGCCGATGGCGTCTTTGCCCTGAAGGAGCGGGGCCTGATTCTGCCCGGTGATATAGCTGTCGATGACTCCCACCAGCACGGGATAGGTCCCCTCCGGGGCACCGAGCTGATTCGCGATCTGGAAGCTCCCGACCCAGGGATCGGCGGGGGTCCGGCCACCACCGCTGCCACCAGAAGTGGGCATCGTCAGAGGGGCTGGCAAGAGCCCCGGACATTCCACCCGGACCTCGGCGATGGAGGAATCCGCCGCCATTTCGTTCAGGGCGTTGCCGACGGGGACCTGATGCGAGGGATCCACCACCCGGACTTCCAGGGTCGCTGTTGAAGTCGTGATCCCCCCTTCCAGCCCGTTGGCCATCAGCGACAGATGCACTTCACTCGCGGCCTTCTTCAGATGCTGAGGAACGCGGTACTCCGGCGTGAAGCGTTGGGTGCGGTTACTGACCGAAAGTCCGAAAGTACAGCCGATGGCGAGATAAAAACCGGTGGGGCCGTCGCTCAAATCGATTTCGTACTCCCGGACATCCCAGCCTGACCCCTGCGGCATCACCAGATGCCCCGAGGGTGGGGGGGTCGTGACCGAGGCGAATCCGGTCGGAAGCGCGGGGTTGAAGTTGCCATCGGAGTAGTCTGCAAAGAAGAGGCGGTAAGGATGCGCGGAGGCGTCGGTCGGTACCACGGGATCGAGCACGGGGTCCAGATAGCCCGAATACCCATCGGCGTTGCGCAGGACTCCGGGGACCACCCGCTGGCCACTCCCCGGAAACCAGGACGCCGGTCGGTCACTCAGCAGCTGCCCCTCCACATTGAAGACATGCAGGTCGGCGCGATTGCTGCCAGAAATGGGAAGGCTCGCATCACCGGCCGGGAACGGATGCCGCAGGGCAATGTCGATTCCCACGATCTGCGGGGCGATGCGACGAAAGCGCTCGATGCGGACACAGTCGGTACAGGGCGCAGCTGAGAGGAAGCTGGTGATATCGATGATCTCCAGCGCATCGGTGAGGGTCGACTGTCGCAGGGGGACCAGCGCAGCCTGGTCTTCGGCGATCTCCAGCCGAAAGAGTCCCAGGGTGCCTGATCCCTCCTGGGGACTCCCGGTCGACGACACCGCCGTGATCACCGGCGGGAGTGTGGCGGCTGGTGCCGCAGGTACAGGCTGATAGGCCTGCTGACAGCTGGTCAGGAGCAGAGTCAGTCCGACGCATCCGATCACTGATCGCGACAACAGGAGCACGGCAGCAACCTCGCAGGCTGGGAGTGCCGTAATGATACGGCTCCTGCCGTTCTCCCCGCACAAGTCGAGGCGCTACATCCGCTTGTAACTGGGACCGGAGCCCCCTTCGCGGGGCGTCCACCGGGGTCCCAGGACATCGGTGGCCTTGCAGTCGATGCAGTTGGGGGCGTTGACTACCAGTGCATCGCCCTGCCGTTCATAGACACCCGCCGGACACATGGCGGCGTAGAAGTCCGCGACCTCGCCGGGGATGTCCTGGCCGACAATCAGGTGCGAGGGGATGTCATCCCGGGTCTGATTCCCGGAGTAAAAGACCGCATCGAGCTTCGACATCCCCCCCTCGGGGAGGGCGCTGCAGGGAGCACCTTCGCGACGACTCGCGTCGGCATCGGCGTGCATCGCAATCGTGCCGCCAGGGAAGCCCCCCTTCGTGAGGGTCATCAGCACCGCCTGGAAGCCGCCGAGATAGAAGCCATCCTTGAATGCCAGTCGCATGTTGCGGGTGGCGTACATGTCCTGCCCAATAAAGCTCTCTTTCACCCGCGTGTCGTAGGACGACAGTGCGGCGGCCGTGGTGTCATCCTGCTTCAGGGCCGCCGCAATGGTCTCCGCGGCGAAGATGCCCGCCTGCATCGCGAGGTGAATCCCCTTCAGAGCCGGGACATTCACCATGCCGACAGTATCGCCTGCCATCAGGAGACCCTCTCCGTGCAGTCGGGTGGGGAGGCTGTGCCAGCCTCCTTCAGGAATGGTCTTCGCGCCCCACTCCACCAGTTGCCCACCCTCGAGGATCGGGGCGATGAGCGGATGCCGCTTCAGGTGCTGGAGCATGTTGTGGACATCCAGCTGCTGCTGCCGATAGTCGAGACCCACGACGAGTCCCAGTGACACCAGGTTGTCGGCCATCGGATAGAGCCAGCTGCCGCCAAAGGCATCGGTGGGGAGCGGCCAGCCGAGGGTGTGGATGACCTGCTTCGGCGCAGCTTTGACTTCCCAGAGTTCCTTGACGCCCAGCGCAAAGATTTGGGGATTCGTGGAGGTCAGGCCCTGCCACTGACAGTACGCCTGCGCCAGGGGACCGCGGGTCCCTTCGGCAAGGACGGTCACCCGGGCCGTGACATCTGTCGGGGGCGTGTAGTTGTCCGTTGGTACTCCGCTGCGGTCCAGGCCAACCGGGACTGTCCTGGCCCCCACGACCGCCGTCCCCTGCACCAGGAGGCTCTCGGCGGGATAGCCGGGAAAGAGATTGATACCGAGTGCTTCCGCCTGACTGCCCAGCCACTGCACAACCTCGCAGAGGCTCACCACATAGTTGCCATGATTGGCCATGGTCGGCGGGGTCGGGATTTTGAATTGCCCGGAGCCGGTCAGCAGATAGACTGCCTCACTGTCGACCCTGGTCCGCAGGGGGAGTTCACTCTCCGGCAGGTCGGGGAAGAGACTTTTGAGAGCGACCGGATTCATGACCGCCCCGGAGAGGCAATGCCCGCCCAGGTCGGGGGCCTTTTCGAGTACCCCGATTTCCAGGTCCCCGAGGGCGGGATCCGACGCGCATAGCTGCTTCAGACGAATCGCACAGGCGAGTCCTGCCGGACCCCCGCCCACGATGAGGACATCCATGGGGAGGGCTTCTTCGTTCGGGGCCTCCTCCACGATGAAGTGCGACTGTGGCAGAGGTGCCTGGAACCGGGCAGGAACAAAGGGGGCGGCCATCGCGCAGGTACTCCGGTCGGTCAGAGGTCAGAAACCGCATAACAGTACACCCCCCGGGCCGGGGGGTGCTGAAGAAAATGGCGACGCCAGAGCAGCAGGCAGGGCGCGATGAATCGCGGTCTTAAGGGTGCAAGAGTGGTAGATGCAGGGCGCGATGAATCGCGCCCCTAACATATAGCTACCAGCGGCTGACAGTCACGCCGGTGACCCGGGCGGTCTCAGCGCTGCCGGAAAACCGGAAGTCCACCGCGATCGTGTAATCCGCGCCGGGAATCTCGTAGAACCAGCTGTAGCTGCTGTAGCTGTCAGGGTCCCCGAAGCGCTTGCGCAGGTCCCCCCGGCCCATCCCGATGGCGGTCAGGAGGGGATCATCGAAGCCCCGATTCACGAGTTCCTGACGCGCCGCTTTGAGGTCGGGGATGCTGTCCAGTGACCAGGTCTCGACTGCGATCCGGTTCACGAGGAACGCGCCGGGCTGCTTGTCCCACTCGGCATCATATTCGCCGACCTTCGAGAGCCCCACCACGCAGGTGAAATCGACCCCATCCTTGGCGTAGTACCAGTCGGGATAGTCCTCGCTCCAGGTTTCCTTGTGCTCCGGTTCGCCCTTGAGCCGTAGCAATTCGGACTCATTGAGCCCCAGGGAAAGCCCATAGAAGGACGAGCGGGTCGTGAGGTCTTCGGTGCCGATGACTTTCGGCGGGATGGGAATGGCATAGGCCTCCGGGACCTCTTCGTAGTCGAAGCGGAGCGTCATCTCAACACAGCGCATGGGCTCATCGGCAAGATAGAACTCAAAGCTACCGCCACCGGGGAGGGGATAGGTGAGCCAGGCATCCATGAACGCCGATGGAGGCTCGCCGAAGTCGCTCACGATGTCCGGTCGGTGGGCCATCAGATAGTCCAGCTCCGGGCTGTCCATCTGCATTTTCGCGAGGGTCTCGCGGACTTTGCTGATGGAGAAATTCTCGTTGGGCCAGAGCATCACGACAATCTGCTGGATCCGGCTGTCGCCCGGCACAAACGAAAAACGGGCATTCAGCTGCCCCTCCAGCCAGGAGTACTGGTACTCCTCTGTCTGGCCCGCTCCGGAGATTTCGACCCGGGTGCCCGCCCGCTGCAGCAGCATCTCTTTGGTGGAGTTGGGGCCGAAGCCAAGCAGGGTATCGGGTAGTTCGCCAGCCGCCATCGCGGGGGCAGGCATCCAGAGTGACATGAGAGCCAGGAAGAGGAAGGGGGCGAGTGCGCGCAGCATGAGAACAGCACCTCGGTGCGCCAAGTGTGAGTACGTCGCAGAGTGTAGCCGGTGCGCCGGTGGGTGTCAGTCCTGGTCAGCGCTGGATTGAGAAGACGCGGCAGCATCGGACTCGCTCACGGTGCCTGGCATCAGCACTTCATGAAGTTCGTCCCAGGAAAGTGCGCGCAAGGCAAAGCCAGCCTGTAGCGCCGCATAGGGATCCCACAACGTGCCCGCCTCAGAGGTACGCCAGCGAGCGATGGTCAGCAGGTCCCCTGCCTCTGCACGGGGCTGCTGGCCGATCCACCAGCCCGCCAGCGCTTCGAGCCGATCGATGTCTTCCTGGACGCGCTCCACATCGAGGTCAGGGCCTGCTGGTGTTATGGACGCGACAAGCGCGAGCATCGGCCAGGCCGCGAGGTAGGGCGTCAGTGCCCGGTCCCGGATGTCCGGGGGGACCGTTGCAATGGCATCGGCGAGGAGAGCCTCCGTGTAGATAACGCTGCCGAGACCTTCGGGGGCTTTATCAGCGCGCCAGATGGGACCGCGGAAAGCGTGAAGACAGCTCACATCCGTAGCAGCAGAAAAGGCGAACTGCCCCTCAAGGTAGGTCGCTTCGGCGAACTGCAGCAGGGCATCGATCAGGGCGTCCTGCATCGCCAGCATGTCAGGGGTCGCGCTGTCGGAAAGGCGCACCGAAAGCGGAGCATAGCGGTCACGGTCTGTGTCGTCGAAGCGCTGCTCAACGCAAAACGTGGGGGTCGCACTGACAGGAGTCGCGAGGAGGAGCAACAGCAGGGCAGCGGTGAGATATCGCATGAAGGGAGTGTATCAGTGGCACATCCGGAGGGGCGAGCCCTGCTCGCCCGGTGGCCCGACCCCCGGTCGGTGGGACCCGGACGCGCCCCGCGTCCGGAGGGACATAGCATCACAGGCGCTCAATCTCTACTGCGTGATACGCGCTCGACCAGCGATATTGAGTCGGTGACGCAACCAATCCGGCCCGAACCGGATTCATTTCAATGTACTCCCGGGCCATCATGTGATGTCTGTCCGTCCGCACGACCCGATCGAAGTAGTCCCGTTGCCAGACCGGACCGTGACGCCCCAGCAGCGCGTTGATTCGATGGGCCGTCACGGACTTCCATGCCTGAACCAGTGACCGCAGCGCGACACCTTCATGCGGGCGCACCAACAAGTGAACATGATTCGGCATCACCACCCAGGCCTCCAGGTCGTACTTCGTGTTAGCTTCACAGAGCAGGCAGTCCTGGACCACTTTGGCCGCCCACGGCATTCGCAGCAGGCATGCGCCATGCCCGGCATCCAGCGTGGAGTCGTAATTGCGAAACCAGAGTACGGACTGATTCGTTGTGGAGGGTGTGGTGTGATGGCTGGATGCTTGACGCGGCGGAAGCGCATCGAGCAGACGGAACGTGATCATTTGGGTAGCCCCGGGAATGTCCAAATGGGGGATAGCGCGAGGGCGGGTCATCATGGCGGGACTCCGGGGGGCGGCAGGTGTTTGCTGTTGGGAGTGATGCCGTGGAGGGGGCAAATTCCGCACGTCGGAGGTTGAAAATTGTCGCGTTTCCGGCCGGAGCGGGGCGCTCCGGCGGCCCAGGCGCGAGGCGCGCCATCACCGGGCGACCGGGGGGCGCCCCTCCGAGGCGAGACGACTTTCGTGGAACGAGATCCTGGATGAAAAGTTCAACCGGAGGGGCGAGCCCTGCTCGCCCGGTGGCCCGACCCCCGGTCGGTGGGACCCGGACGCGCCCCGCGTCCGGAGGGGGACGCCTCGTGCATCGTGAATTGTCGCGTTCCCGGCCGGAGCGGGGCGCCCCGGCAGCCCAGGCGCGAGGCGCGCCATCACCGGGCGACCGGGGGTCGCCCCTCCGAGGCGAGACGACTTTCGTGGAACGAGATCCTGATTGAAATGCACATCCGGAGGGGCGAGCCCTGCTCGCCCGGTGGCCCGACCCCCGGTCGGTGGGACCCGGACGCGCCCCGCGTCCGGAGGGGGACGCCTCGTGTATCGTGAATCGTCGCGTTTCCGGCCGGAGCGGGGCGCTCCGGCGGCCCAGGCGCGAGGCGCGCCATCACCGGGCGACCGGGGGGCGCCCCTCCGAGGCGAGACGACTTTCGTGGAACGAGATCCTGGATGAAAAGTTCAACCGGAGGGGCGAGCCCTGCTCGCCCGGTGGCCCGACCCCCGGTCGGTGGGACCCGGACGCGCCCCGCGTCCGGAGGGGGACGCCTCGTGCATCGTGAATTGTCGCGTTCCCGGCCGGAGCGGGGCGCTCCGGCGGCCCAGGCGCGAGGCGCGCCATCACCGGGCGACCGGGGG